>CAZVYD010000015.1:11881-26150 GCA_964631575.1 uncultured Candidatus Bathyarchaeia archaeon
GCAATGTCGGTTGAGCGAAGGTCGAGCGGTCGCGGATCCGGTTTTCGTCGAAAATCACTATGTCTGCCCACATTCCCTGTCGTATGAGGCCTCTGTCTATTTGTTTGAGAACTGTTGCCGGATAAGAAGTGATCTTTCTTATGGCCTGAGCTAGAGAGAGGATCTTTCGATCCATCACGTATCTTCTGAGCAGTCTGGGGTAGGTTCCATAGGTTCTTGGATGAGTTGCAGCGGTTCTGTTGTCCGGTGGGGTCTCATGGGAAGAGCAATCTGTGGAGATCATTGAAATCGGGTTTGCAATCACTGTCTCCACATCTTCCTCACACATGTATCCGGCCATCCTTGTTTCGCCTCTGTCTGCAATCACTAGATCTCTTGCCGCAGAAAACCAGTCCTTTTTGGCTAGCCTTGCTATTTCTTTAAGATTCTTTCCAAGCAAATCCGGCCGACTCTTGGAATGAACCACTACGGCAGTCCCTGGAAATTCAAACCTCGGGGATACTACGCCTCTTCGTCGCAGTTGCTTCCTTCTTTGATCAACTTTCTCTCCATCTACTGCGACTCTCTTCACCATTTCTTCTCGTATTCCTTCAGATTGAATGGGATCCGCAAGTCTTCTGAGAAGTTGCTTCAGATCTACCTCTTCTCTGGACGCGAAAATCCGTCTTAACAGTAGAGAGACCCCGGCCCGATCGTATGGGTAAACATCGCAGGTTACTTCTGATCCTCTTTCCCGTGCCTTCTCCATGAGCTTCAGCGTCTTCTTCACTTTACCCCAGTTTCTCTTCCCCCAGGCCTTGTGATGAGCAATGTTGACGGGAACTGCTGATCGCTCATTGATCGCGATGGCCTCCAGTACAGCCTCGACGACATAGTCTCCTTCATTTCTAATGTGAGTCAGATAGATTCCTCCGTGCTTGGCGACAACCTTGCACAGTCTCACTACTTCCTCGGTTGTTGCGTTTCTGCCTGGAGGATACGTAAGCCCAGTGCTTAGGCCCATTGCACCTTCATGCATCGCCTGATCGAGCAGGCTCTCCATTCGATGGATCTCTCGATCTGAGAGATCTACCTTCTCTCCTCCCTCGTCTTCGGGCCCCAGCACAGCTGACCTTATGGTGCCGTGACCAACAAACGGTGCAACGTTTTCTCCGATACCTTGTCTTCCCAGTCTTGCAAGGTACTCTTCCATGGTTTTCCAGGAAACTCTAACCTTCCTGTCGCCACTGGCTGTGAATCTCCTGGCCATCTGACGTTGGTTCTTGGCGGTTATCGGAGCCATAGACGAACCGCAATTTCCAATTGCCTGAGTAGTGATTCCTTGAAGCAGGCTGCTGGTCGCCTTGGGTTGAAATATGAGAGTCCTATCCGAATGCGAATGGATGTCGACAAAACCGGGACAGACGACTAGACCGCGTGCAGATATGAGTTCACTTGACTCTATCTGTCCGGCGATATGTCCTAGGAAGCTGACCTTTCCAGCTTTAATGCCAATATCTGCTCGAAACCAAGGATTTCCAGTTCCGTCCAGTATGCGGCCGTCTCTAATCACTAGATCATAATCCATGTTCCGTCGCGACAGATGTCGTCGACATGATATTTAACAGGTGGCTTCTGCAAAGGAACGATCTAAAGTCAAGGTTGATAAAGAAAGACACCGAAGGTCGTCATCCAGCAAGATACGCATTCACTAATGCGAGGAAGATCGGTCCAGAGGATGAGAGGCATGAACGTGGAACATAGGCTGAAGCTTCAGGTCTTCGTATGCGGAGCCGTTGTCATGGCTTTGGAGATGGTGGGGAGCCGTATTCTAGCGCCTTATTTTGGCAGCACCATTTTCGTGTGGGGCAGCATCATAGGAATCGTGCTGACTGCTTTGTCTGCGGGCTACTATGCTGGAGGAAAGGTCGCTGACAAGAGGCCTGATTTTGGAACCTTTTGTCTAATAATCCTGACATCCGGTGTCTTTGTGCTTCTAATTCCTGTGATCACACCGGTCGCCTTTGATCTCACAATTTCTCTGAATCTCGGAGAAAGATATTCGCCACTTATGGCTTCAGCGGCGATTCTAACAATGCCCAGTTTCCTTCTTGGTACGGTATCCCCCTACGCAATAAGACTCGCTGCGAAGAACATATCTGATCTCGGCAATGTGGCGGGCAAGCTGTACTCGCTTTCGACAGCGGGCAGTATTCTTGGCACATTTGTCACTGCCTTTGTTCTTATTCCAGAAATAGGAATAATCAGAATCCTCCAGCTTCTGGGTGTGATACTCGTTGGGCTCTCACTCTTCGGACTTAGAGGGAAGGCTCAAGTCTTGCTGATAGTTTTCTTGGTCTTGTCTACTCTTCTGGCTCCTCCTACGTCGATAAGCCCGAGTGTAGTGATGTTCAAGCTGACTTTGAACGATGTGGTTCTGGAGAAGGAAACTCTATACCACCACTTGGTTATTTTGGAGGGAGTTGATCCTTTTCATGGCGGAAAAGTTCGGACAATGCTGCTGGATGACCATTTCCACAGTGCCATGGATCTGAACGACCCGGAGAGAATTGTCTATCCCTACAACTACTACTTTCACATGGGCTTTGTGTTCAACCCCGACATTACCGATGTCTTGTTTATTGGTGGCGGAGGCTTCTCAGGCCCTAAGAGGTTTCTCACAGACTACCCTCATGTCAACGTAGATGTTGTAGAGATAGATGATGAAGTCATCGAGGCTGCTAAACAATATTTCAATGTCAAGCAGAACCCTCGCCTAAGAATATTCAATGAGGACGGACGAATGTACCTAGTGAGATCCGAGAAAAAGTACGATCTCATTGTGCTCGATGCGTATTCCCGAACCTATGTTCCCTTTCATTTGATGACTGTGGAGTTCTTCAGAGAGGTAAATGCGGACCTCAAATTCAATGGTGTAGTTGTTTCAAACCTGATCTCCTCTCTGACTGGCCCATACTCGGAACTGTTCAAGGCTGAGTGCAACACAATCATGCGAGTCTTCAGCAACATCTACGTGTTTCAGGCAGGAGGATACACCGGCCAAGGTGCCAAGGAGTACGGAACGGTTCAGAACTTGGCGCTCGTAGCCACGAGGGCACCGAATCGATATTCCAAGGGAGAACTGGTCGCAAAGACACAAGCGACCGAGATTATCAGGATTGCTGATTTCCATGAATATGCTGGAACCTTGGTTGAAAGTGAGTGGGTCATGGTCAGTCACATAGTCTTGACCGATGACTATGCGCCTGTCGAAACATTACTCAACCCGATTACGGGAGAAAGAATCGAGAAAGAGGAGCGAATGATCTCGACGAGATCATTTAGGCCGAGTGACCTGTTGGTTCTCTTATCTTTTTCAGTGATTCTGGCCGTCTTCTGGATCTACGAGATTCTCAGACAACCATCGGCGAGCCTAGGCGATGATTCTTCAGCTGAACATCGAGTTGATTCCCGCCGATCAAAGACTGGCTGAGATCGAGTTGCAGGGAACTTCAGTGAAAGCTCTGCGATCCCACCTAAGACCCTGACGGATTTCCTTTCGGCATAATTGTAACCAAAGCTACCACCCCGGCTGTTGTTGTAAGAGCGCTATATTGAAATGCTGTCGCCGGACCCAAGCTGCCCCAGAGCACCCCGAATATTGAGTTTGCAGCTATTGAGCATACGCCAATAAGAGTATAGTAGAGAGCATAGGCGGTTCCCTTGAGGTCGGGCTTCGTGAAGTCTGGGATTATGGCACGCTGAACAGTTTCAGCCATCCCGAGATAGCTTCCGAAGAGTAAGGCTATTAGGAATCCGTAGAGAGGATTTCCGGTAAGTATGAATCCTCCTGCTGATGTGCCAAGAAAGACCACGTAGCTGAGTGCAAGAACTGGCAGCTTTCCAATCTTGTCTGCTAACATTCCTGCGGGCAAGCCAAGTATGACGGTGGCGACATTGAGAGACGCATAGACTAGGGGGATGTGACTCTCTTGAACACCTAGAGATCCAGCCCTCAAGAGGATGAATGAGAAGTTGTAGGCTCCAGTGGCAAAAATGCCTAGAGCCACAAGCAGAAAAATGAACTCACGATTCAACACTTCTCTCGCATTCTCGAAGACACTTCTCTGCTTAACCGATCCTTTCGTGTCACGCACAAAGAAGAGTAATATCAGTAGGGCAACTGCGGCAGGGACAAAGGAAAACCAGAACACTCCACGCATTCCAATAACCGGAATTATGACGAAGGCCATAAGGGGCCCGAGGATGGCGCCGATTTGATCGAGCGAACGGTGAAGACCAAACGCCTTTCCCGCCTCTGACTTTGCAGCTGAGTCGCTGATCAGGGCATCTCTCGGCGACGTTCGGATTCCCTTTCCAGCTCTGTCAGTGACTCTTACGGCTAGAGCGTGACTCCAAGACCCTGAGACTGCGAAAAGCGGTTTGGCAACTGAGGACAGCCCATAGCCAAGAAGCACAAGCGGCTTCCGTCTACCAATCTTGTCGGTCACAACTCCCGCGAAGACTCTGAAAGCGTAGTTGACAGCTTCTGCGATGCCTTCGATGAACCCAAGGATGGCAGCGGTTCCACCTAGCTCTTTCACAATGAAGAACGGCAACACACCCAAAACCATTTCAGTCGATACGTCCGTGAAGAAACTTACATATCCCAATCTCAGGACGTTTTGAAAGCCCAGTCCAGCAGGTCCTTCATTGTTTTCTGATTTGCTCACCTGCTTTCCCTCTGTACCATCAGCTAGCGTTTGATGGGGGGCCTGCGATTTCGATCAATAAAGGTTACTCGTCACAAGGATCGTGAAACGATTTGGAGCCTCGTGCTGGATAGCTTGTACTTGCTTTTTCGCACAATGCGACTCATCCGATAGCATTCTCTTTCGGTCTGAGCGCTTTTCCACGGCGATTTCTTCAGCTTAGAGAGCAGTTGTTTCACGATCTGTATTTCTTGCTCAGTTCCGTCAACGAATGTTCTGCTTGAAAGAAACTTCTCAAGTTCACGAATGGTCAAATACTCGCCTTTTGTTGCCTCTGACCTATTCAACCTAAGCCTCTTCTTTGTCACAACATAGAATAGCGTAATGTTCTCTTTCTCCTCCTTCCCTCTGTAAGAAAACCTTCCCAGATAGCGAAGGGGTTCAACGACCCCGAGCTCCTCCTTGACCTCTCTAGCTGCAGTCTTCTTGGCATTGTTCCCATATCTCACGTGGCCCCCAACACTTGTCTCCCATTGGCTTGGAAACATATCCTTTGATTGACTTCGCTTCTTTACGAAGATTCGGTGTCTAGTATCAAGCACTATCACGTGTACTGCGCGGTGGATTATGCCTTGCTTGTGGCATTTGATGCGGGAGCGCTTGCCTAAGACCCGCCCTTTTGAGTCAACGGCCCAGAGGTATTCGTCGGTCAGGTCTGAGCCGGACTTGTCAAGAGATGAGGTACGCACTGCATTTGCCCCTCATAGGCTTGGTGTTGTTGCGATGTTGAGGATCATTATCAGTTAAACTTTCGCAAACTGTTATTTTCTGAGAGAGCGATGTCAGTTTGAAGCGAGATGACTGCGTGATTAGAGTGTTTGATTCCTACTCATGGACAACGTTTCGAAGACTTTCCAGTCAGATATCAGATGAGAATAGGAGGCGTTTCTTGGTTCCATGCAGTATTGTTCTCTGCTTGAAGCTTCTGGTGGCATTGGTGGTCTACGCTTTAGCAACCCATGGAGGCACAGAATTTTCCACTTTCTGGATGACGGAGTGGGGAATCCAGCCGAAGCCCGATTGGCCCTTCTTGTTCCACGGTTGGGATAGCGCATGGTACATTAGAATCGCCAAGACAGGTTACTCATACCCTGCGTACGCATTCCTTCCGGCATATCCATTTCTGATCAGAGTGGCTGGCGGACTGACTGGGGAGTACTTCATATCATCCTTCGTGGTTTCATTTGTGTTAGGCATTCTTGCTGTTCCAATGTTCCAGTTTCTGGCAGAACATTACATGAGCAGGAGTGAAGCTGCCGTTGCAACGCTACTGTTCGCGCTCTTTCCTCCAGTGTTCTTCTTCACAAGTGTAGCCTATTCAGAATCTCTCTTCACAGTTGCCATCCTTGGAACTTGGATTCTCTGTCTGAGAAAGCATTACCTCTCTGCGATAGCTTTTGCGATGATTGCAACTGTTACGAAAATCTATGGTTTGCTAATCTGCTTGCCATTAACAGTTCATCTATTCAGAGAAAAGAAGATGAAAGACGCGTTCATTACATTAGTCGTTCCTTCCATCACCTTTCTTGGATGGAACGCCTACCTGTTCAATTCAACTGGGGACTGGGCCGCATATCGTTCATCACAGAGCCATTGGCAAAAGGGCTGGCCCTTTGGGATCAACAGTATAGTCAGGTTCATCGTTGGGTTGTGGGTCAACCCCGGTCAAAATGCGCCTCCAGATTTGGGAACGATGTTTGTCGTCATTCAGTCGCTGCTAATTCTCTTCTTTTTCGGAGTCTTGGTTGTCGCCTCGGCAGATGTGGACAGAGACTTTGGCGCATATGCAGCGTCACTTTTCCTCTTTGTGGTCACGTTCGGAACTGTTTGGTCCTTCTTGAGGTTTCTTCCGTTCATTCTACCTGTTTGGTTCATCGCAAGGATGAGGAGCCGATTGATCATCGCGGTGGCGATCCTGCTTTTTCCGATGGTCAGCCTCGCTATCTGGTATCAGTTCGTTGTCCTTGGCGTATGGCTTGGATAGAACTCCGCTACATGGGCACACCGAAATTTGAGAACCTAGCGTGCGGTAACGTTCGAACATTAGCTCGGAGATGCTCGGATTGCTAGTAGTGGTTGTGGTGGAGAATGTCGGCAAGCTTTCTCTTTGGAACGTGGAGTGTGCCCTGTTCATCTTTCCAGTATTTTATCGAGTCGCGAAAGTCTTCAACTATTGGGCTTTCATTAGGGTAACCAAGAGCGACAACTAGGTTTATCTCGCAATGAGTGGGTAACTTCAGGATCTCACGCAGCCGATCTCGGTCAACTGAGGCTATGAGACATGAGCCTAGGCCTCTCTCAAAGGCAACGAGAGATATGTATGCCGAAACGATTCCGGCATCATGGTCTCCTCCCTGAGGTCTTTTCTGACGATTGATGAGGATTACGATGTAGGCTGTAGGTTCTTGGCCCGGAGGAGGATTTCCTTTCGGGGCAATGTAGCCTGCCCATTTGAGAGTTGAGAAAACCTGAGGCAGTAAGATCTCATCATCGACAATTATGTATTCGCATGGTTGCATGTTAGCTCCGGACGGCGCCAACCTGGCGGCTTCCACGCAGTTTTCCAAGATATTGTAAGGAATACGTTTCTTTTGAAAGCGTCTAATCGTTCTACGCTGCCGAGCCAGATCGAACGTGCTCAACATGTTCACCTAGGTCTGTGAAAATGAAGTCAGTAGATATGAAGCTTATCGATGTTCCATTTTGACGGTTAAGTACAGTGACATTGGGCAGTGAGAAACACAGAGAGAGAAGGCGTTGGCTCTGAAAGCGCATTGCAATAGTGCGCGGACAGCCGGTCGCATAAACGACGAGGCGGTAGTTCGACTATGCTTAATATGTATGTGACGCGCCCTATCTACTTGATGCCCAATTGATAGTGAAAGATCTGATGAGTGCAAACGTTATCTCGATAGACTCAGAGGCATCAGTGAAAGACGCGGCAAGCAAGATGGCTCAGCAGGAGATAGGCAGCCTAGTGGTAACAGAGCAAGGCAAACCTGTTGGCATAGTCACAGAGAGAGACCTACTGTCGAGGGTGCTTGCCTTAGGTAGGAGTGCTGAAGCGACGCGGATCAAGATGATTATGTCCAAACCGCTGATATGCGGAAGACCGGACATGGATGCGGCCGAAGCTGCGAGGTTCATGGTCGGTAGAAACATCAAGAAGCTTCCCATCACTCAGAACGGACGTCTCATAGGAATCTTGACTCTGACAGATCTCTGTGCGGCTCAACCTGACATGTATGAACTCATCGAAAAGGAGACTAAGGGAAAGATTCCGAAAAGATTCATGAAGAGACTGGCCAAAAGGTTCTACAAGACCTAGGCACAAGGCGTTCCCTAGTACATTCGATCTGCATCTCGTCGAACTGAGAACACAGCTGAAGCCGTGTATCAGAGAGAAGCTAGGCCTGTTAGATTCGTTTTGCATATTTGTCTACTATGCTTATCGCATTCTTCAGGGCACCTACAACACTCTCAGTTGACATGGCCAGATCTCCCCTGAACGTAACCAGTTAGCAGGCGTCCAGTGGGCATCTCAGACTCCTTAAGAGGAGGATCTTAGCCTCAATCAAGTGGAGAAGAAAGATGGACAAGGAAAGAAAGAAGATTCTTTTCGTTCAGACGAGCGGAATCGATACACCTGAACGACTATATGCGCCCTTCATTCTGGCAAGCACTGCGAAGGCAATGGACGTTGACGCAAGTATATACTTCGTTATGAAGGGGGTCACCGTGGTCAAGAGAGGAGAGGCCGAGAAGATCAAACTCGGGGCCTTTCCAAGCCTGAGTGAAGTCATCGCTCAGGCGGTTAACGCCGGTGTAAAGCTTATGGTCTGCGAGCAAAGCTGTATGCTGCTTGGACTTGAGCGAGGAAACTTCGTGGAATCTACAAAGGTTGTTGGCGCCGCAACTCTGAACGACCTCGCATTGGAGTCAGATGCAGTGCTGTGCTTCTGATTTATACGCAGAATCCACCTCAACTGCAGAAGGCAATCATGTCGTTCTGACTTCGACTTGACTGCGGAGCAGCATATTGCCACGACGGGAGGAGGATGGCATCTCTTCCTTTCTGTCAATTTCAGTTTTATGACCAGTGCATAGCCCAATGATTAGGAACTTGTCGTTAAGGCCTCGGATGGGGGAGGAGAAACATTGAGAAAAGTTGTGGAGAAGATAGTGGATTCGAGTGGGGCGGCATGAAGAAGCTGCTAGTGGCGCTAGGTGGCAATGCAATGGTCAAGAAGGGGCAAAAGGGAACATTGGAAGAACAGTTGGATAATTTGAGAGCTACTATCGGTCAGATCGCGCAGCTCTGCCGGAACTACAGGGTTATAATCACTCATGGGAATGGGCCACAGGTCGGCAACATACTGATTCAGCAAGAATCCACTGACGCGGTTCCTCAGATGCCACTTGAGATATGTGTAGCTCAGACGCAGGGGCAGATAGGTTACATGATAGAGTGCACGCTCGACAACGAGTTGATGAAGCTGAGTGAGGATATGCGATACTTGTTCATTACGGTCATAACTTATGTCGTAGTGGACCCGGATGATCATGCCTTCAAGAATCCGACCAAGCCAATCGGCCCCTACTATACTGAGGAACAGGCTAAGAATAGGCCATACCACTTCATCAAAACAGGCAGAGGCTACAGACGCGTCGTAGCTTCTCCTCGTCCTGTAACGATAGTTGAGAAAAGGGAGATCGCAAAGCTACTGGACAACGGGTTTATTGTCATAGCCTGTGGCGGCGGAGGGATCCCCGTAACCAAGAGGGGAAGACGATTCGATGGTGTTGAAGCTGTGATAGACAAAGATCTTGCCAGCGCCAAGCTTGCCGAGGAGGTCAGAGTTGACATCATGCTGATTGCAACCGATGTCGAGAAAGTCGCTCTGAACTACAAGACTCCGAGTCAAGTGGAGTTAGATCGCCTGACAGTTGAGGAGGCAAAACGATACCTCGATGAAGGCCAATTTGAGGAGGGAAGTATGAAGCCGAAGATAGAGGCAGCGGTGCAATTCCTACAAAGTGGAGGAGAGAGGGCGATCATAACCTCAACAGATAAGATAATCGAAGCTCTTGAACAAAGGGCAGGCACGGAGATACTGCGATAAAGCAGGCTTTCACTATTCCAACCGTATCCGCGGGACCTGCGCTAAGCTCAAAAAAAGGAAGAGAGGCGAGATTCCGTTCTACTTCTCGAGTAGGCTTGTGAAGAAGTCGTGGTGTTCTTCTTCTTCCTCTTCTATCTCTTCGAATATTTCGCGTGTGGCTACATCGCCTTCCTTCTGCGCGATATCCATGATCTGTTTGTACATCGTGATTGCTTCTTCTTCAGCTTTGGCGTCAAAGCTGATCATTTCTTTCAATTCGTCGCCAACATTGATTGAGTTGGGTTTGGTTGTGGGCTTTCCTCCTAGGTACCAGAGTCGCTCAGCGATTTTCTCTGCATGTTTCATCTCCGCAATCGCGATCTTCTTGAACTCGTCGCTCACTGCATAGCCTTTCACACCTTTCCACTGCACATGTTGCCACATGTATTGGATTGAAACTTGAAGCTCTCTAGCAATCGCTTGGTTCAACATTTCTAGAAGTTTCGCACTGGGCAAAATCGCTCACCCAAGGAATATGAAGTTAGCCGGACACATATAACTACTACTAAAGCTGAAAACTTCGCGAGGTTCTCCTGTTATCCAAAGATAGGATGTCTGAGCGATCCTTCTTGGGAATGATACCTCGCGTCGCTGACCGTTGTCGCTGAAGCTCTCAACTTCTTGCGACCCTTGCCATAACAAAGATTGTGGAGGACATCAGAAGGATTGCTGTCAGTGCCAAGAAAGAGCCTGAGTAGCCGAGGCTTGTCGCGAGTATGAACCCCGTCACGATCGGCCCCAAGGTCTGCCCCACATCCATGACTGTACCCAAAAAACCCATGCCTGTGCCTACAAGACTCTCCTCAGTGAGTTCACTGACAAGTGCGGGAGTCGAAGATGTCACTGTTGAGAAGCCAAGGCCGTAGAGCATCGAGATAAGCAGAAGAAGGGGAAAATACGTCGTGAAGGGCACTATGGCAAGAGTGAACGCGCTCACCAGTGAGCCAAGGACTATTGGGAGCCGTCTCCCTGTCTTGTCTGAGAGTTTTCCCATGAGCGGTTTGAGTATAGGGATCACGGCAAGCTGAGATCCCATGATTACGCCAATGGAGAGCGAGTCAAAATGAGCCATCTCCTTGAGGTATCCTACAAGAAAGAACTCCGCGGCGCCGTAGGCATAGTACTGAGAGGCTTCGACTAAACCCACTACCGTTATGCCACGGGTTCCTGCAACAGCAATCCATCTCTGAAGAAGACCTGAACTCGACTCGGTGAAACCTTTGGCGTTCTTTCCTGTGGTTCGGGGCTTCTCTTTGAGAAGTGCAAGCGCAGTGACAAAGGCCGTAACTCCAGCAACCCCGACGGCCAAGTAAAGTTGATGAAAACCGTAGCTTGTCGCAAATAGAATGTAGCCACCGAGGAAGGGGGCCAAGATCCTCCCGCCGGTTGTCGCAGACGAGAAGAGCGAGATGCGTTCCGCTCTCTTAGTTGGGAATAACTCTGCGACGAAGGCGTTCGCGACGGGGACGAACATGGCCGTAGCGAAGCCGTGGTAGAACCTGACCAAGGCTAGTTGCCACCAAAAAGACACGAGCAAATAGAAAAAAGGGGCCGAAGCGAATACTGTGCCAGACATAAATAGAATCCTTCTTCTCCCGAAGATATCAGATAATGAGCCTGCCGGCAGGCTAACCAATATCCCCGGAATAGTTGAGGCTGCAGCAACAAATCCCATCAAAGAATCAGGCGTACCTAAGTTGCGTGCGAATGGGTTCAGTACGGGGTTCTTTGACATCGTTGAGCTGAGTATCGCAAGAAAGCCAACGATGCAAAGTGCCCAGAACGAGTAGCCGACCATGCGCTCGCGCGAGGTCATAGACCGGTCTCTTTCACTCTTTTCTTGAGGAACTCAGATCTCTGTTTTCGATCGAGTTTCTCAATCTCACTGGCATACTTTTCTTTGATCAGGCGGAGCTTGCAGTAGGCGTAAAGTGCGTCGTAGAGATATGCCTGCTTTTCTATCGCTTCGTGATCGTTCTTTGCTATCATCATCGAACCCGCTGCCATGGCTTCTAGCCCTACACTTTCAGGTGCTAGATCCAGTTTATTTGTGTCTGCAGCCCTCACGATTTTGGCGAGTTCGAGAAGAGCGGGGTCCGTAAGACGGTACTTATCGATTATCGCGTCAAAACTGCATCTGTCTCCCTTGTGACCGAGTTCAACTCCTTGTGCGTCAAATGGAATTGCCTTTTCTTTGTCTGCCGTTTCTTGCACCTTTTCTGTTGGGACAAATAGAAACTCTGCTTTCGGGTCAACGAATCTTTTGATCAGCCATGGACAGGCAACTCTGTCCACGTGGACGTTTTCACGAGTCACCCACTTCATTGTCTATCACCCAATAGAATGAAGTTAGTAGAACTATTTATGGAAAAACCAGTGGAGCTGAAGCATACCACTTAATCGAGGTCTACATAGAGCAAATGAAAGCATGACGAACTGGCTACAAGCTTGAGCGGGTCTCTTCAGATCTTGTTTCCTGTGATAGGGCTTCGGGGGTAGGTGAAGAATTGAAGAACGATTAAGCCAGCGGCTATGAACACTATGCTGAACGGAAAGATATAGGATATGTTGGAGAGTTCTATGACAGCGGCTGCGGAAATCGGAGCGATGGAAGTGATTAGGCCTTCTGAGAAGAAATACACGCTGAAGCTCAGTCCCCTCTCTGTTCGAGGAGTTATGTCTGACACTATCGTGTTCATAGGCGTCCAGACGCTATGGCTGAAGAATGCGTACATGAGGTAGATGAGAGTAAGCAGGTAAAGTTGAGAGGTTTGCGACAGTGCATATAGTGTGACTCCGCAGCCTAGGATCGACAGGCTCAGTGTCTTCTTTGCATTGATCTTTTCGCCTAAGTAGCCGCCGCCGAGGGCACCTACTATTCCCATGACAGGCCCTAAGCCGAAGACAAGGCTGGAAATGGCCTCGGAGAAACCCCTCATCTTTACAAGGTACGTGGTCATGAAGGTGGAGATTCCAGTGATTCCGACCTCTCTCAACCCTATCGCAACCAGAAATATCAGGAAATTGATATGCAGCACAAGCGATAGCCTCTCCAGTGCCTTCCACCTCTTGACATCCTTCCTCTCAAGTGTTCTAGTTTCAAGTTGAGAGGATCGCAGCATGATGAATCCCCATATGAGAACCGGAATGGCCCAGAATAGGTAGGTCCACCGCCATCCCAAAGAGGAGAGGAAAAAGGGGAGGCTGATAGCGCCTATGGCGACGCCTAGACTTCCAAGCGCGTTATGAATACCTATTGACCTGCTTGTCTTCCCTTGTGTGACAAGTCTGCTGATCTGGCTTAGTCCTGATATGTGATACAGAGGTGATGAGAGTTTCATCATTGAGGCTCCGAACACGAGCATCCAAAAGCTGTTGGTTTGGCTCAGGAGAAGCGCTGAAGCACCTTCTATCGCCATACTAGAAAACAGAAGGTGCTTCACTTGAAACCGATCTACCAAGAAGCCGAAGGGGACATTCATCAGGAGTTGAATTAGGCTTGGGATCGTAGCGACTAGAGAGGCTTCGAGAATGCTTAGCTGAAACTCTCGTATGTAGACGGGGATTAGCGCGACTTGTATGAGTAGATATACCTCAAGGAGCATGTGGGTTATGCAGATCATCCAGAACGGTTTCTCCATGCATCTGACACGTCCATTTCTCTGCGTGAGTGGCTCTTCCAGCCTTTGAGCCTTACCAATAAGCCTTGAACGAAGATACTTGGATGAGAAAAAGAGCTCTTGAAGTCTGCCTATTCTGGCGGATCGGCGCTGGTGTAGTGGACTATCTATCTCTTGAGTGGTAGCTCTTTCGGATGATAGATCCTGACAGGCGAAGGAAATGTGCGAACTTCATAGGAGAAAGGTAGTGCCTGAGCGTCAGTGGAGAGGTATGACTGGTCTGGGGGAGGCTGATATTCAAGAGGTGCGGGGTAGTTGGCGCTAGTGTACATCACGCTGAGATCAGGCGGCGGTGGCAATGGAGAGGTGACACGCTCTGGTGGAGGTTCGTAGTAGTACGCCTGAGGCGGGGGTTGATAGTAGAACTCTTGCGGTGGCGGCTGATACAAATATCGTTGCACCGGCGGCTCGACGTAGAAGACCTCTGGAGGAGGTAGGTAGTAGAGTTCCGGGGGTTGTTCAACTAGAACCTCTTCTGCGGGTGGCTGGTAAACGTACCGCTCCATTGCAGGTTGATAGTAGAACTCCTGTCTTGGCGGAAGGCATTTGACTCTCGTTGGGGGTCTGGGTACCCAGTAATACGACAATGCTGACACCTGAGTCTGTATCTAGCCTGTGTCGGGCCCGGTATGTAAGAGTGTTGCTCAACCGGGGTACCTATGCTTCAAAATGCCGC
>CAZVYD010000016.1:0-19478 GCA_964631575.1 uncultured Candidatus Bathyarchaeia archaeon
GATCGTTATCACAGCTATTGAGATCCAAAATCTGGAATCGATCATCTTTCTCACTTCACCAATCCTCACTGACTTTAAGGAGCAAAAGGTGCATATTTGGTGATTGCTTCTGTATAAGTGATTGCTGCAACGGCGCGGTGTTGATTCCAGGGTTCGGTGTCTCAGAATCTCTGGGGCTAGCTCTGGGGGGCAGGAGGCTGGCTTATCTCTTCCAGCGGAGGCGTCGTCAGCATCGTCCATCCTATCCACATGGTTATGACCAAGACTGCGAGAACCGCCAGTGCTACTGGGACAGCTATCGCGAACCATTGGAGTTGCTTCAGAAATGCTATGTCGAAATATCCTCCGATGAAGATGGATACGTATGCCAAGGCAACCAAGAGAGCCACTAAGAAGACGACAGCTCCGTAGATCTGATCCCTGCTCATGTTGCATCATGTCATGATTGGCCGGATTCGGTATAAAACACTAATTGCGATCGCCTCTGAGAGTAGCGGGATTTCGGTTCGACCTATGACTTGTAGACCGGTCTTTGGCTTAGGAGCGAAGGCATCTTTAGTCCTGTCCTTGGGTATCCCTTAGTTCGGCTTGTCACTTCTTCGATCAGTTCAGGGACAGACATTGGTTTCTGCTCACCAGTCTCTCTCTTTCTGATGTTGAGAAGACCCGTCTTGATCTCCCTCTCTCCCATCACGGCTATGTAGGGTATCCAGTTCACTTCGGCGTCTCTGACGCGTTTCGAAATGGATTCCGGACGATCGTCTATGTCTACTCTGATGTTGACGCCTTCGATCTCAGACAAGAGTTCTCGTGCGCGCTGTGTGAAGCTGTCGCCTACAGGGACGATTCTCACCTGCACTGGAGTGAGCCACAGCGGGAGACTCGGAACCTTTCCTTCTTTCTCCAGCTTAACTGCGGTGTCCAAGGCAGCGAAGATGTAACGTTCAACCGTTCCAATCAGAGCGCTGTGTATGATCGGTGGATATTGCTTGTTTCCCTCGGCATCCGTGTAGGCTATTCCAAATCTCTCGGCGTTTCCGACATCTATCTGGAATGTCGCTATTTCTCTGGGTCGGCCAAGGTCGTCGATTATTGTGTACTCGACATTGATAACCCAGTAGTAGACCCCTTCAGGAACAAAGCTCAGAAGTACAGGCTTCCTCTCAACGGCGACAAGTTCACTGAAGAAAGCCTTGTTCTGCTCATAGAAGCTCTTGGTTGTGTTATAGATTGACACATAGTCTCTTCCCAGCCTCTCTATCTCTTCATAGATCTTTCTGTGGATCTTCATCGCAGCGATCTTGGCGTCTTCAACATCTCGACAGAACACGTGCAAATCAGGCATGTGGAGCTTTCTGACTCTGAAGCACAGCAGAAGCTCTCCACTCTGCTCCATTCTGTAACTATCCGCCACTTCAAATGTTCCGAAAGGTATCTGCCGATAGCTGATCGCCCAGTCCTTCAACATCGCAAATTGCTGATGGCAAGCCGCGTATCTGAGCACATAGCTCTTCTCGTCT
Organism: uncultured Candidatus Bathyarchaeia archaeon; assembly: GCA_964631575.1. Taxonomy (GTDB): domain Archaea; phylum Thermoproteota; class Bathyarchaeia; order 40CM-2-53-6; family JALHTG01; genus JALHTG01. The sequence continues at coordinate 1,521 of CAZVYD010000016.1, forward strand.
ACATCCACCTGATAGAGTCTGCCTCCAAATAGCTCCGCGTGCTCTTTCACAGGTCTGACCGAGAGGTCGAACATGTTCGTGCCTCGAACCTCAAAAACCGGTATGCCAAGTGACTTCGCTACAGTCCAAGAGTAGTTGGCGACGAGTTCGAAGATGAGACTTGCTTCGGGACCATACCTCATGTGTCCGACGTCTGAGTATGGTTCCCACTCCAATCCGAACTTCTTGCAATAGTCCAAGAAGCGAGGTTTACCTCCAGCCAGCCCGATCTTGAGGGCTTCTTTCTCGACGAGCATCTTGAAGTCGCCTTCGTTAGGTCTGAACGCGTATGCTCTGGGATCATGAATTCGGCCGTCTGTGTCGAGCACAGCGTATTCCACCTCAGCATGCGATTCCTTTGGTTTCTCCCCTTCAGACGTGATGGTTCGAGAGAGCTCCGACAACGGATGGCCCTTACATGATATCTCAAAACTCTTGTACCATCCAAAAGGGCTCTTGATGGTCTCGTATCCGCTACGTGACAGCTTCAGTTGGGCATTCCTGAGAACGGCGATGGCTACATCTCTTGAGGCCAAGCTACTCGATAAGTGCGCGTAGGGGTAGATTACAATCCTCTTCGTCTTCACCCAGTCCGCAACTTCTCGGATCGATTCGGCTGTGTTTCTTGCGATGTTCTCCGGGTTCTTCTCGTCTGCCTTCTCCACTGTGCAAAACGAGACCAACACATCATTCGCGATCCCTTTTCTTTCGGAATCAGCGACCTGTTCTGGCTCTTTGATCGCTTTTTCGAGCACTTCGTACTCGAAGTGATCTGCGTGTATAAGCAGTATCCTCAAGTCTCTGATGACTCCTGGGCCTACGGGTTCCAGCGCCACCTCTGTAGTCTACGGTCTTTCTTGAGATGTTTCTTCAGCTCCTTGTAATGCTTCTTGCAGAGATAAGCTCTCCTTGCGTCCATTGTCTTCAATCTCGCGTCTGAAGCCATCTCAGTGGAGATTGACCTTATGGCTACTTCAGCGCAGCCTTCCACGCTGCACGTTACTCCCTTGTCTATCTTGCCCATCCTGTCATCAAGCCTGCCACTGCTGCACACTGAAGATGGTATATGGTGCCGTAGCAGTTTAAAGGCATACTGAGATATCGTAGTCTAGGGAACAGCGGTGCTCACTCGACTAAAAGAAAAGTCAATAGAATTCCTTGACTTCCATGCGAGACAGCTGCATGTTCTGGGACTCAGTCCGACATCCACAAGCATCTTGGGTATGCTCTTTGCCGTTGGGGCTTCAGCCTGCTACTATCTTTCATCGAGCAACGGTTCACTGTCATTACTGGCTGCTTTCCTTCTTCTTCTGTCCGGATTCTTCGACGCCTTGGACGGAGCGATTGCCCGACTCTACGGCCAAGTCACAAGATTCGGCGCCTTCTGCGATTCCTTAATCGACAAGATCGGTGAGATGCTTGTGCTCTCGGCGATTGTTCTCGCAGGCTTATGTTCAACCTTTTGGGGGCTATGGGCTATTTCCAGCTCAATCCTTGTAAGCTACACGAGAGCCAGAGGCGAAAGCGAAGGAGCCGACATGAAAGTGGGAATCGCAGAGAGACCCGAAAGACTGCTAATTCTCGTCGTAGCAACCCTAACCGGCTTCGTTGAAGTGGGGTTCATGGTCATATCCGCTTTGGCATCAGTCACTGTACTGCAGAGGATCTATCATGCGCATAAGCAGTTAACTTGAACGATCCTCTCTGAGGTCTTCTGTCGTTGTTGGGATGGCAGGCTTCAGAGGCTACAATGCCCTGTACATAGCACGAGATCTTTCAGAAGCTCCAAAGATTTCTCAAGAACCTCATTCGCTTAGTAGGGGAACCGTCTTTCTTCTCTCGCCCGGACCTTAGAGACTCCGAAGTGAACTGCGCAAGACACACAGTAGAACTTGACCACTTGCCGCCTTGCAATGTAAGCTCCTTTAGCCCTGAGTTCACGCGCCAAAGTGGGTTCGACCAATGAGACCCAATGAGTCATCCTCTTTGCTTTGTCTCTAGGAACCTGCATCCCACAGTTGCTGCACTGAACAAGTTCCGATCTTCCCTTCCCGCCCTTGCTTCGCCCCCTAGACTTCCTCTTCTTTCCCATCTCCTCTACCTTCTTCTCGGTCTACTCCTGAACGGCCACTTATTATGGCTTTGTGCCAAGGAAAATGAGTTGCGAAAGCGGAGTCAAGACAGAGTCAACATGCCTCTTTCAGGATTGTGGAAGGCTGAATGACAGCTTCAGTACGCCCTGGCAAAATACACGACCTCTCTTGCATCCTTCTCACATAAGATGCAGTTACCGAAGATCTCTTCTTTCTTAAGGGGAACAGTTCTGATAGTCGCACCGGTATCCTCCTTGATCTTCGCCTCGCATTCAGACCTGCCACACCAGCAGGCTCTCACGAATCCCCCAACATTCTCCACAATTTGTCTAAACTCCTTGTATGATTTCGCGGTTCTGGTATTCTGCTCCAGTCGCCTCTTGGCCTTCGCGTACAAGTTGGATTGAATGGATCCCAGTATCTTCGTGATCTCCTTGGACAGGTTGACAATCTTGACCTCAAGCTTCTCTCCCGTGTCCCTCCTTGAAATGACCACTTGCGCAGCCACGATGTCTCTCGGGCCTATCTCAATCCTTGTTGGGACGCCTTTCATTTCCCACTCGTTGAACTTCCAGCCAGGAGTATACTCTGTCCTGTCATCCAAATAAACAGAGATTCCGCTCTCATGCAGAAGCCTTGCTATCCCTTTTGCTTCACTCAGCACTTTGTCTCGATCCTCGTCCGTGTAAAATATCGGCACTATGACTGTCTGGATCGGTGCTATTCGTGGAGGAAGCACGAGGCCCCTGTCATCGCCATGCGCCATGACAACGGCGCCTATCATTCGGGTGGTCACGCCCCAGCTTGTCTGCCAGACGTAATGGTCTTTCTCATCCTTTCCAAGGTACTTGATCTCGAAAGGTTTAGAGAAGTTTTGACCTAGAAAATGCGATGTGCCCATCTGCAAGGCCTTGCCGTCCGGCATCATCGCCTCCATTGTCAGCGTATAGTCGGCGCCAACAAATTTCTCGGCCTCGGTTTTTACCCCTAGCAGTACTGGAACAGCGAGCTGCTCTTCCACGAGTTGCCTGTAGACTTCTAGGATGTCGTGGACTTCTTTTTCGGCTTCTTCTGCTGTTGCGTGGGCTGTGTGGCCTTCCTGCCATAGGAATTCAGATGTTCGTAAGAAAGGTTTGGTCGCCGTTATCTCGGCTCTGAACACAGAATTCCAGAGATTTATCAGAACCGGAAGGTCTCTCCAACTCTTTATCCATCGCGAGTACGAGTCGCAGACAATCGTCTCCGACGTCGGCCTCATCGCCAGCCTTTCGCCAAGCTCAGAGTCCCCCGTGTGGGTGACCCAAAAGACCTCTGGAACAAACCCCGAAAAGTGCGCAGCCTCCTTCCTAAGGTAGCTTTCCGGAATCAAGGCCGGGAAGTAGGCGTTCCTGTGCCCTGTAGCCTTCAACTTCTCGTCCAAGAACCGTTTGATGTTCTCCCAGATCTCATACGAGTAAGGCATGAAAACTATGAACCCTTTGATTCCAGCATAGTCACAGAGCCCCCCTTTCGTGATGACCTGCGTAAACCATTCCGAGAAATCTTCACTCTTCTTTACAGTTATTCCTCTTTCAACTGTCATCGCAAGAATTTCCTCCTAGAATCGTGGCCGAAGATGTGCAGTGTAGCCAGTCAACCATTCCGTTGAGCTGGAACAGATTCACCTGTCACTTCAACCACTTAGCGAGAGATAGTTTCACAATCCCTTAAAAAGGTATTCCAGTAGTGTCAAAGGTCCGAAGGATCCGGGGAGACATGGCCGGCGGCGTACAAGGCCTAAGAGGGCGAAGCGGCTGCCTGTTGCGCACCAAGCCCTTATGTTCACTGCAAAGTTGCTTTTTCCGAATCTTAGTCTCTTCTTTCCGTCGGTGGGCACGTCTCTCTCAGGTTTTGACGCGCTCTTACCCATTTTCCGACTTAAGGATGAGGGCTACCACTGCGGAAGCGTGTTCCATTCAGTTTGGCTTCCTCTTGCCGGAGCATTGGTTCTACTCACTTTCGATGTCGCATGGTCAGCTTCATTCCTGACCGGCGGTCCACTTCATCTTCTTAAGGACTCCAACGACGTGCGAGGCCGCCCTTGGCTATATCCCCTGAGCAAGACCACCTACGGTTTCGCTGTTTTTCCTTATGACTTTAGAGACTATGTTTCAGCCCCACTCTCTTGCGATCGAAGTCGCTTCAACCCTCTTTATCTTGGTGTATGTTTACCTGTTCGGCATGGATCTGCTCTCATCTCTCCGGTTTGTTCTGCTCCTTCCACTTTTCGGCTTATTCGCCTTGCATCAATGGAGGAAGGCGAGGAATTAGCCTAATCAGATCAACTGTCGACCAATTTTGCTGCAGATAGTGTTGCCTTGTTCGTGTCGAGAGGTCTTTTATGAGTAGTGGCCCGCCATAGGTTGTAAGTGGCTTCGAATGGCTGAGTTCAACGCTCAGAGTTTTGCAGAAAGCCAAATTCAAAAACTCAGAGAAACAATAGGAAGCGAAAGAGTTCTCGCAGCAGTTTCTGGAGGAGTCGATAGCACCACTGCAGCAACTCTTGTCCGAAAGGCAATCGGGCCGAACGTCTTCTCCGTGTTCATCGACACTGGTTTCATGCGCATAAGCGAGCCTGAGAGCATTGTTACGACGCTCACGTCACTCCCTGTTCCCCTCGGTGTTGAGGCGGTTGATGCTCAAAGAAGATTCCTAAATCGAATGAAAGGAGTATCAAACGCTGAAACGAAGAGGAGGCTTTTCAGATCAACATTCTATGAAGCTCTATCCGAGGAGGCCAGAAAAAGAAGATGTAGCTTTCTCGTGCAAGGAACCATAGCCCCAGACTGGATCGAGACACGCGGAGGCATCAAGACACAGCACAACGTTCTGTCACAGGTCGGAATCGACCCGGAGAAGAAGTACGGTTTCAAGGTTCTTGAGCCCCTAGTGGACTTGTACAAGTTTCAGGTAAGAGAGGTTGCCAAGGTCATTGGAATCAGCGAAGAGTTTTTCCAGAGACAACCCTTCCCGGGGCCCGGGTTGTCCGTAAGAGCAGTGGGAGCCATGGACGCGAAGAAGCTCGACACATTGAAGAGGGCTGATCTGGTTGTGAGGAGACACCTCGACTCAAAGGACTGTGACCAGTACTTCGCAGCAGTCATAGACAGGCGATTCCGAGATGACAGGAACAGCAGGAAGGCTGCAGCGGAACTGAGGGAACTTCTTCATTCCTACGCGGGCAAATTGGATGCACACTTCCTCTCGAATAGGGCGACAGGTATAGAAGCTGGCACAAGGAAGTATGGTAAGGTTCTCGCTGTCTCTTTGAGCTCTGAGAATAGGTCAGTGGTTCCCCCAATCAAGAAGCTAGTTGAGGCACAAGCTGTTGTTGCCAACCAGTTGCCAGCCGTCTGTCACGTGTTGGTGGAGACTGCGAAATCCCTGAGGACTGCTTCCCTTGTTGCTGCAATAAGAGCTGTTCAGACGAAAGACTTCATGACAGCCGCTGTCAGCGAGTTGGATCCAAGTCTACTCGTTGAAATCTCTCAAGACATCCTCAAGGAGTGCCCCCAAATCTCACAAGTATACTATGATGTGACTCCGAAGCCACCTGCAACTATAGAGTTCGAGTAGGTGCTCAATGTATGGATCGAAAGTTTGGCAAAAAGTTGAAGGATGCAAGCCTAGCGGTTACCTTTCGTGATGTCATATTGGTTCCGAACTGGGTTGAGGTTGAGCCAAAGGAGATAGATCTCACAACGCGTGTGACTGTGAACCACAGACTCAATCTTCCATTTGTTTCTTCGCCTATGGATACTGTGACGGAGGCGGAGATGGCAATCGCGCTTGCTAGGCTCGGGGGTATAGGAATACTTCACAGAAATTGCTCCATTGACGACCAAGTGAAGATGGCTACACAGGTGAAACGCGCCGAGTCCTTGGTGATCCGGGACGTCATCACGCTCGCTCCTGACCAGACAATAGGAGACGCAATCGACCTGATGCAGAAACATCAGATATCAGGTCTGCCTGTCATCGAGAAAGGAAAACTCGTTGGGCTCATCACTGGAAGAGACGTCCGGTTTGCCAACCGAACGCTGAAAGTTCACGAGGTAATGACCAAGCACCTCATCACCGCTACAGAAGGCACAACTCTTGAGGAGGCAAAGGAGATCCTACACGCGAACAGGATTGAGAAGCTGCCTATTGTCGATGAGAGAGGCGCGCTGAAAGGGTTGATGACTTTCAGGGACATAATGCTTAGAGGACGGTTCCCCAATGCTGCAAGAGATGAAGAAGGAAAGCTTCTGTGCGGCGCCGCCACTTCCCCGTTCGACCTAGAGAGAGCGAAGAGGCTTAGCGAATATGTCGACGTAATAGTCGTGGACGTTTCCCATTTTCATAACGCGAACGTCTTCAAGTCCACGAAGCAGATTCTTGATACAGTGGAGGCTGATGTTGTTGTTGGAAACATCGGAACTGGCAAGGCAGCTGAGGATGTTCTCACTCGACTGGAGAATGTTGCGGGGATAAGAGTTGGAATTGGGTCAGGGTCCATATGCACGACGTCAGAGGTTGCGAAGGCCGGCTCTCCGACGCTGTTCGCAACCGCACAGGTCGCTGACACATTAAGAGAGCATGATTCTCAGATCCCGATAATCGCAGATGGTGGCATAAGGAATCCAGGTGACATCGCGGTTGCACTCGCGGCTGGGGCTTCAACGGTCATGATGGGAAACCTCTTTGCGCGTTGTAAGGAGGCTCCAGGCACCCTAGTTGCCATAGGCGGAAGATACTACAAGCAATACCGAGGCATGGGGAGCCCGTCGGCGATGGCCAAACGGTACTCAATGGATCGGTACAATATGCCGTCCAAGGGAATCTCAGAGGGCGTTGAAGGCTGGGTTCCATACAAAGGCGACTTGAGCGCAGCAGTCCAAGAGCTTGCTGACGGCTTGAAGGCCTCGATGGGATATGCTGGTGCAAGGAACATATCTGAGCTGTGGGAGAAGGCACAATTCGCCGTGATGAGCGCTGCCGGAGTGGAAGAGGCCAAGCCCCACGACATATTGCTTCCAGGGTAGCTCGGTTATCCTTGGTGATGTGTAGTAGGAAGCTCAAACGGTATTGCGCTCATCAATCCTAATAGAAGGGAATTGAAAGCTCACTTCTATTCTTTGGCCACCAATGTCCTTGAGAAACTTGTTCGCACATAAGCAAAAGTCCGTGCCACTATGAACTCTAATTGCGAGGGGACGTGTGATGAGCGTAATATTCGACCGTGATGGAACAATTTACGATTCCAGAAAAGCACTCTATCTTGCATTAAGGCAAGTTCTTTCACACCATGGTATAGAGTGTCCTTCATTCGACGAGGTTCAAGCAATTGAAGCTGCGTCTGACGAAGAGTTTTGGATCGCTATTCTTGGGAAGGAAAACGGATGGAAGGACTTTGAAGGAGAATTACGGTATAGTACACCCGCCTTTCTTGATCACACAGTGATCTTCCCTGAAGCATGTATAGCATTGAAAGAGTTACATCTGAATGGCATAACTATGGCGTTAGTGAGCGCCCTGCCAGGCACAAAGCAAACAAAGAAAATCCTCATTAGAGATAACGCACATCCTTATTTCAATGCTGTCTTGACGTCAGAGGACGTAAGAGACAAAGTTGATATTTACACAGCCGAACACTACGCGCGCAAACTAGCTCTAATCGAAAAAAGCCTCAGATTATTAAAGGCAAGTTCAAACAACACAATTGTCGTTGGAGACACTGCGACAGATATCAGAGTGGGAAAATCTTTAGGCGCCAAGACTGTGGGAGTCTTGACTGGGGAAGGGAATATCCACGAGCTTGAAAAAGCAGGCCCCAATTACATAGTCCTCAACCTTTCAGAACTTCCCCACATAGCGGAAAACGAAATACGTGCCACCAAGAAAAAGCATTAGGAACACAGACTCCAAAGAACTTCGGAGCCTTTTCCGCGTTTGTTTGGTAGGACTTGTCTCAGTGTGGAAGCTCTCACGCTGCGGAGAAATATGCTTTGACGGTTGCCTCACGACCTTCTTGGTGGATCGACTTGTATTGCCATGTTCAGTGGAGAGCTTGCTCTGTGGTAGTTGTCTCAGTGATCGAGATGCCTCTATTCGCTAGCTCCCGGAAAAACTGTTGGAACGGAACATGTCTCTCCGGAGCCAATACCCCCTTCTCTTTGATCAGTCCGGAACCAACCATTTGAGATATGATCGAGCAAGTATAGCCTGTTGTACGAGCCATTGCTGAGATTCTGGTCTCCGGATCGAAGCGATCGATCAAGTCCAGCACAAGTCTTGTCGCTTTGCCATCTTTCTGTCCAACGAATTCCACCCTAAGGAGGACTAAGTCGCCTTCACCGTCCTTGTACTTCAACTGAGGAGCCATGTGTTTGATCATGAATTGGCGAGGAGTTATGTAGATCCCATCAGCCACCTCAAGTGGCTCGTCGCTCAATAGCTTCATTCTCAATAGCTTACTCCACAGCTCGCAATGACCCGGCCAACGAACAGTCCACCTTGTCATCTCCCTTATGTGCTTGAGTTCAAGCGTTTCTTTGTACGCAGTTGCATCCCCATTCAGAAAACATTCGGCTTCGCCGACTGGCTCTGGGAATCGCATCGTCTTCACATATTCCTCAAAGATGTTCTGGATCTCAACGACCCTGCCGTTTCTCAGAATCCTTGCGTTCCTTGTGTAGGAGTCAAGGACGCCCTCCCAAGTCCAAGAGATCTTGTATCTCAATGGGCCGTCTGCGAATTCCTTTTGCGGGATTCCCCCACAGTACGAGTGGATCTCGTAGACCTTGTCCAGTCTCGAGCAACCATACCCGTAGATAACCAAGTCTATGCCCGGGTCAAGACCGCAGCCCGGCAGAATGGCGATCTCAGCTATTCTTGCCGCGTCGTGGAGTTCGACCATGGTTTCAGGGTAAGACACATCAACCATGCTGACTCTGGCTTCCACGGCGGCCTTTGCAACCGGTAAGTTGAGCTTCGCAGGAAGCAGACATGCGACTACGTCGAAGCCCTTCCTCATGAGTTTCACCAGACTTTCGTGATTTGAAGCATCGGTCTGCTCGGCTTTGATCTTCGAAGTCTTCAGATTGGCGATAATCTCTTGGATTCTGCGAATATCTAGATCAGCAGCGACGATCTCGTTCACTTGATTGCTCTTGGCCATGTCTCTGATGGCTGCGGATCCTTGCATTCCTGCACCTAACACCAATATTCGCAATCAAATCACCATGCTGTCCCCAAATCAATGTGAATGCTCTATTTATCTCTCTGCGACAGGAATTATCGCTTATTGAGAGCTGAGCAGCCGTGGCGAAGTTAACTGGAGGGCAGGCACTTGTACATTACCTTGAGAACGAAGGCGTCAAGATTGTCTTTGGAATGCCCGGAATCAATGTTCTCCATATCTATGATGCACTCTACGACAGCTCGATCCGCCATGTTCTTGTCAGACACGAGCAGTCTGCAGCGTTCATGGCTGAGGCCTATGCTCGAGTGACGGGAAACCTTGGTGTTTGTCTCACCACTGCGGGCCCGGGCCTTACAAACGCAGTTACTGGAATGGCGACTGCTTACTCCAATTCTGTACCTGTTCTTGTGCTGGCTGGCGAGATCCCGTCAACTCTGATTGGAAAGGGGAAAGGAGTACTCCACGAAATCGATCAGACATCCATCGCCGGAGCTGCGGCGAAGCAGGCGTGCTGTGTTCTCAACGCAGGAGACATTCTGCCAGTGATACAGGAGGCTCTTGAGGGCTTGAAGAGTGGGAGGCCCAGACCTTTCTATGTGGGGCTGCCTGAAGACATTCTCGAAGCTACTGATGATTTCCCGCTTCACACGGGAAGGACTCATGTCGAGAGAACGCCCACGACGGATGACAGATCGGTTGAAGCTGCCTCAAGCCTTCTCTCTCAATCGCGCTTTCCGGTTATCTTGGCGGGAGGAGGCGTCGCAAGGGCAGAGGCCTCTTTCGAGCTCGTTCAGATTGCAGAGTTTCTCTACGCCCCAGTTGTCACAACAGTCAATGGAGCAGGCTCAGTACCTAGTGATCATCCCCTATTTCTCGGACAGTCGAGAATGACTGGAGCTGTCGATGAGGTCTTCAAAAGGGCCGATGTGATGCTGGCAGTTGGGACAAGGTTCTCTTCTATGTCTATGAAGAACTGGACTTTGAAGGTTCCTGAGAATCTGATCCATGTGGATATCGATCCAGAAGCGATAGGAAAGAACTACCCTGCCAAAGTAAGCATTCAGGGAGATGCCAAGTCAGTTCTTCTGCAGATCTTCAATAGACTTCGAATAGCGCCGAGGATCGATAGGTCGGATTGGAGGAGAACAGCGGAAGGACTCAAGCTTTCTGCTTGGAAGGCACTCAAGTCTACACATCCCACAGAGGTGAGCACTGTGATGGATATCAGAAATGCCCTTGAACGAGACGCCATTGTTGTAGCGGACACAACAATTCTCGCCTATTGGATGCAAAGGATCTTCCCGGTCTACAAGCCGCATACCTTCCTTTATCCCTCGGGATACGTGGCTATGGGCTACGCCTTGCCGGCAGCCATTGCTTCAAAGATCGCTTTCCCCAATAGGCAGGTGATTGTTGTCTGCGGGGACGGAGGTTTCATGATCACTTGCCAAGAACTGGCGACAGCGGTAGAGAACGGGACAAGTATACCTATCATTCTGCACAACAATGAAGGCTTCGGAATTCTGAAGCACTTTCAACAGGAGTATTTCGGGAAGAGATATTTCAGTGTAGATTTCAAGAATCCGGACTTCAAGAAATTGGCTGAATCCTTTGGTGCCGAGGGAGTGACAGTGGGATCGTTGGACCAAGTGGGACCTAGTTTGCGGGAGGCTCTTCAGGCTGACAGGCCAACTATAATCGAGATTAGAACACCACTGGCTCCGCCACCTCGCTGAGATCGAGGGTCCCTGGACAGTCAATTCATACACAGATCGGTGCTAAGGTACCGTAGTCCGTTGTCTGGAACAAAGGTAACTACCCGGCTTCTTTCCGGAAGGCTTCTTGCCACCTCCAGCGCCGCCTTCACGTTCGCTCCAGAGGAGATGCCGACAAATATCCCCTCCTCTCGGGCGAGCCGCTTCGACATCTCTATGGCCTCTCCATCTGACACGCAGATAACGTCGTCCACTAGGTTCAAATCAAGAATCTCTGGAATGAAGCCGTCGCCTATGCCCTCAATCCTATGGCCACCTTTCTTTCCTCCAGAGAGAATTGGACACTCCGCCGGTTCGACTGCAACAACTTTGACGCTTGGGGCCTTCATCTTGAGCACCCTAGCAACACCAGTCAATGTTCCACCCGTGCCGACTCCTACCACAAGCGCCTCAAGCTTTCCCTCAGTCTGATCAAGAATCTCTCTGGCAGTCGTCTCTTCGTGTGCTCGAATGTTGTCTACGTTTGTGAATTGTCCCGGAACCCAAACATTGGGAATTGTCTTTCTCAGCTCGTCCACTTTCTTCAGGCAGAGGTCAACATCGCTTTCGCTGCCAGGTGTAAAGACCAAGTTAGCTCCGTAAGCTCGAATCGTCTTCTTCCTTTCCTCGCTCATCCCTTCAGGCATGACCACGATCATTTTGTATCCTTTCACAGCCGCAACCATCGCGAAGGCTATCCCAGTGTTCCCCGTAGTAGCCTCGACTATGACTGATCCCTTCGTCAGTTTGCCGGACCGTTCAGCCGCGTCAACCATGTACAGGGCTATTCGATCCTTCAAGCTACCGCTCGGATTGAGATATTCCATCTTAACCAAGACTTCTCGATTGAGATCAGTAGTGATGCGATTCAACCTAACCATAGGCGTTGAGCCAATGACATCAAGAACCGAGCTCGCAACTTTCATCTGTTCCTTCCCCGTAAATCTCCAGGTGGCTTCATCTTACAGCCTTGCCAAGCCATTCGAGATACTCTTGAAGCCCCTTCTTGAGGGGCACTGTCGACCGGTAGCCCAGAACCTTCCGGGCGACGCTTATGCTTGCCAAGCTATGTCTCACTTCACCTTCGCGAGCTGATCTGTAGACGGCTTTCAAGTGGGTCTTATCCGTCAGATCGGTTAGCAGCCGAGCAAGGTCGTTGATTGTGGTAGGCCTTCCACTTCCTATGTTGATCGCTCTTCCTACCGTTTCCCGTCTTTCAAGCAAGAGCAGGCAAGCCTTGACGGCGTCCCTGACATTTACAAAATCCCGTGATTGTTCGCCATCGCCGTAGATGATCGGAGGCTGATTCCGGAGCAACCTCTGTGCGAACTTGGCAACGACCCCAGCGTAGGGGCCCGGCCTCTGTCTAGGGCCGTAAACATTGAAGAATCTTAGGCAGACCACCGGTAACCCATAGGTCCGACGAAAGGCCAAGCAATAGCTCTCGGCCGCAAGTTTTGAAGCTGCGTATGGCGATAGCGGTCGGAGAGGAGCGTCTTCACCTATCCTATCCTTTCCAGCGTCGCCGTAGATGGCGCATGATGACGCGTACACCACTAGATCAACATCAGAATTCCTGCAGGCCTCCAGAAGGTTGAGCGTTCCAAGAACGTTGACTTGATTTACAAGTAGCGGATCTTCCACTGACTGCTGAACATCCGCAACAGCGGCGAAATGGAACACTATCTTTGAGCGCCGAATCGCTTCACTTGTCTTCCGACCGTTACGCACATCCCCCTTCGCTAGCGTGAAGTTCTTTCTTCCCATGTGCTGGCTCATGTTCGCATGGGTTCCTGTGGACATATTGTCGAAGACAGTGACCGAGAGATTCTTCTGCACCAGTCTATCCACGAGATGGCTGCCCATGAAACCAGCGCCGCCCGTGACGAGAACTTTCTTTCCCGTCACATATCCTATGGCGCTCACCGCTTCATCTCCCCTACAACAGACAACTCGATTCGCATAGTACATAAAGAATCAGCGAAAATAGGCTCTCATCGGGAGAATCTACTTGAAGAAGCTGCGGATGAAATCTGAAACTTCTCGACCAATCACTTCGACATCATATCTTTGAGCAGCTATTCTATTTGTCTCACCGACCGCCGCGAGTCTCTGCGGATCTGCCAAAGCCCATCGGATCGCTTCCGAGAGGGCTTTCGCATCGTTAGGTTGGACCAGCAACCCATTCTTTCCGTCCGTGACTACATCTGGGACCCCACCCACTCTCGTCGCAATCACGAACATCCCACAAGCCATGGCCTCCAAGATTGATCGAGGAACCCCTTCACTGAGAGAGGGAAGAACGAATATATTTGAGGATTGAAGATGCTCGGCGAGTTTCTCTTGGGAGATGAAGCCTGTGAATGTTACGTAGTTTTCGAGCTTGAGTTCTCTGGACAATTTCTCAAGTCTTTCTCTTTCCGGGCCGTCACCTATCACAATTAGCTTCACAGTCGGTCCGTTATGAAGTGCTCTAATGAGAATGTCGATTCCTTTCAGCGGGATGAGGTTGGCCACTGTCACTAGTCTTTGTTGTCGATCGGGCTGTCTTCTTCGGGAAAACACTGAAACGTCCAGTGGGGTGGGAATTACACGTGTCTGCTTCGCTCCGAGCTTTCTTGATCTCTGCTCGAGGTCCTTGCTTACACAAATGACTCCAGCCGCATTGCGAAGACACCACGAGGTGAGAGCCAATCTTGGTCCTCTGGACAGCTGCCGAATGTCGCTTCCGACGACTTGAATGAAACAATAGCGCCTCAGGAGAGAAGAGGCTAATACCGATGTGAATCCGTCTGGAAAGGCGTACTGAGCTAGCACAACCTTAGCCGCAGATCGAACCATGGTGAACAATACTCGGAACATTATGCGAGGAATGGTGATGAACGATCCTACAGCTGAGCGATGTGTTGGTCGCCACTTGACGACGGACAGTGCGAAATGTGGCCTGATGGATTCTGTCAACGAGTCGAAGTGAACAGGAAGATGCCCAACGGCGACAATGGGCGTCTTTGAGTCCATTAGTGTCACGCGAACCTATCTGAGGCAATAGATAGATTAGAAGATATCCTACCCTATACTAATATCCGAATGCCATGTCGGTTGCGAGATGGTACAAGAATGTTGTTCTCAATGACACATGATATCGATAGACTCACAACCAATGCTATCGAGTTTCTGTCGTTGGCACAATTTCGACAGGATCCTAATCTTCTGTGGCTTGCGATTCGAAGGATGACTGGTGCAAATCCTGATGACACTTTTCGAAAGGTGGTCGAGACGGAATCTAGCTATGGCGTTTCGAGCATGTGGTCTTTCCAAAGACTATTGATGTCCAAGGACGTTATCTCTTTTCTTGTTGACAGCAAGTGCGAAATCGCTCTTCATGCTGTGTCATCAGAAGACTTGAGACTGAAGATGGAGATAGAGAGAGAATATGGGATCAAGATGGAAGGCTTTAGAACGCACTATCACAGACTCGGACGTGACATCTTGAGTCTGGGAAGAGAGCTGGGTTACGTTTACGATTCATCACTTTATGGGGGGACCTGTCCGATTCGTCTCCCCGGGGGCCTCCTTGAGATTCCCGTCACTTTTGAAGATGGATACCTCATCCACCTTTATAGGCTCAGAAACGCCAAGAAGCTAATTGAGCGAACAGTCAAACAGTACCTCAATGATGAGAAAGCTACGTTTGTATTCAATTTCCATCAGAATACGTTGGCTAGGCGGAGGGAATGGGAGCTCTTCAAGCATGTCCTCGACCTAGCGCAAGAACACGGAATTCAATTTAGGAGTTGCAGCGAAATATCAAAGCTGAAGTATGACGAGGGGTGAGGCATTATTCTTAGAAAGATCGTTGTGGCAATAGCTTCCGTTCTTCCCTCGCCGGCAAAGATATGGATTTACAGAACGCTGTTGCGAGCTCGCATCGGCGCTGCTGTCAAAATCAAGTTTGGGTCTATAATCATGTCTAAGGAGATAGAGATAGAAGACGGAGTCATAGTTGGGTCTGATGTGCATATAATGAACGGCAAGATCCACATCGGAGAGGAGTCAATCATATGTTCAGAGGTGAGAACTGACGGAGAAGGACCGCTAACCATAGGAAAGAACTGCTATGTCGGGCAAAGAACGCTCATCAATGCCACAGAGCCTGTCAACATGGAAGATGGAGTCGGGATCGGTAGCGACTCCTCGATATTCACTCACGGTGTATGGGTTTCCTATCTTGAAGGCCTCCCACGGAAGTTCGCTCCTGTTACGATTCGTAAGAACGTCTGGGTTCCTCCGAGATGCCTGATTCTACCTGGAGTGACAATTGGAGAGGACGTGATCTTGGCAACGGGAGCGGTCGTGACCAAGGACATTCCAGACAGGACATTTGCCGGTGGAATTCCGGCGGCTGTGATCAGATCGGTGGAGGAGCTGAGAGACAGTGTGAACTCCGATGAGAAGGACCGGAGGGTGAGAGAGATCTTGGGGGCTTTTGTAGGTGAGATCGGTCAGCCAACAGGTTCATCTGCCGGACAGAGGGAACTCGGGAGCGGGGTACTCTTCGAAACACAAAGCAGGACCAACGGGTGGAAATACTTGATCTATTATGAGCCTGGGCAAGTCTCTGTCGAAACGATACGCGACCTCTCATCCCTGAAAGTGCGATTTGACGCGTTGGCAATAGTTGCTCTACTAGGGTTTACGGAAGAGGCACGAGAACTGCTAGAAAGAAAGGCTCCCTTCGAGTGGTTTGACCTGAAAAGCTACGTTAGGAAAAAGAGCTGGACCCAACTTTCATTGCTCCTCAGAGATTTCTTTCGTGGTCGATATGGCGTTAGGTTCCTTCTCGCGCGTGACTGAAGAAGGCGACGAGTGTACCGTGGACACACCATCGGCTTTCAAGCTTCCAAAGCCTGTCATACAATTGAACAGCTCTCTCACATGTATCTTCAAGCCCTATTGGAGTGAATCCGTTCGCGAGTGCAAACTGAGCCGGGAACACGTTAGCTTTCAGGTTGTTTTTTGATGAAGGGCTTCAGGATGCTGAAGGTCGCGGTTTTATCCAGGCACAACTTATCTCGTCTTGAACCCGGAGACAAGGTTCACACATATGACAAGATCATGGCCCTTGCGAAACAGACGCCAGTGACCCTGTTCACGCCTTGCGGACACGCGTCCCGTAGCATGCAACCGCTCATGAAGATCGTTGAGTTCTCTTCTCCGGGTCTATGCTTCGCTTTGGCGCTGATTGTGGCATTGTTTGCGCGTAGGAAGGATTATGACTGCATCTACAGCCGCGACCCTTTGCTGATGGCCCTTGCAGTACCTGCGAAGGCTTTGGGAAAGGCTATGATCATTGAAATGAATGGGATACCGTCGCTTGAGACTGAGATTCGCAGACGAACTCGTAAGGTTCGGGCGCCTATTCTAACTCCCTTCATCTGCGGCATTATGCGCTTGGCAGAGGCCTTTGCGATTCGATGCGCTGACCTAGTTTTGCCGGTCACCGAGAAGATGAGAACGACGATCATAAGGGACTATGGAGCCAACCCGGGAAAGGTAATGGTTGTTCCCAACTCCGTAGATACTGCAGTCTTCAGAGTCCTGGAAGACAAGAGAGGGGAGATCCGTCGCGCACTTAGAATCGAACGAGAAACAGTAGTACTGTATCTGGGCACTTTCTCTGCCGAGTGGAGAAGGACAGGACTGCTTTTCCAAGTTGCCGACGATGTCCTGCACAAGAGGACAGATATTGCGTTTCTTGTTGTTGGCACCGGGCCGTTGCTCGCAGAGATTGAACCCATGATTGAAGGACATAGAGCGTTGAATCGAGTGCTATTTGTCGGAGCGGTTGATCATCATCTTGTTCCTTTCTACATCAACGCAGCAGATGTCTACGTCTACGACGTGACAGACGTAGAGAATGAGCTTGTTCAAAAGCAGGGACTATGTCCAACAAAGATCCTTGAGGCTATGGCGTGTGGCAAGCCAGTAATAGCGGCCAAGGAACCTGAGCTTGAAGGCCTGTTGCACAGATCCAACGGGGGCTTCTCTGCCTCTTCGCTACCCGAAATAGAATCCTTGATAGAGAGGTTTGCTGATTCAGCAGAGCTTGCTAGGTCGACTGGCGCGAACGCTAGACGATACGTAGAGTTGAATCATGATCTCACTTGCCTGACTAAGCTCACGGTAGAGCTGATAAGCGAGGTCGTCTCATCGAGAAAGAGCTAGGCCGGGAGAATAGCGTTTGTGTGGTATCGCAGGTATCCTCGGAGAGGCGGCAACCGAAGAAGCAGCTCGTAGAATGTGCAATGTGATCCGCTATCGTGGTCCTGACGACGAAGGATACTTCGTCCGTAGTGGAATTGCGCTTGGCTCTGTCAGGCTGAGCATAATCGACCTGAAGACAGGACATCAACCGATTCACAACGAAGACTCAAGCCTATGGATCGTCTACAATGGCGAGATCTTCAACTACAGAGAGCTAAGGAGTGGACTGGAGGGACGGCACCAGTTCTACACGGCCTCGGACA
The DNA here is from genome assembly GCA_964631575.1 of uncultured Candidatus Bathyarchaeia archaeon. GTDB lineage: Archaea > Thermoproteota > Bathyarchaeia > 40CM-2-53-6 > JALHTG01 > JALHTG01. The sequence goes on from CAZVYD010000016.1 coordinate 19,159, forward strand.
CAGAAGTCATACTTCACCTGTACGAGGACCTGGGACCGAGATGCCTAGAGAAGCTCAACGGCATGTTCGCGTTCGCGATCTGGAACGAGAAGACTCGTGAACTCTTCCTTGCTAGAGATAGAGTGGGCGTAAAGCCTCTGTACTACTGCCTCAACGAGAGCAACTTCCTATTCGCCTCGGAGATAAAGGCGATTCTCGAATTTGGCATCGAGAAGGAACTCGACCAGAAGGCGCTTATTGACTATCTGACTTTGAGCTACGTCCTTGGCGACAAGACCTTCTTCAAGGATGTTCGCCAACTCCCTGCAGGACACTTTCTA
>CAZVYD010000016.1:19578-24549 GCA_964631575.1 uncultured Candidatus Bathyarchaeia archaeon
TGGCGACAAGACCTTCTTCAAGGATGTTCGCCAACTCCCTGCAGGACACTTTCTAACGGTCAACGGCGGAGTTAGACATCTGCAGAGATACTGGGATCTTGAGTTCCAAGAACCGCAGCAATTGACTGTCGAGAAAGCCGCGCCTAAAGTCTTGGAGGCGATACGAGAGGCTGTCAGGTTGAGACTCGTGAGCGATGTCCCTTTGGGCTGTCACCTCTCTGGTGGCATCGACTCCTCGGTTGTGGCTTGCACCGCAAGCCAACTTATCAGTGAGAGGGTCAAGACTTTCACGGGAGCTTTTGATGAGGGACCGGAGTTTGACGAAACAGTCTATGCCAAGCTTGCCTCGAAGTTTGCGGGTACAGAGTACCATGAGATAAGGCCGAACGGAACCGACCTGTTGCCAACGCTTGAACGCCTCGTCTGGCATATGGACTATCCCGAGGTCGGCCCGGGTATCTATCCGCAATACTGGGTTTGCAGGTTGGCAAGAGAGCATGTGAAAGTGATTCTCGGAGGTCAGGGAGGAGATGAGGTGTTTTTCGGATATCCGTTCATTCTTCAGCTGGCTCTTGAAGAAGATCTGATGCGGCCGGGAAGCTTTGGGCTTGGCTACATGATCAAGCTGTACCATTACCTGAAGCTTACGAGAAGAGAGAAAGATGTGATTTTCTCACTAAGGAGGCTAGCTAGGATGATTCTCAAAGAGCGAGATGTCGAGCCAGGGATGCGCCTGTACAGACGCGTCCTGTTCCATTCTCCAGAATTCTTGAGGAAGCTTCTAGTCGGCGAGCTTCGCGAGCTTGCGTTCGAGTATTCACCAGAGCCGGACTTCATAAGGATTTTCGCTGCTCCTAGTTCAAATAGTTTTCTTGACAGAGCTCAGTACCTCTACGTGAAGGCGTATCTACACGCCTTGCTCCATGTTGAAGATAGAACCAGTATGGCTGTGTCGCTGGAGTCCAGGGTGCCGCTGTGCTGTGACCATCGCCTTCTGGAGTTAGTTGCCTCGATACCTGAACGTGTCAAGATTGATGGCTTTGAGCCGAAGCATCTTCTCAGAAAGGCAGTCAACGGAAGTGCTCCTGGCAAGATTCTTCAAAGGAAGGACAAGAAGGGCTTCCCTACGCCGATCGGAATATGGTTGAGAAGGCAGGCCAAAGAGGTTGAAGCGATCCTTCTCAGCGAGAAGGCAACATCACGGGGTATCTTCGACATGTCATGTGTAAAGCGTCTTCTGTCAGAGCATGCGTCAGGCAAGTGCAATCACGAGACGACACTCTTCATGTTGCTGAACCTAGAGTTCTGGTTCAGAAGATTCATAGATACTTAGAGATCTGCATGATCGTTGCCGATGCGGCTGCTTCATCAGCGGAGACTAGGCATCGGTATGGAATCTCGTTGGCTGACTCGCCGATAGCAAGCACGAGCATGCTCTTGGAGGTACCGTGCGTAGCAGATGATCTGCATCTCCGGTCCGTCAAGGATATTGGAACGCGATGATTGCGGCCATCGATGGCTAAACTGACCGTGTATGGTTCTGGACCCTTAGTTGTTCTTCTCAAGCTCGGTTAGGAGCTTTTCACAGAGCGTGTACGTCTTCTTTGCTCTTCTGATCGCGTCTTCCGCATCGATCTTGTCTATGACTTCGTCGGGGGAGAGGAAAGCTTCTTCGCCTCCGTAAAGGCTCGGCTCCCTCTTCTTGAGGAGGATTTTCGATGATTCGTGTAGATAGCTGATCTCTACTTTGAACCACTCCGGAAATCTCTCTTTGACCTCTACTAAGGTATCTGACACATCGTGTATCTTTGGATACTCTATGCCGACGGCTTTCAGGACGGCCTTCAGGGACAGTTCGACGCATTCTTGGCTCAGTCGGACCGCATATGGATAGTTGGTCTTGGGGTAGGCTTCTTCGGCATTTTCTAGTCTTGCTTCAGCTTGGCGGAGATACGATCTGGCAACTTTAAGCAACTTCAATTATCTCACCGAACTTGTAGTCTGGCTTTAGGTCCCAATACCACTTTTCTTTGTCGATGAATACTCTTCGTGCGCCGAGCTTCAACAGCTTCATCTTTAGCTCCAATAACATTCTCTCAAGAAAATGGTCCTTGTCGTAGAGTATCACAGCGTCCTCTGTCAAGTCTAGGAAAAGGGTTGGTAGCCCCTGAGCTTCAAGCTTCCTCAGCGGATAGAAGCTGAAACCAGTATGAATCTTGTTCTTACTAAGCCACTCCAACTCCGGCCGAAGGGACTCTTCCACGCGATACAACTGCCCTATCCTTGAACCCAGACTTCCATTCAGATCCTCAGAGATGAGCAGCACATCAATGTCGCTGTTAATTGTAGCGCTTCCTCTAGCCACCGATCCATAGACAGCGAATGACTCCACGTTCAATGTCCTTGAGGTTTTTCGGAAGCAATCGCATATGAGCTTCAGATATCTTTCCTGAGGAATCTTCTCAAGATTCTTTACGGACTCTGAGGTTATCAGGATGAAGTTCTCGGGATCCAGTACTCTATACCGCCTTGGCTTGCCATGATCAAGGATCAACAAGATTCTCTTGGAATGGAGCTTGCTGAACGCAACCGCTAGCTTGTTCTTGTCAGCAGACAGCAGCTCTCTTGCCTGCTGAAAGGTGAATGTTTCCTGTTCGAAATGGGTGAATAGCCTTGAGTAGCATTCACCCAACCATCTTGGAACCCACATGAGTCTTCAGTGAATCGTTAACCTTAACGCTTTATTAATCTTTTACCTCAGTTGCCGAGTAAGGCCCTGCAGGCTCCACCCCATTCTGTCTCCAAACCTTCTTCTCATAGGATTCTGGATCGGACCTATCAAAGGATGAGAGTTCAGTGGCCTGGACATGTCCATCAATTCCTTTCCAGGGGGATTAGTGGTTGCGACCAAGGGTGTCCCACACCCCTCCCTTGGTGTTCCTTGTACTTTCGATTATGCTTCAATCTGCCTACAGTAGAATTGAAGCGGCGTACGAATTGTCAGGGTACCCTCTCCCTCAATGTCTGTTCCATTCGACCCATGGCAGAATTGAGATGGTGGCCTTCAATTCCTCATTCATGGAATCTATGATTGCAATTGTGAAGGCAAGCAAGCATGTGGCGCTTCATAACGCGGCGTGAAGTGTCCGCCCTACTTTCCTTCGAACTTCGGTTGGCGCTTCTCCAAGAAGGCGGTGAGTCCCTCCTTGAAGTCTTGGGTGGTGAAGCATACTCTGAACGCTTTCACCTCTTCGGCGAGTCCTGACTTCAGATCCATCTCGATTCCCCTGTTGGTGGCTTGCTTCGCCAACCTGAGCATTATCGGGCTCTTGGAGGCGAGCTTCTTCGCGAGCTCCAATGCGGCATCCTGCAACTTGGCAAAGGGAACAACCTTGTTGACCATGCCGATTCGTTCAGCCTCCGTCGCCGTCATTCTATCGCCCGTGAAGATGAGTTCCTTGGCCTTATTCCTTCCAATGAGCCTTGGAAGCCTCTGCGTTCCACCCCACCCAGGAATCAGACCCACATTGATCTCAGTTTGACCGAACTGAGCGTTCTCTGAAGCCACTATCAAGTCACACGCCAAAGCAATTTCGCATCCGCCTCCCAAAGCCAGCCCATTCACCGCAGCAATCACAGGCTTCTCATACATCTCAAGCATCTCCGTGAACTCTTGCCCCATCCTTGCAAGCTTCGCCCCTCGAATCGAATCTGTCTGAGGCGTGAAGACTCCTCCCTTCAAGTCAGCTCCGGCGGAGAATGCCCTTTCGCCTACACCCGTCAGGATCACCGCGCGAATAGCTGGATCCTTCCTGAACTCTTTCAGGGCTCGTTCCATCTCTTCCAAGGTTCTGCGGCTGACAGCGTTCAGCCGGTCCGGACGGTTCAGTGTGATCCTGCCAACATTCTCCAGCCTCTCCACAACTGTCTCCTGAAAGCTCATACTCCTCATCTCTTGCAAATACCGAGTATTCTGACATAGGAATTTAGACCTTTATTCAGAATACCCTTCCTTCCAGCCCATATTGCACTCAGAAACTGATTCACGCGCGCTGACGCAGGGCGCACTCGTGCACATTGAGCCTTCAAACTACCGACAACCCCGACGGATTCAACAGTGATATACCCAAAACAATAAGCAATCCAGCTTGCCAAAACCGATTCGAATCACAACTATTGGAGGCGGAGCAATGCTACCCAAGGTCGGAATAGTCGGGATAGGACATTCAAAGTTCGGTAAGAGTGCAGACGCCACTATCCGTGAGCTAGCCCATGAAGCGGCATGGCCTGCGCTTGAAGACGCAGGCATAACAATAGGCGACGTGGATGCATCAGTGATTGGGATAGCAAGCGAAGAGTTTGCTATGCAAGCCGCCCCGGCGGCAATCGTGCACGACTACGTTGGAATGGGAAACAAGCCGACTTACCGTGTCGAGGCGGCATGTGCAACTGGCAGCGCAGCGATACGGACAGCTTGGGCTCTCATAAACTCGAAGTTGCATGATATGGTTCTCGTGATTGGCGCCGAGAGCATGACCCGGGTCAGCTCAGCAAGAGCTACGGAGCTCATGGCTCGCTCCGGTGACACGCGCTGGGAATACCCGCTCGGCGCAACGTTCCCAGCCTATTACGCCCTGATGGCAACGGCACACATGAACGAGTTTGGGACAACAAGAGAACAGCTCTCAATGGTGTCAGTTAAGAACCACAAGTACGGTGCCATGAACCCTAATGCGCATCTTCAGAAAGAGATCTCGCTCGAAGACGCCGTGAAGTCCCCGATGATCTCATACCCGCTTAACCTATACGATTGTTGCGTAATCTCAGACGGCGCAGCCGCAGTAGTAATGGCCAGCGAAGAAAAGGCAAGAAGGATCACAGACACGCCGATCTGGATCAGCGGACTCGGAGCAGCTTCGGACTCAATGCTCATCGCTGAGAGGTCGACATTGACCGGCCTTGCAGGAACGA
>CAZVYD010000017.1:0-24063 GCA_964631575.1 uncultured Candidatus Bathyarchaeia archaeon
GAGGCTGCACTTGAGTATGGCGTCAAGGTCACTGGGTGCACCGTATACTTCGTTGATGTAAGCGTTGAGAAAGGACCCATAATCCTTCAACATCCGGTCAAGATCCTAGAATCAGAGAGACAGATGTTCAGAGAACGTCGAGAAGACGCGGTTCAATCGCTCTCTGACAGAGTTCTCATTCACGAACATAGGATCTACTCCAAAGCAATCCAACTCCTTGCTGACGGAAGACTGAGAGTAGACGAGTTTGTGACTCATGAAGGAGAGGCCCGAACGAGCAGGGTCGTTGCAATAGACCTCAGTGGCGACTGGGAAAAACGATGGAACGAGAGGCAACGGATTTTCATTGAGCAACAGAAAGCCATGTGGGCTGCAAAGGGAAGGCAAATCGTGGAGGATTGGCATTGACGGTCGTTATGCGGGCCGCACATATTTTTGAGCAAACCAAGGAGAAAGTCGCAAAAGAAGTGCGTGAGCTGAAGAAGATCGGAATTACGCCCGGACTTGCAGCGATACTTGCGATGGATGACGCAACAGCCAAGATGTATGTCTCCATGAAGCAAGAAGACTGCGGAGAAGTCGGTATTTACTCCGAGGTCTGCGAACTGTACAACTTCCCACCCGAAACGAGAGAGAAAGAACTCTGCAGGACAATTGAAGAGATGAATATCCGAGACGACATTACGGGAGTGCTGATCCAGATGCCCCTACCGGATTTCGTTGACAGATACAAGCCTTTCGAGGTCCTCGCGCCCGAGAAGGATGTTGATGGACTGACCCCTCAAAACAGAGGCAAGCTGATGAGTCGCTACAACTTTCAAGATGATGTTCTTCCCTGCACAGCAGCTGGCATACTTGAACTTCTTGACGCCTATGGGGTAGAGTTGAGGGGAAAGGATGCTGTCATAATTGGGCGTAGCGACCTAGTCGGAAAACCCTTGAGAAAACTTCTCGAAGATCGAGACGCCACTCCTGTCTGCTGTCACCGAGCAACAAGGAGCGCCCTAAACCGAATCAGAGAAGCGGACATAGTGGTCTGCGCAGCTGGAAGACCGCCCGAACTCTACAAAGAAGATGCTTTCCGGCTGACCTCGGGCATGGTAAAGGAAGGCGTCGTCGTGGTAGGGGTCGGAGCTAGAAAAGACGCTGCGACAGGAAAGCTATATTTTGACGTAGACTTCAAGGACGTAAAACTAAAGTCCTCTTACATCACGCCGAACCTCAATGGAGTTGGCCTGATGACTAGAGGAAGACTCTTGTGGAACACCATCCTGACTACTCGAGGCCTTGAAAAGTACTTACTTAATCCATACTGACCAAGCCTCGCCGGATAGTCGCCTAGAGGGCCGAAAACCGCGGAATCTAAGGCAAGAACCTACTTGTTTTTCGAGATGTAATTGGTCATGGATTCAAAGATTAGCTTACCATCTCCATAACTCTGAAGCCTTTGACTCTGTGTCCAGTCCGGTAACTGATATCCAAAGAAAGCCCTTTCAGGGTGAGGCATCAAACCCATCACAGTTCCGTTGCTGTTGCATATTCCAGCAATGTCCCACATTGATCCGTTCGGATTGTAGGGGTAAGTTTCCTCGGCATAAGTTCCATCTGGTCTCGCGAATCTAAACACGATCTGGTCGTTATCCATGAGCTTTCTGAAGTAATCCTTTTCCTTCCTCTTTGGGAAAAGGGCTCTCCCTTCAGCGTGAGCTATTGGCATACGAAGAAGCCTTCCTTTAGGAACCGCGCGCGTAAATATGCACTTCCCGGAGCTCTCATTCTTCAGGTAGAGGTAATCGTCAACTGAAGCCCATGTGCAACGGTAACCGGTTGGAACATTGCCTGCAAGAGCCATCTCGGGAGAATCGTCAGTAGTCTCGAAACCGGGCAGCAACCCAGTCTCGACTAGGACTTGATAACCGTTGCAAATTCCCAATACTGGTCGGCCCGTCTCAACAAATTCCTTCAGCAAATTACCTAATTCGTCTTTCAGAAGGTCTGCCCAAATGGCCCCTGCCCTCACATAGTCGCCGTACGCGAACCCGCCAGGGAAGACGAGGCCATCATAATCTAGAAGGTTTTGCTTCTCAATGAATCTCTTCACATGAACAACTTCGGCCTTTACGCCAAGATCTCCAAAAGCTCTTCTAGTTTCTTCGTCACAGTTTGTTCCGCCAACACGCATAATGCAAATCTGAATATCCTTTCTCCTCATTCACGCAACCCCGAAATGTCCCTTCCAAGCGCCTCGTAGAGCCTCTCCCTTCAAATCGACCAAGACTTTGCCGGACTTTCGAATCACAAGTCTTTCATCGCTTCGGACTTTGCCAATCAAGGCGTGAGGAATGCTTCGCATCGATTTTTCGAATCGTCGGGTGCTTCTGCTATCTACTTCGACTAGGAAACGACTGTTCGATTCAGAAAAGAGAATAACATCGTCTCGTAGTTGCATCGCAGAAGGAACCGAGTCCAGATCTAAGTCGGATCCGAACTGCGCTCCAAGGATCATCTCCGCCCCGGCAATCGCCAATCCTCCCTCTGAGAGATCATGGCATGACTTGACGCATCCCTTATCGATAGCGAGGGTTATAGCCTGCATTGTCTTCTTCGCAATGGGAAGCATGACCTTGGGAACGCTGCCTCCAGCTATTCTTCTGAGCTTGGAGTACTCGGAGCCTCCGAGTTCTGGATACGTGGTTCCAACCAAGTACAAAGGGTTGCCTTTCTTCTTCAGCTCTACCGATATGGTTCGCCGTACATCTGGCACTATGCCTACCGCACTTATCAGAAGAGTTGGCGTCACTGAACCCAAGGGCGACTCATTGTAGAGACTATCTTTGCCAGAAATGAACGGGGTTCCGAAACCTTTGCCAAAGTCGTAGCATGCTTGACACGCCCTAACAAGCGCTTCCATCCTATCAGGCTTCTCAGGGCTTCCCCACGTGAAATTGTCGAGTAGAGCTATCCTTCTTCCACCTACAGCCACATTGTTCCTCAGCGCCTCATCAATCGCAGATGCTGCCATCCAATACGGATCCAGCTTTCCGTAGTTCGGGTTCACTCCACATGAAATAACCACACCTCTCCAAGAATCTGCTAGCGGCTTAAGGACCGCGGCATCGTTCGGTGCACTGAACTTTCCTTGAAGAGGCTTCAGTACAGTGTTTCCCTGAACCTCATGATCATACGTTCGAATGACTGACTCTTTGCTTGCGATATTTGGTGCAGAGAGGAGCTTCAGAACGGTATCTGCAAGATCGCTTGGACGATCGAATGAGGGCTCGGAAACTTGGGCCGGCGTGATGTCTGCAGTTCTCTCTGCTCTCGGTGGCGAGAACAAGAATCGCAAGTCAAGTTCCAATATGGTTCTTCCAAGGTATGACACGGCTACGGTTCGGTCATTGGTGAATTTCCCTATTGGTGTCGCTTCGATTTCTTCATCCTCAAAGACTCCTAGGACTTCAACTAGGTTCTTTGGTGGAACGGATAACAACATTCGTTCCTGAGACTCAGAGATCCAAATCTCCCAAGGTGCCATCGGCGGAATCGTCTCTTTCAGTGGAACCTTGTCAAGCTCTATCTGTAATCCGCACTTGGATCTGTGCGCCATCTCTCCAGCAGCGCATGACAGTCCCCCTCCGCCGAGATCAGTTATCCCTGATGCCAGCTCCCGATCTCTCACCTCTAGGATGGCACGCTTCAGCTTCTCCTCTTCGATTGGATTGGGAACCTGAACTGCTGAGAGGGATGTCTCTTCAGATTTCTCTGTCAGTTCGGCGGAGGCAAAGGTGACGCCATGAATTCCATCCCTCCCCGTCTTTCCGCCAACTAGAAGAGGTACGTCACCGGGCCTCGTGTTCCTGACGAACCTCTCCATCGGAACAATTCCGACGCAGCCGCAATAGACAACTACGTTCCCGACATAGCTTTCATCGAAATAGATCGCCCCATTTACCGTAGGGATGCCCATGTTGTTTCCGTAGGTTCCGATTCCCGCGACTACCCCATCGAAGATGTACGTCGGATGATTGACTCCCTTTGGCAGTTTGTTGTAATCGAAGTCTAACGGACCAAAGCATAGCACGTCAGTGCATGCTATGGGCTTCGCCCAAACCCCGAGTAGGTCGCGTATCACGCCCCCAACCCCAGTGGCCGCGCCCCCGAACGGCTCGATGGCTGATGGGTGGTTATGTGTTTCAACTTTCGCTGCTAAGCCATAGGTGACCCCCCTCCTCCTCTCGAAGAGAACAATTCCTGCATTGTCTTGAAAGGTGTCCAAGCACCAAGAAAGCTTCAGATCCCTCGCTGGCTTCGCAATGTATGTTCCAAAAAGGTTCTTCGCCATAACTCGGCCATTCGATGAGATTACGTCTCCTTTGAAAGTCTTGTGAAAGCAATGTTCGGACCATGTCTGTCCAAACGTCTGCATCTCGACGTCCGTAGGATTTCGATCAACTCTGCCAAAGTATTCCTTAAGTGCCTTCATCTCCTCGATGGACAGTCCTAGTCCAAGCTCATTGCTTATGTTGAGAAGTTGCGGCTCATCTGAACTCCTAAGATCGATCTCAACTAAGGAGAACTGCGCATCTGTGCTCTTGACATACGTTGGAAGACTCATCTCACTTCCTCAATTGTCAAGAGCTGTGCGTTGTCTTTGACCGGATTCATCATGGGCGGGCTAGTGTATATCTGTCGAACCAATTCTTCTGCTTGCTCTCTGGAGTCCGCCTCAAGATAGATCTCCCAGTACCTTCCTGATCTCGCTCTGACGACTCCGGGAATCCCCTTCCTCTTCAGTCTCCAACTCAGTGTGTCTCCCTCCGGATCAGAGACCCCTTCGCGAGCGCGCACCACAATTCTTGCCCGATAGAGCATACGTTCACCTCGAATGCTCGACTTTACGGATTGCCATACGTGAACTTGCCAAAGTTACTTTCGATGATCACTTGGTTTCGCTCAGGGCCATCCTCAACCTCGCCAACAACTTTGGCTTCAACTCCGAAACCCTCAACTATGCTGAGGGCGGTATCGACTGCCTGCGTCTCCAAAACTACCTCGAAACCTACTCCCATATTGTAATCCTGAAACATGTCTCGCCACGATTCGTTAGATTCCTTCTGTATAAGCAGGAAGATGGGATCCGGCTGAAGGGCAGTGCGTTTGACATATCGTAATCCTCTTCCCAGGTGGAGACACTTCGTCTGCCCCCCTCCCGTGTTGTGGATTAAGCCTGTGACCGATGGTCCGAGTCTACTCAGGATCTTAAAGGCAATTGGAGCGAAAATTCTTGTCGGAGAAGTTATCGCTTCACCAATTGTCATTTCAAGGTCATCTACGCGGTCTTCAATCTTGAATCGTCCGTAGTATCCCACCGTTCCTCCTGTACGTATTTCAGGATGCTTCCTCTCATACTCATTGTTTAACAAACAGTGTCTAGCAAGAGTGACTCCGTTACACATGATCCCGCTGTTAGGTTTCCTTTCATAGCGAATCTTGCCTCCGCTTCTGATTCCAATGATCTTGTTTCCCGGCTGAATTCTTTCGCCTGTAACGACCTTGGACACCTCAACTCGCCCGTGGATGAATCCTGATACATCTAATGTGGAAAGCTGATCCGGCAGATCTGCAGTTTCTCCTCCGTCAAAAGACAGCGTGACCTCGTAGCCTCTTAGAAGATCCGTCAAATCTATCAGATCGGAGTTGAGAATCCTCAGTAGATCTTCCTTGGGGACTCTGGCCTTGTTGAGTGCAACATAATCTACAAAGCTGATCGGCTTGGCACCGACACACACTATGTCATCAAGATTCATCGCTACGACATCTTGCATTATTCCCCTGAACGAGTTGATGTCCCCAGTCTCTCTGAAGTTTAGGTAGTTCTGAACAGGCTTGCTTCCTGCACTATCTGTATGCGAAACTAAAGCATACTGTGGAAAGTCCGGGTCCCGCTTGACGACACAGAACGCTGTAGGATACATTGCCTGAATAGTTGGCTTGAAGATCTCAACTCCTTTCTTGCGTATGTCGACGCCGACCCTTGCATATTCCGATTCGCTCAATCCAACTCCACCTAGAAATGGCTGAAACATCTCTCTCCCGTGAAGACCATAGCCACTCCATACTCATCGCATGCATCGATGACCTCTTGGTCTTTCACCGAGCCACCGGGCTGAATAATGGCGACAACACCTTGCTTGGCAAGTGTGTCGACTGTATCACGGAACGGGAGATAGCCGTCCGAAGCGGCAACAGCGCCTACAAGCCGTTCCTTTCGTCCAGCTTCTACAGGTTTCTGAAGAGCCAGCCTAGCCGCTGTTACCCGGTCCTGTTGACCTGTTCCGATTCCCACTGTGCACCCGTTCCTGCTCACAACCACTGCGTTGGATCTTACATGTGCGCAAACCGTCCACGAAAAGAAGAGATCATCGTATTCTCTTTCTGTTGGAGGCCTCTTGGTAACGACCGTTACATCTGACTTGCCCTTGATCCGACTGCGATACGGCGCCGACATCGTTGCGAAGCCTTCCGGGTATAGACAGAGACCGAACTCATTTACATCTGCTGACGGAGTGACTAGGACCACTCTAAGATCTGACTTCTCACCGAGAATAGTCAACGCATCGTCGTCGAAGCCGTATGCTGCCACACATTCTATGTATGTGCGGATCAGCTCCTTCGCAGATTCACGATCTACTCTGCTATTCACTCCAACCGTTGCACCGAAGGCTGCTTGGCTGTCAGCCTCTCTTGCGTCCGCGATGATTTGCGTTAATGGAACACCCTCACCCTGAGCTACTGCAACTCCCGAAGGATTAAGATGCTTCATGTAAGCGCATGCAGGCCGTGAGAAGTTTCTCAATAACAAATGCGCTCTGTAGATATCCTCGAAATTTGTCTTGCTCAGTCCATGCTTTCCTGTTCTTAGTTCTCTGAACAGAGGAGCCTTAGCGAATATCGCCGCTGGGTAGCCCGGATTGTCACCATATCTCAGGCTGTAGACCTTTTCCAGAGAGATCTCGGTATCTCCCATCAGGATCTTGATCTTTGATGGAAAACTCTCCTTCACAGCAGTTCTGTACATCTTCCTAAGGCGGATAGTATCAGACATCAAGTATCGCCAAGTCTTGACAAATACTCTCTGATGGCTGAGTCATATCTGGATGTGAGAGCGAACGCTTCCCTAGCGAGTCTTCTTCTACTTCTTTCCGAGACCTCTCCTTTGTTCTTCTTGATCTCCTCCACGAATCTCCCATATTGACCCGGATGAGTGAGCACTGAGACTCTTCCAGTTAAGAGCGCGGCCTTTGCTGCTGCCCTTATCAACGCTGAACCTCCAATGTCTATGTTTTCCGCAGCTTGTCGCAGTGTCACTCCTTCTTTCGCGACAACAGCTTCGAAGGGGTAGAGGTTTGCAATCAGAAGGTCGATAGGGACGATTCCTTGTCGATGCATGTATTCCCTATCGTTAGGGTCGTTGGGGTCTAGCATTAGGCCTCCGTGAATCTTCGGATGAAGCGTCTTGACGAGGCCATGTGGGGATTCTGGATAACCCGTAAAGAATGATGTCTCAACACATCTGTATCTGAGTTCCATTATTCTTCTGGCTGTTCCACCTGAGGCGATGATTTCAGACCCGAGGGATGAGAGGCAGGGCAACACTGTCTCAAGTCCTGACTTGTCATAAACGCTGATCAGAGCCCTCCGAATCATCTGGTTCTCACCAAAGATTCTCTTTCTTCAATCTCTCTTCCCAAAAGGCGAGAACCTTGTTAACCTTGGATGAGGCTATACCCAGATATTTCGATGGGTCACGAATCACTTCCAAGTGTCTTGATGAGAGCTTCTTGACGTATGGTTGAAGAGATTGATCGGACATGATGAGGTCGACTATTGGTCTTCCCGTGCGAGATGACTCAACACTCAATTTCCTCACATGCTCATGTGCATCTGGATGCCCTGTTGAAGCGAGAAGAAGATAGAGCGGCTCGGCGACAATCGAAGGAATGGCAAGATCGAGGTTCCTTCTGAGATTCGTCCTGTCAACAACGAGCTTTTGGCAGACTTTGCAGAGTCTTCTGACGCAGAAGTCGAATGCCATGAGGATTTCCGCGTCGTATCTCTGGGAGGCTGAATTCGTGAGGTCTCTCTGATGCTCCGAAACTTGGTCGAGATACTTTGTTGTCATCCTGGGAACGAATTCCTTCCAAAGGCTCTCAACATTCTCAAAGCTCTCTGGGTTCTTCTTGTGAGGCATAGTAGATGAGCCAACCCTTTCCTCCTCGAAAGCCTCGCCAACCTCTCCTATCTCCGACCTCTGTAGATGCCTCATATCTCGCGAGAAGTTTGCCAGAACACTCCAGGCCGATATGACGCTGTGGATTAGGTCTGTAGTAGGCTCCGGAGGAACTATTTGAGTTGAAACAAGAGCTGGCTTCAATCCTAGCAAGGACAAAAGTTCTCTCTCAAACTCTTCTGGATCTGAAATGAAAAGAGATGAGGCGTTATACGCTCCCACTGCTCCGGAGAACTTTCCAACGAATGTCTGTGAGGATTCTTTCAACTTCAGGATCCTGTTTCCCCAACGATTCACGTATTGGGCTAAGGCAAAGCCAAAGGTTATTGGTTCAGCGAACTGGCCATGAGTCCTACCGATTTGAATAGTGTCACGTTCCCTTCTGGCCAGTTCAATCCAAATCTTCTCAAGCTTTACCATGTCTGGGATTATGACCGATTCAACGGCCCGTTTGTATCTTAATGCGTTGGCCGTGTCGACAATGTCGTATGATGTTGCGGTCAGATGCACGTAAGGCTTTGCTTGGTCACTGACTTTGCGTTGAATCACGTTGACGAGTGCACGTATATCATGTATCACTCGCCCTTCTTCTTTCGCAACTTCTGTCGCAGTGACAGAGTCCGAGGCTACCGCAATCTCTTTGGCAGCATTTGCCGGGCAGACGCCGCGTTTCGCCAGAGCCTCGGCAAGAGCCTTCTCTACCATCGCCTTGTATTTCACGAAGGCTTCAGCGGAAAGGTAACGATCCAGCTCCCTCACAGAATATCTGCTATCTGTTGGAGAGCACACGCTGAATTTCGGAATCATATCTTCTGAAATCTCGCTTCACCTCCCCAAGATTCTGAGGACTTCATCCAGGCTCCTTAAGTCCAAGTCCTCTATTTGCCTATTTCCGCTCAAAACCTCATACGCTCCGACACATCTTTTTGAAACCTCATCTATCATTAGTTCGGGCAACTTTGGAGGAGTTCCTTCTCCTGTGAATTCACTATACTCTCTTAGGAAGACCCTCAGAAACTCCTTGTCCAGCGCACATGCCTCCTGTGGCTCTCCTACTTTGAAATGTTTGTCACTCCAAAAGCGAGCTGAGTCGTGGGTTGGTGGTTCGTCGATCTGCATCAGAACGCCACGACATCTTCCATATTCGACCTTGAAATCTGGGACTATTATTCCTCTTTTCTTCGCTTCATCACGATAGAATTCGTAGAGTTTGAAGGATGTCTCCTGAAGGATGCGCCACTCACCTTCAGTAAGTAATCCTCGATCGATCGCTTCTTTCCTAGTTATGTTAAGATCGTGACCGATATCTGACTTCGTTGTAGGAGTTAGAACCGCTTGGGGGAGTTCTTCTGCCATTTTCAACCCATTGGGCAACAGGATGCCTCCGAAATTCCTTTCGCCTTTCATGTAAGCTCTCCACATTGAACCGTAGATGTGGCTTCTAACAACCCATTCTATATCCACTCGCTCCGCTTTGGCTACTCTCATCGAACGACTGTCAACGCGGTGGAGAAAGTGGTTAGGTATTATGTCCCTCGTCTTGGTGAACCAGAACTCGCATAATCCAGTAAGAGCATCACCCTTCGAAGGGATCATGTCCGGAAGCACAACATCGTATGCGCTAACTCTATCTGAAGCAACAATCAGCAGTTCATCCCCTAGGTCATAGATGTCTCGAATCTTACCTTTTCGAAAGAGTCTGAGTGAACGATCCAAGACTCAGCCTCTCTCAGCCTCTCTCGCCTTCACATCAGCCTCCTCACTTTTCAATTGCATCTCCCTATGGTAGTCCTTGACTCGATTCGCCAAACCTACGTCAGACTCCCCAAGAATCTTTACAGCGGCAAGGGCCGCGTTTTCCGGATCACATATCACGAGTGGCACGACTCCTTTAGGCATTCTTAGTGACGAGAATATGTCTATGTGCCAGCGATCTTCTGAGTGTAGGGGGCAAGCGATCACAGGATGTCTGGTCTTGAAATCTACAAATCCTGACAGAGCGTTTGACAGACCTGCAACCGTGATATATACGATCGCTTCATCCAACTTCTCGTAGTCTTCGAGCATCCGGATCAGCCTTTCTGAATCTTTATGAGCTGAGGCAACTCTGAAATCGCAACTTATGCGGAATTTGCTGAGAAACGATTTGATGGGGACAGCAAAGGCTTGGTCATGTTCTGATCCAAGAATGACGACAACCCTCTTGCCGGTCATGGCAAGAAATAGAGGGAGGTCTCTCTTATCTTTGACTGACACGATTTGAGATAGATGATCACAAATATCGCCGTGAGACTAGTCAAGGTGAAGACATGAACGAAGTTGCCGGTGCCGATGTTCTCTGCTTGCGCTTGGACAAGAGGATGGGGGAGTCAGCACTCAGACTGCTTAGAGGACTTCAACTGCTGAATACCGGCTTCAAAATCGGCCACGACGACGATCAACTGCTAATCCCTTTGATAAGACCCCCATCTGAGCCAGAGCGTTCTGCGCTTGAAGTTGATCTTGGCCACCTTCGAATGAACAGGGTTACTCTGACCAGAGTGTCTCACAAGCCTCGAACGATCATCGAAGCCTTGAAGGATCAACTGGCCCCACATCAGTTGGCAAGCCTACCCAGATCTATCGACATCATCGGAGAGATTGCGATCGTTGAGTTGCCCGAAGAGCTGCATGGATACGAAAAAGCAGTCGGCGCCGCCATCCTAGAGACTAACCGGAACGTTCGCACAGTGCTGCAGAAGGTTGGACCTGTATCGACTGAGAAACGCTTGAGACACTTTCATGTGATAGCTGGCGCCGATGTTACTGAAACAACTCACAGAGAATATGGATGCCTGTTTCGCGTTGATGTGGCGAAAGTTTACTTCAGTCCGAGACTTTCCTTTGAGCACGAAAGAGTTGCTGGTCAGGTCGGAGAAAACGAGACAGTTGTTGATATGTTCACAGGTGTGGGCCCCTTCGCGATTCACATAGCCAAAAGAAGGAGGAACGTCCACATCTGTGCTGTCGACATGAATGAAGACGCAATCAAATACGTTCGGGATAACATCCGGCTCAACTGCGTTGAAGACAAAGTTGTGATAATGAAGGGAGATGCCCGAACAGTTATCGAAAAGCATCTGTCTGGGAAAGCCGATCGAGTCATCATGAACCTCCCCGCCCGAGCATCCGAGTATGTGGATGCTGCATGTTTGGCCCTTAAACCATCAGGCGGCGTCATTCACTACTATACATTCGGTGAAGATCCGGATCCCCTTGAGAAGGCCAAAGGGAAGCTTTCTGAAGCGCTCTTGAGAGCGGGGAGAAAACTTGAGAAAGTGCTCTACTCAAGGATAGTGAAGGGGATTGCACCACACGAGTGGCTTTGTGTCCTTGACATTCTGGTCAGATAATATCTCGCTCGATTTCAGCAGTTAATTGTATGACTATCCTGCATTCTTGGTCTCTGATCACTTGAATGAATCTTCGAGAGAAGTCGCAGGCAGCGACATCTGAGGAGATCATCAGTGTTCTTCCGCAAACGTAGGTACTCTTTCGAGCAACCAAATCGGTAGGATGATCGAATCGTAACCTGTGGCTGCCTCTGCCGTGGGCTTTCTGCTCCATTCCTTCTGCCGAGAGTACGACGGTGATCTTTGCTGAGTCATTTCCTGCTATTCGTCTAAATTCCTCAGAAAGATCGGTAGCTCCTTTCGACGAGCCTATAGCCACTATGCAGTCACCTCTGGCCGTGAGATGTCTCTCCTTGGTGATCTCAAACGACATTGCGTGCGTCGCCGTCATCATGGCGTGGCCATGTGCCTCAAACGTTTCCGAAATTCGAGTCATGAACTATCGCCATACAGAACGATGTTTCGTTTGAAATGCTTAAGGGTCTCCTGTGACTATCCCACAGCAAATCCTCAGAGCTTGAAATTCCTTGCCGACAACAAACGAGGCGCGTGAAAGAACCGTTGCAATGTTGCAGTCCGAGGGCATCCTCAAGACTAAGGAAATCATACGTGCTCTCCTGACCGTTCCTAGGGAGGAGTTTCTTCCCTTTGAGGTTAAGAAGTATGCCTATGTTGATACACCGTTGCCGATAGGACACGGGCAGACTACAAGTGCCATTCACATGACTGCCATGTTCTGCGAATACAGCGGTATGAAAGCAGGACAGAAGATATTGGAGGTCGGAGGGGGATGCGGCTACATGAGCTGTGTCTACGCGGAGATCGTCGCCCCTAGCGACATGCCGCGAGATCTGTGGGGGCATGTCTGGTCTGTTGAGATCGTGAAAGAACTTGCGGAATTTGCAGAGCGGAACGTTGAACGAACAGGCTACGGTGACCGCGTAACCATGCTTCACGGTGACGCGTCTGAAGGGCTTCCTGAGCACGCACCGTACGACGTGGTAATTGTCACGAGTGCTGCCCCTGATGTACCGAAGCCGATGGTTGATCAACTGGCTCCTGAAGGCGTCTTACTCATACCGGTCGGGGGCCCGCATCTATATCAAGAACTCATTCGAGTGAGAAGATTAAAGGATGGAACAATGAAGGAAGAGGCTCTGAGTGGCGTGGCCTTCGTTCCCATGAGAGGAAAAAGCGGTTGGAAAGGCTAGTGAAAGAAAGAGTTCAAGGTTCTCTTCTTTTCTCGTTCTCTCAGCCCTGATATCATCCTCTCTACGGCGTTTCTTACTCGCTCCTCTGAGAAGTCTCTTTCCTTACAGAGAAATTGAACAGCCTCTTCTGCTTTCGGTTCCTTCCATTGTATCAAATAGTTCTCAGTCACATCAGGTTTGAGGAATATCTCTCGTATCTTGAGGGGATCTTCAGGAAACTCCGTCTGAAGGCTCGGAAGAATCTTATCGATGCTTCCCTGCTCCCTGAGCATTTTCAGGGCCGTCTTAGGTCCTACGCCTTTGACACCGTCTGGGTTGTAGTCCGTTCCTATCAGTATGCCTAGGTCTATGAGCTGCTCTCTGCCGATACCAAGCTCCGATAGAACTCTTGGTAGCTCGACAACCTCCGGTTCAACTTCAATGTATGCCTCCCTTCTCGGGAGTTTTCTTCGGCCGCTTATGGCGAGGTTTCTCACAAGACGAGGAGCTCCGAAGAGCAATGAGTCATAGTCCTGCGATGCAGCTGCCCATACATCACTCTTTTTGGCGATGAAAGCAGCCTGAGCTTCACCCTCTGACGGGGCCTGGACCCACGGGACTCCTAGCGTGTCGAGCAGTCTCTTCGCGTCTTCCACCATGAGATCCTTTACTCTCGATGTTGCTTGCGCGTGTCTCCTCGCTTCTTGGAAATCTCTTCGTGCGATGGCTTCTTCATACTTGAGTAGCGCCGCCTCCTTCACCTTTGACCTTCTCCTTATCTCAGCCTCCTTGAGTGAGGGTGGGACCCCATCAAAGACGTAGACGAGGCGTATTCCTTTCTCCGCCATATTGGTCGTTCTGTAAAGCAGTCCGCTCAGGTGGCTTGTGACCCTTCCCTGCCTATCCATCAAAGGCTCGCCGGTAGGACCGCGTATGATTGCTAGAAATTGGTAGAGGGAGTTGTAGGCGTCGACTGCTATTGATCTACCCGAAAGCTGCTCAAGTGCAACTTTCTCTCTTGAAACTAGATCTCCTAGGTCGACCCCCAAGTGGATCACCAGACCGTCAGTCCGTCAATCAAGAATAGTATCTGTCCTAGGGGATAGAAAAGCAGTGCCCCCAGCTTTGAAGCGTTCACATACTGTTGATTCAGGCAGGATAGGCAGCCGGACATCTGGCGTAGGGTTGGGTGCTTGTTTAAGGTGTCCAGCAACGTGAAGGTGAGTCTACTCGGCCTTTTCTACCGTGATAGTGCATCCGGTTAGAAGGCCACTGAAGATGGCTAGAGCAGCAAGTTGAGGAGCAAGAAACGCACCTACGACGCCTGCGGTAAGAGGAATTTCGACTATGACCCTATTTTTGCGTCTCACCATTAGCTTGCGTGTGTTTCCTTCCTTGATGAGCTGCGACGCCTTTTCCACTAGATCCTCGACAGTTGCCGTCAGTTCTTCTTCGATTCTTTCCTTTCCCAATATCAGTGGCTCCTAAGATGCTATATCCTTCTTCTCGACTAGTTCAACTCTTCTCTTTCCCTTCATCAGCCGCGAAACTCTTATGACTCCTTCAACCTCAAGTCTGAGTAGGGTTCTATTCAACTCTCTGAAGCTTAGATCTCCATATGAGTCTTTCATCTCAGAAAGAAGCTCAATGTCAGTCATTGCTCCTTTCTTCTGGAGAGTTTCGACGATCACTAAGCTCATGGGGTGGGGGCCCCAAGTCTTGGTTTCAGCCATGTCTCTATCCTCTAGGCTACTATAGGCATCGCGGCCCTTTCTCTCTTGAATCGCTTCACAAATCCAAGATATGCATTCTCCAAGTCCAGTGACAGGCTCGGCTTAATCTTGTCTACAGCCTCGTTGAAGTCTTTGATAGAAACCTCCTTTGCCTTGATATTGCTTCTCAGCGCTATCATTCCTGCCTCGCGACATACAGCCTGAAGATCTGCCCCCGAGTATCCAATGCTCTTTGCAGCAATTTCCTCTAGGTTCACATCCTTCGCCAGAGGCATGTCCTTTGTGTGTATCTTCAATATCTGAAGACGCGTCCGCTCGTCAGGAGGTGGTACGTAGATCAACCTGTCGAATCTTCCCGGTCTTAGTGCCGCGGGATCCAGCATATCCGGTCTGTTCGTTGCAGCGACCACGACGACATTCTGTAGGGATTCGATCCCATCCATCTCTGTCAGCAGTTGGCTTATCACTCGTTCGGTGGCGCCGGAGTCCGTATAGCCCATGCCGCGGCGAGGAACAACTGCGTCAAGCTCGTCGAAGAATATTATTGAGGGTGCTGCCGTTCTTCCCTTCCTGAACACTTCACGGATCGCCTTCTCAGATTCTCCCACCCATTTGCTGAAGATTTCAGGCCCCTTAATCGAAATGAAGTTCGCCTCGCTCTCTGTCGATATCGCTCGAGCCAGCATTGTCTTTCCGCATCCGGGTGGTCCGAAAAGCAGTATGCCCCTCGGGGGTTGAACTCCTATTCTTCCGAAAACTTCAGGCTTCTTCAATGGCCACTCTACGGCCTCGATCAGCTCTTGCTTGACATCCAATAGTCCACCTATGTCATCCCACTTCACTGTCGGGATCTCCACGTATACCTCTCTCATTGCTGATGGCGTGATCTCCCTGTATGCCGCCAAGAAATCCTCAAGCCTTACCTCCATCTTCTCCAGAGTTTCGTGAGGGATCTTCTCCTCTTCAAGATTGATTTCAGGCAAATAACGTCTCAACGCCTTCATCGCCGCTTCACGGCAAAGGGATGAGAGGTCAGCCCCCGTGTATCCATGGCTCAGATCGGCAAGCTTCTGCAGATCTACATCCTTGGCCAGCGGCATATTTCTTGTGTGAATTTGCAGGACTTCGAAACGTCCCGGTCTGTCTGGGACTCCTATCTCTATTTCTCGGTCGAATCTTCCAGGTCTTCTGAGAGCGGGATCGATCGCGTTTGGTCTATTCGTGGCGCCTATCACTATTATGTTGCCTCTAGAACCCATACCGTCCATCAATGAGAGTAACTGAGCTACTACTCGTCTCTCAACCTCTCCAGTGACTTCTTCCCGCTTCGGTGCAATTGCATCTAGTTCATCGATGAAGATGATGCTCGGGGCTGTTTCTTGAGCCTTGTGAAAGATCTCTCTCAGGCGAGCCTCAGACTCACCGTAGAACTTGCTCATTATTTCTGGCCCTGAGATTACGTAGAAGTTCGCATCCGACTCGTTCGCCACGGCCTTTGCCAGCAGAGTCTTGCCGCATCCAGGAGGGCCGAAGAGAAAGACACCTCTAGGGGGTTCGATTCCCAGTCTCTGGAAAAGCTCTGGATGCCTAAGAGGTAATTCAACCATCTCTCGGATCCTTTGTATCTCTTCATGGAGGCCTCCAATGTCCTCATACGTTACGATCGGAATTCCTTTCTTCTCTGGGGTAGGCTCGCTCAGGACTTGAACCGAAGTTTCATCAGTGATCTTGATCGCGCCATGAGGCCTTCCCCTGACTACAACCAGAGGTACCGCACTTCCGAAGATGGAGAGAAGTGTCATATCACCTTCACGAAAAGGCATGTCCATGAAGCGTCTCTTCACGAAGTTGACGAAATCGTCATCAACGCTGAGACGGACATCTGTCGGTGCAAAGACTATGTTCTGGGCTTCTTTGACTTCTGCCTGCCTAACCAAGACATACTCGTTCAAGGCTACGCCTGAGTTTCTGCGGACGATGCCATCCATGCGAATAATATCTTGACCTTGGTCTTCTGCGTACGCCGGCCAGGCCACGGCGACGGTAGTCTTCTTTCCGTGAATCTCCACGAAATCTCCAGCTGTAATTTCAAGGCCTTGCATGGTCTTGTTGTCTATTCTGACCTTTCCGTGGCCGATATCACGTTGCCTAGCGTCGGCAACTCGCAGTTGCACTTCTTTATTCGCCAATTCAAATCTCCTCTATCAGATTCCCCTTCTCTGTCTTACTATATTTTCGGACCACAAGTACCCTAATGAATGGCTCAAAACTTTTCTAGACATCCCACATCATCCTTCTCAAGTTCTGTAGAAACTGTAGGTATTCACGCAGTATTCTCTTGCCTACCTCTGTCAGGTCAAAAGTTCCGTCTGAGAGCTCCTCTATTAGTTCTCTCTCCTGAAGTATAGCCAAGTTCTCATAGACAAGCTTTGGGTTAATGAGGCTTCTCAGGTGGGACTTGTTGCATGGTCCTCTATACATTGTGAGGAGCATTTTCAGTCGAGTCGAACTTTCGAAGATATCGAGTAGTTCAAATGCTTCTTCAAACATTTCTTCAAGATCCTTATAGTTCAGGGGGAAGTCTGGGATTCGAGCTCTCCTTGTCTTCGACGGTTTCTCAAGGGTCACTGTGTGGTCACTCTGTTACTCAAAGTAACGGGGAGCTTATAAATGTTACTTATGGTAACAGGCCTTCTCCGATCCGGGTTAGCACCGGCTTATCGCAACCGTCTGAATCTCCCCGACATTTGCAGTCGATGCAAGAGCCTTCTCAACCTCTTCGATGAGGCCACCCTTCTCGATCATTGAGATCGTCAAGACAAGAGCGACAAGGCCGAAGGCGATTGGTTCCTCCTCAATCTTGACGATTGTAGCGCCCACCGGCAAACAGTTCCTTATCTCGTCCTGAAGCTTCGATAGATCAACAGTCACTTCAGTAGGAAAGACCTTGATCTGCGCCAAGACTCGTGCCATGATCCTATGCCCCTCACGGGCCTGTGTAACCGCACTTAGGGCATTTATACGGTCGGCCAAACAGCCTACATTTCTCGCAACGCCAGATAGTGACCTCACCACATTCAGGGCAGGAGAAATGAACCGCTCCTTCTCCTGGCAGAATCATTCTTCCACACCAGTTACAGGTAGGCATCTTGACGGTTTTCACTTCGCTCAAGCAACGCACCTTGTAGCTCGAAACGCTCTATGAATCGCGTATTTATCCATTGTCTGACATCCCTCTTCTTTTCGGTCAAGGAAAAGCAAGGTTTGCTCGAATTCAATCGCCGGCCAGTTTGGCTACATCTCCAAGAAGGGCGCAAGGTACAGGGAGGTCCTTCATTGTCATCAGCCCTGGAGAAGCCTTGATTACTCTTGGGATCGAGTTCACGACCATTGCAGCTGTTGCTAAGTCCCCATGAACCCCTCCCTTTATAGTGAGGTCAACATTCGGGCTCCCCTCGATGAAGATAGAATCTCTTGAATCGGGAGCTCCGACATGTGCCCAGAAGTCAAGCGTAATAGCTGTTCGGCCGTCCACAACGCCTTTCCCAATTTGATGAAGGCCCGAAACCTCGCCCTTCTTCACTGTAAGATGCTGGGTCTTCAAAGGTTTGTCAGCTATTACTGGCTCAATTGTTTGCTGAATATCATCCAGCTCCCACCCCAGCCCAGCTGCAATCATCGCAATCGACTCTGGCAATCCGATATGTCCCATCCTTCCGCCGGCGACAGCTTTCTTGAACTCCTCGATTGTCATGCCAGCGCCGATCTTCTTCTGGAAGGGGAGCCTTCGAATCGAGGCATCCATGATTCTTGTCACTTTGACGCTCTTGACGTCTTGGCATACGCTGCTCACAGTCAACGGAAACATGTCCATAAGGAATCCGGGGTTTACGCCTGTCGCAAGCACGGTAACGCCTTTCTTCTTCGCTAGATCGTCAATCTCTCTTGCCATTTCAGGGCTCTTCAGAAATGGGAAGGTCAGTTCCTCCGAGGTTGAGACGACGTCCAATTCCGCGCTCACCACATCTAGAATCTGTTGGCGAATGTCTTTGAGAAATGAAGCCGTCGTATGGACGACCAGATCTGCCTCAGACGCTTGAAGTATCTTCTTTGCATCACTGGAGACTGTGACTCCCAGCTCCTTACCGGCTCCTGCAATTTCTCCGAGGTCTTTTCCAATCTTGTTTGGGTCTATATCGATGGCGCCGACGTACTCGAACCCCTTCTTTTGAAGCACGAGCTTCACAATACTGGCGCCGATCGGGCCAACACCGTATTGTATCAGTCTGATCTTATCCTGCATCTCGACTCCTCCGATATGGCGCAGTAGTAGCCCGTCACAGCTAGGATAAAGGTTTACGTTCCGAAGGTTAGTAGAGTCGAACAAGGTTCGACGAATGCTGTAGCGGGGAAGCTTGTAGCCGCCATGAGAGAGAGCTTCGATGTTGCGGTCGTGGGCGCGGGCCCTTGCGGATCCTTCTCGGCATTAGCCGCAGCCAAAAGAGGCGCGAACGTTTCAGTCATAGAGGAGCACATGGAAGTCGGGGTTCCCTCGCACTGCGCGGGCCACATTAGTATACACGGCTTGAAGAACCTCGGACTTGAGATTCCCACTGATTTGGTTGAGAACGAGATAAGAATAGCAAACTTTCATTCCCCATCTGGAAAGACGCTTCGCGTCGAATATGCGAAACCTGTAACGTATGTCGTCAACAGAACCTTGTTCGACCGATATTTGGCAGAGTTGGCTACTCGTGCTGGAGTCTCGTATCTCAAAGGCATTCGTGCAGAATCGCTTTGGATCGATTCGAGCCGTATCAGAGGAATCTCTGCACGTGGAGAAAAGCAATTACAGGTTGAGGCCAAAGTCTCCATTGATGCAGAGGGAGTCCACGCAGGTTTGCTGAAGAAAGCCCACCTTCCGATTCCGAGGAAAGAAGCAACCGTCATAGGGGCGCACGGATATTCCGCAAGAGTTACCGACATTGAACCCGAGTCAGTTGAAGTGTATCTAGGAAGTAGCTATGCGCCTGGATTCTTTGCTTGGATCATTCCAAGACAGGACGGAAGCGCCAAGATTGGGCTTGCAGCGAACAGAGGAAATCCAAGGGTCTTGCTAGAATATTTCGTCACAAGACATCCAGCTGCATCCAGAAAGATATTGGAAGCTCCAACAGAGGTTTCGTTCCACCCTATTCCTTTGGGTGGCCCCTTACCAAGAACCTATGCGGACGGTCTGCTTGTCGTGGGCGACGCCGCGTCGCAAGTCAAGCCAACCACCGGAGGAGGAATAGTCTTCGGCCTTACCTGTTCTAGAATCGCAGGAGAAATAGCGGCAAACAGTGTGAATGCCGGAGACTGCTCATCGCGTTTTCTATCGAAGTATCAGGAGTCGTGGAGGGAAATGCTGGGGAGAGAGTTCATGATTGGACGACTGACTAGGGGAATATTGAGTCGTCTCAGTGACAGTGCACTTGATCGGATCTTCTCTATCGGAGAGAAGTTTCATGTGGAGGGCTCGATTGGACATGTAAGCGAGATTGACTTTGAAGAGAAAATACTTCGAACTTCTCTCAGGAGGCCAAATGTCGCGCTTGCTCTTGTCTGCTCACTACTCTCATGTCTCCTACCCTGACAGATGATATGGTTCGAGCCTCTTGGGCAATTCGACCTTCACGACCTTTTCCATGAACCTTGCGAAGAGAGCCGGATGTTCTGTATGCAGGGGAAGAACCGTCTTGGGACGGATGTGCGAGATCATTCGCCTGAGTTCATTTGGCATTACATGGCCTGAGCTGTGAATATGATACATCGGTAGGCCGAAGTGATCTAGCCAATTCTTGAACTTGTCGAATTCTATCTCTCGTTCTTCGTTGAAGGGTTCTGAGCTAGATAGAATGAAGTTGCTTCCCGACTCAGGCTTTATTTCAACGAGTTCTCCCATATCTGAGAACGAGCATACGAGAAGTAAGCGGTCTTGATGCTTCCGTATCTCCGATGCCTCTCTTACATTCTCAAAGTGGAGCAGTTTCTCCTCCCAGTTGTAATATTTCTTCTTCCTTTTTCGGTGAATCACGATGTGTCTGTCAGAGGCTACGTCAGGTATCTCCAGCTTTCTGTCTGATCGCAATTTGCACAGTAGGTGTGCTTGCTTCAGCGAGATGGCTAGGGCTCGATCGTTGCGCTTCGCAACATCATGAAAGGTTTTTAGTCGGTCTATGTCGGTGTAGGAGAAGTCTGTCAGGGCGAGTTTCTCGGTTCCTGCTACCACTTTGCTGGCCTTAGACCTGACCTCATCTTCGCTCGATACGTCTGCGCCAATAATGTTTGTTCCTTCAGACGCCATCAGGATCGGATGTGCCTTTGCGGAGGCCTCGACGAAATCTCTTGTCAAATCAGGCCTTGAGCCATGGGTCCTCAGATCTCCCGTATAGACGATCGCTCCATTCGAGGTATGAATGACGTATCCGTATGCCCCTGGGGTGCTGTGATCCACATGGTATGGCTCGACCTCAATGTCCCTGATGCGGATTTTCACTCCGGTTCGAAATGTTCGAAAGTTCAGACCTGAAATGTCAGTTTCAAAGCTACGTGATCTTGTTTCGGCAAGCCCTTCCAATGTGATCCTTGTTGTCTCTCCGCAGTACACTGGGATCTTTCTGTTGATGAAAGCGATGTACGCTGCGTGGTCAGCGTGGGAATGTGAGAGCATGACTGCGTCGATTGTCGCTTCTTTTTCTTCGAATCTGTAGGCGCCCTCTAAGGGAGGCAATATGCCAAACTCTAGAAGTCCTTTCTCATCTCTGGGGGAAAGCCAAGGATCTGAATAGAATCTTCTTCTGTCTGCGAAGCTCATTCCGAAGTCGAGGAGGACTCTCGTATCTCGGTCTTCAAGAAGAATCTTGTTGCCTCCTATTTCTTCTACTCCGCCGTAGAAGGTCAGCTTCGTCATCGAGGCTCTTTCGTCTCCGGCCTCGCTATGGTGACCGTGTCAATAATAAGTGTTCGAAGCGCTTGGGGCGACTGGGTTACAGCCTTTCGAATTCCACTCTCAGCGTTAGCCCCTGAATCTCCTTTGCCAGTTGCTTGGCAACCTCGAGGTCCACGGGCATGTGTCGCGGGATCCTTCCTTGAAGAATGGCTTTCGTTTCTGTGCTGCCGTCCGGTAGCCAAACCGTGTTGATTGTTAGGATGGAGAGTGGTGAGAACAATTCCTCAAGAAACTGCCTATCATCGCCGCCATAGCCCAAGATCTTTATCTTCTTTCTACCTGCATGCTCACTGATGGCACGGATAATGCTTCCTTCTACGCCAACGATCTTTCCAATGTCGCGTCTGTCAACCATAATCGCCAATGTCTCCCCGACTTCGGCGGCCTTGTGAAAATGAACTTCCTGAAGGATCGGATAGTTCTTCTCAAGCTCGGTCAGAAGTTGGATAACCTTAAGGTCTAGTTGACTGATCCTACCTCTATTCAGTTTCTCTTGGCATCTTGGGCATAGTATGCCACTCTTGACGCAGAAACTGCACAGTTCTGTCTTTACCACGTCTGAGCCTCCCTGGAAAAATGGGGAAGAGGATTGTGGAGCTTACGATAGACTCGCGCTCTACTTCTTCAACACCAACTCCATAGTGCTCACGTTGGATGGAGGCCCGCCTTGCAGTGCGGGTAGCTGTTGGGTGCCGATCGTTATAGGGCCGACCTTAACGTCAGGCATGAAGCGTCTTCGAATGATCTCGACGACATCCACGGCCCGACTTATCGCTCGTCCTCTTGCTTTCACGGTTACCTCTCCCGTTCCTCCCTGTAGCAAGGTTATGCAAGCCAAGACGTAGTTCATCACTGGCTTCTGTCCAATGAGCACTGCTGTTGTCTCTGCCATTGTATTTTCCTCCTTTGCGATGCTTTGATATCGCTGATTCCGGCTGACGTAACCTCTAGCCGCTAATAAATGCGTTACGGTGATCTCCGGCGGTGAGAGACTTGATGAGCGGGGCCACGCTCCAATCGGCGGTTCAGACTAGCATTTGAGGTGAGCACAACTATGAAGCTCTTTGAGTACGAGGCGAAGTCGATCGCTCAAGGCTTTGGTCTGCCGATTCCAAGAGGTCTGGTCGTTTCCACTCCTGAGGAGGCAAAGAAGGCGTTCGAGGAATTGGGGAAGCCTTCGATTGTGAAGTGCCAGGTTCTTGTTGCCGGAAGGAAGAAGGCGGGTGGCATTAGGTTCGTTTCAAGTTCCGAGGAGGCTCATAATGCCGCGAAGGAACTGTTCGGGATGAAGATTCATGGTGAGTCTGTCAAGAAGCTGCTTGTAGAAGAAGCTGTCTCCGCGAAGAGGGAGCTCTATGCCGGCGTCACTGTCAACAGATCAGCTGGTTGCTACACCGTATTGGCATCCGTGGAAGGTGGGATTGACATAGAGGAAGTTGCCTCAAGATCTCCTGAGAAGATTGTTAGGTTAGACGTAGATCCAATTCAAGGGCTGAGAGAGTACCAAGCACGGATCGTCGGGCGCAAGTTAGGCTTCTCAGGCAAGCAACTGATTGATCTGACTGAGATAATCTCAAAGATCTACAGGATCTGTGTGACATATGACTGTGAACTCCTCGAGTCAAATCCTCTCCTTGAAACGGAACAGGGGAACTTTGTTGTGGCAGACTTCCGGGCTTCGATCGATGACAACTCGCTTTATAGGCATGTGGAGTTTCAAGAGAGAATCAAGCGGGGAGAGACAGAGCTTACACCGTTAGAGCTCAAGGCTCGAGAGAAGGGCCTGTCCTATGTTGAGCTTGATGGGAATATTGGAGTGATAGGGAACGGCGCTGGACTGGTTATGGCAACGTTGGATGTGATTCATTACTACGGAGGGAAGCCAGCCAATTTCTGCGATGCTGGTGCGGGCGGTGCAACGGCAGAGAGGATCGAAGCCGCCTTGGAGATGGTTCTCTCGAATGAACGAACCAAGACACTCTTCATTAATGTTCTCGCAGGCATAACAAGGTGTGACGATGTCGCCAGAGGAATCATCGCAACCAGAGAGAAGGCCCGAATCAAAGTGCCTATAGTGATTCGCATGGTCGGTACGAACGAGGAGGAAGGTAGGAGGATTCTCGAAGAGGCAGGGATCCCATTTCTAGACAGCATGGAAGAGGGAGCAAGAGAAGCAGTTGCCAGATCTCCGAGGTAAGCCGAATGGCGATTCTTGTAGGCAAGAATACGAGGGCGATCGTTCAAGGAATCACGGGTTCACAAGGCATCTTCCATACGAAGCTTATGCTGGAGTATGGTACAAGAATAGTCGCGGGAGTCACTCCGGGCAAAGGTGGAACGAAAGTTCATAGCGTTCCAGTCTACGATACGGTTAGCGAGGCAGTGGACATGCACAAGGTTGACTCTTCGGTAATCTTCGTTCCGGCTCCTTTCGCCAAAGATGCTGCCTTGGAAGCTGTCGATTCAG
>CAZVYD010000018.1:0-23620 GCA_964631575.1 uncultured Candidatus Bathyarchaeia archaeon
CAGGACCCTGTGGCACAGGCCTTCGGGGGTTCAAATCCCCCCTCCCGCACCATTCTCAACCCCCCTTTTTCTTACAGTGCTCAAAGCAATAGGAAAACAAAATTACTAGACCTAGTTCTATACCTGAAACACAAAAAAACACTCGTTGAGAATTCTAACTCTTAGTTAAAGGCACATAACTATCTTTGTTTCACAGTGAGTTCTACACTCGTCGTGGCGCTCTTGGTGCCACAGATTCCCTTGATCGTGAGCGCGTAGGTTCCAATAGGAGTCTTTGAAGTTGTAGTTACTGTTAGATTCGATGTAAATGTTCCTCTGCCGTAGCTTGGCTTGAACTCGTAGGTTGCATTGACCGGTAGTCCTGTGAGAATTAGCTCTACCCTTGCGGGTAGTCCGCTGACTAGACTGATGCTCACATTGAAGCTTGCTGAACTGCCCTGTTCAATTTCTATTGTTGATGGTGAAACCTCTATGCCGAAAGCCATTGTCGGAATTGCAATCATAGCCCATCCGTCCCCCTTCCATTCCCCCCATGAATATTTCGTTCTCCAAATTTCTATGAATTTTTCGTATGAGAATTGGATGTATTCGAAAGCCGGGTCGATAATATATACAGTGCTGTTGCTGTCGTCATAGCCGATGACTACTCGAAAATGTCCTTCCGTCCCGTACCCAGGAAGCCCAACATATTGGAAGACTATCACAGGATAGTCCTTTGATATCCACTTCTTCAACTCATCTATGCTTGACAATCGTGAATAGGTGACGACATCGAATCCTCGCCCTTTAGCATACTCGACCAATCTAGATCCGGGAATGGTAACGTGTTGAGGATTTATGGCGAGTCCGACAGTGTCCTGAGTAACCTGATCCCCCCAGTAGTTCAATACCATGGTCAGGGACGCGACTCCACACCACATTTTCTGTTGTCTAATAAACTGAACACCGACAATCTTGTACGAGCTGGGGACCTCATCCGCAACAAGACGGTATGTCGAATGAAGCGTTGCCAAAAGTATTCCAAGAACGAATAGAAACGAGAGATGTCGAGAGCGCATTAGAGACAGGGCCAACCCCGTGAGTTGTTTGGTTCTCCAGCGATATTTAGCAATTTCGAAACACGACACCGTACGCTCAATTGCTTTTCGGTGGTGGGGGGAAAGATAGGACCTAGAGAATTACTTTCCCACCATGGGGACTACAGAGTCATGTGTGTCACGCGGAGCAAGAGAGAACTGGGTGACTCGCGTTAAGCACAATTGTTATGACCTTCGTCACGTTATGATGGCTAAAGCTTCTATCTTTCCTATGATGGTTTTTGCGGAATTTCTAGAGAAACTGAGTTTAAGAAATCGAGTTTTCCGTTTGATTCCGAGTCATCGGTTCTATGTCCAGTAATTGTAGAAACAGGAGTTTGGGGAATTCATCCTCCAACAAGAAACAGAAGGAATGGATAGAATGGTGCGCACTATTCTCAATCGGTAGAACAAGTGAAATTTGAGTCCTTTTCTTAGGAAGTAGTGGCGACAGTTTCTTTCCCCTTTCGTGATGGAGCGGATTACTGAGTATTCTCAAGGCCGCAATCAACGGTTTCGAAGAAGACTAGGCAGACGTATAGGCGCCTATCGTAATCTCTGCAAAGAACTCCCTTTTCGCCTTGCATATAGGGCAAATGTATGGAGGTTCCTCTCGAAAGACGACGTAGCCACATTGCTTACAGTACCACAGCCTCATCTCACTTTTCATAGGTTTCGCCACCGTGTCAGCGGTCGAAGACGGCTTAGGTGAAGGCGTTTCGACTGGCGTTGCATACACCATCATCTGCTTCTCTTGCGGCCTCCTCTCCGGAATTGAGGTAATAGGTGCTTTGCCTTCGAACAGGTCTTTCCTCACGTAGAGACCGCAGTAGCAAGTTCCAAACTCTTCCACATCTGGATCCCGATAGTCGCAAGGACAGATAATGTCTTTATCGAAATCGAAGTTTCCGGAAGCCAATCGACACGGACAGGAAGGATAGCCATATCTCTCTTCATTCTTCTTGAGGCCTTCAAGCAAGTCCTTTAGAAAATTCTCGTCAGGATTCAGGAAATAACCACGGCTTATTGCATCTGATTCGGCCCTCGCCCGCACGGACGCCAAGGTTATCGAAGTCCAAGCGCCTCCTTCAAGTCATCCGCCCTGAACCCTGTGATCAAACGTTTACCGTCAATCAACACTGCTGGATAGGCTTGGCAGTTCCACTTTCGGAGATCATTTTCAATCTTCTTTCTGTCTTCTGGGCTTGCTTGGTCAACATCCACATACTCATAATGAACCTTCTTGTCCTTCAGGAACTGTTTGGTGCGTTTACACCAAGCACATGTGCTTAGGGCATAGACGAACACCTTGTGATCCTTCATTTCGCCCGGCACTGCCACGACATTCACGCTTTTTCGCCTCCTGAGAGAGAATTGGCCTTCACTATGTCTATCTTATAGATTATCTCAGTGACTGTAGGTGTCTTACAGTTCCGAGATACGTTCCGTCGAGCAAATGTAGTTCGGCGCTCTCGAAATCAATCGCAGAGGATCGTAATACTGGGCCTATCAGGGTTCGCCCTTTTCTTCCATATTCGATTCTTCTGTTGACCGATCGACCTCCCAAGTTCTCATTGAAGGAAGGCATCACGATGCATTGTTGATCAACAGGATTGACGCCGAACTTGTTTTTCACTTGTTCTTCCGCCTTTCTTTGAGATTGGATCTTCATATACTTGAGCAAGGCGCTTGCAAGTATGCGGCTCTTCGATCGGGCTTTCACCCAGACCTGCCTCATCATCCGGAATCCAAGTTCGTCTGTGAACGTGACTACTGGATGGAGATGCGCCATGACCATGGTTTCGCATCCAAGCAGATCAGCCTTGGGCCAAGCGTGGCCATGGAGGAGCGCAATCTTCTTCCAGAGAGTGGTTCCACTTGACGAGTGAATCTTAACGTTGGGGGTGGTTAGAGCCTCTAGGTTTCCGTCGTGGTTTCCCGATACAACTTGAATGTCTTGAACCATCCCACTGATTTTCTCGAAGAAATTCGGAACATCTCTCCACTCTTCAAGCTCAACTTTTCTCACTGTATGCTTGACATCTCCTAGGAAGATTATTGATGATGGGTGTGTCGCCTTGATGAGTTGGGTCATCTTTTCAAGAAGCTTCGAGGTCTGTGATGGGACATGTATGCCTTTCTGGGCGAGGGAGGCCTCCCATCCTATATGTAAGTCCGCAACCACCAGCACCTTCTCTGACAGGTTCTCAAGAAGAAGCGCCGGATATGGTTCGACGGGCCTCAGGCAACTAGCTGGCTCAGTCACACGAATCAGTCATGATAATCAAGTTTTCAACTAATAACCGTTGATCAACTGGGTCATGGAAAAGAGATTTGTGCGGCCTGAAGCTCATAGGGCAAGATGGAGCTCTCCAATTGGAAACAGCGGAGAAGAAGGAGCTTCGAGCCATTGAGAGGATCTGCTCAGAGATACGGCTCTCTAAGGGAATCGACAGCAAGCTAAGAGCGAAGCTACTGGCGCATTTCGCGGCGAGATTCGAGAACGCCCTCGGCCTGATCGAGAAGAGAAGGATCAGGAAATACATGTTCTCTCCCAGCGGACGAGTTGTATGGACCGTGAAAGGTAGGAAGGCAGAGTATCAAGTCATCCCCGACTCAAACTTCTGCAGCTGCGACGACTACTACTTCAGAGTCATCGATCGCAAGAGGCAACTATGTTACCACATTATCGGGCAACGACTTGCTGACGCATTGGGAAGTTATGTCTTCGAGGAGCTCCCTGACTCCGCTTACAACAAGATTACTGAAAGATGGCACTTGCCCGAAGAACCCTAACTAGATCAACGCTCTATCGAGCACATGTTTTTAAACTCTTCCCGGTATTAGACGTGGCGATGCGAGGAGTTTCAACCATGTCAGCTGACGAGTTTTACGGTGTACTCATGCTAGGAACTCAGATACTGTCCTTCATAGCGTTGCTTCTCATATTCGTCTACGTGGCGTACGAGAGAACAAGGCCCACATAGACCATTCATGGTGCATTAACGAAGTGTAAGCTCGAGCATGAGAGCAAGATGTAGGGGGAGGGGGGGAGCCGTCGTTGAACGACGGCACTTCAATGTCAAGGAGAGCGTAGCCATCCGATTGAAGGGAGTAATGTAGGAATTGAGCGTCTTTTCGCTTCTCCGGCCTGACTTGCAGAAGCTGCTTGATCGGGAGGCTATTGCTGAGCCAAGTGTAATCCAAGATCTCGCTATTCCAAAGATCCTTCAGGGGAAAAGCGTCTTGATCATAGCGCCTACGGGGACTGGTAAGACCTACGCCGCAGTCATGCCCGTCTTCGAGCTATTCCTGCGAAAGAAATACAGAGAGCCAACAAAGGGAATCTCCATTCTCTATCTTACTCCTCTTCGAGCGCTCAACCGCGACATCCTAAGAAGGCTTGCAGAAAACGGCAGACAGCTAGACATCAAGGTACAAGTCAGGCATGGCGATACCCCCACTAGCGTAAGGTCGCTACAGGCGAAATTTCCTCCAGACATGTTGATCACGACACCTGAAACCCTTCAGGCGATTCTCCCCGGAAAGCGAATGAAAGAACACTTGAAAGGTGTGAGGTGGGTTGTGGTTGACGAGATACACGAACTAGCAACAGATAAGCGAGGAGTTCAGTTATCAGTAGCTTTAGAAAGGCTCCGAAACCTAACTGAGAGTGAGTTTCAGAGGATCGGGCTTTCGGCAACGATAGGTGAAGATCTCAAAGTTGGGCAGTTTCTCGTCGGAGAAGACAGAGATGTGGAAATTGTTCGGTCTGAAGAGGCGCGAAGGTTCGAAGCTGAGGTGGAATACCTCAAACCGACAGAGAGGGATTACAGGGACTCTGAAAAACTTGGGATTCCGGCCCCAACCGTGGCAAGGGTGAGGAGAATATGCGAACTGATATCGCAACACAGATCGACACTAGTATTCACGAATACGCGCGAACACGCAGAGGCTTTGGGATCGCAGATACACGCTCTCGACGAAGCCTTACCCGTCAAGGTCCATCACGGTTCCTTGTCTAGGGAGATACGCGAAGAAGTTGAAAAGGAGTTTCAGTCAGGAACGATCAGAGCAGTCATCTGTACGTCGTCGCTTGAGCTTGGCATTGACATCGGCTCAGTTGATTTCATCATCCAGTACATGTCGCCCAGAGAGGCGACGCGGCTAATCCAAAGGGTTGGAAGAAGTGGACACAGGATCAGAGGCAATCCCAGAGGTGTCATAGTCTCAGGGTGGGCCGATGATATCCTAGAATCGTCCGTGATCATCAGCCACGCAAGGAAGGAACAACTGGAGAGCGTCAAAATCCATGAGAACGCTCTAGACGTCCTCGCTCACCAGACAGTGGGAATACTCCTTGATCAAGGAAGATGCGAAGCAGGAAAAATCCTAGAGATCGTCACAAGAGCCTACCCCTACAGAGCCCTAGATCTCGAAGATTTCATGGCCACTCTCAAGCAGCTTGTAGATTTGCGCATCGTGGTGCAAAGGGAAGAAAAAATTCAGGCAAGGTTCCCGAAAGCCTTTCACTACTACTACGAGAATCTCTCAATGATACCTGACGTGAAGCGATTCACTGTCTTCGACTTCATAAGAAGACGCAGGGTCGGAACCCTCGATCAAGAGTTCGTTGCCCGAAGCTGCAAAGCAGGCGTGGAATTCATCATGCACGGCTACACTTGGAGGGTGATCGCGGTGAACGAAGAGAAGCTCTCAGTTGAGGTTGAGCCCGTACCTCCAAGCCTCACAGCAATTCCAAGTTGGGAGGGGGAGATAATACCCGTTGATTATACCGTTTCGGAGCAGGTGGGCTCCCTTAGAAGAAGGATCCTGCGGGATGTCTTGCAGGAATCTCGCTCGCTTGAAACTGCATCTGAACTTTCAATTAATCCTGAAGCGATCGAAAAAGTCTCTGACACACTTGGAGAGCACATCAAAGAGTATGACCTTCCAACTGAAAGCGAAATAGTTGTAGAGAAGTTTGAGAACTGCATAGTGATACATGCCTGCTTCGGCAACCTTGTGAACGCAACTCTAGCGGCAGCCCTGGCGCCACTTCTTGCGGCGAAGTACGGGATCAATGTTGCGACGCAGACAGACCCTTACAGAGTCGGACTGATCATTCCAGTCAAAATCCATGCTCATCTTGTTGCGAATGAACTTAGGAATCTGCGGCCTGAGGATCTTGAAAAGATAGTCTTGGGTTCAATGGAGGAGACAGAGCTCTTCGCTTGGAGACATTGGCATGTGGCTCGACGGTTCGGGGCCGTGGAAAGAAGGGCAGATTACAAGTCGAATCGAGCAAGGTTCTTGGTTTCAGTCTATAGGGACACGCTGATAAACAAGGAAACGCGACGAGAAGTCCTTCTAGAGAAATTCCGCCTAGACCAGTCAAGGATGCTCCTACAGAAAATCAGCCAGGGAGAAATCTCGATCGAAGCGATTGAACAGAAAGGGGCCAGCTGCTCTCCACTCGCCATGCCGATAGTCGATAAGGTTATTCCTCACGACCTCCTTCGCCCGGCAGTCCCGGCGAGAGCGCTTGCTGAAATCGTCAAAGAGCGGCTACTTTCCGAGACGATGAGACTTGTCTGCTTCTACAAGGCCGACTGGGAGGGACTTCGAACCGTCCGGACGCTCCAAGAGACCATTCGCTGCCCCGTATGCAAGTCGACATTGATAGCAGCAACATATCCACGCGATGAGAACCTCATCAGGATCATGAGAAAGAAGTTGCAGGGGAAACCGCTGTCCCCTGACGAGGAACGGGAGTGGCACAGAGGTTGGACTAGCGCTAGCCTAGTTCAAACTTCGGGGAAGCGAGCAGTAATTGCGATGAGTGGAAGAGGTGTGGGCCCGACCACTGCAATCCGCATCCTGAGGCGTTTCTGTAGAACCGAAGAAGAATTCTACACGGAGATACTCAAAGCCGAACGTGAGTATGCCAGAACGCGCATGTTCTGGGACTGACGTTTCTTCCGCCCAAATCCACTAAAAGCCGAGTTCCGGCAGCGAACTTGGACACGGTTTGGTTGGACGAAATAGACTTCGAATTTCCACTCGTGGATGCTCTGCAGCAAGTGTTGAGGAAGGCTCATAATGAAGAGATCCTCAATGTAGACTCCAAACGAGATCAAGAGAACGATAGTCACGGGTGTCTGGGGAAGTGGAAGTGGTAGCTGCGATCAGGCGAACCATTTTCATGATGTCCATTCTATCGGTAGCGATGTGCGCGGTTTTTCAAGCCCACGCAGTCGAATCAGTGAACCTCCTGAAGAACCCAAGTTTCGAACAGGCAGGCGCTTGGAGAACCCATACGGCCGATGCCAACGATGTTGCAGATCCGAGAAGCCCAACCCAAGCCCATAGTGGAAACTACTCTGCCTACACCAAGGCGACCACCCTTGGCGGAGACGGATACGCTATGGTATCTCAAGACGTTTCTATACCCGTAAGCTCGAATCTAGAATTGTCCTTCTGGCTTTACGTCAGACACCACGAGCTTCCCTTCCACGGGTATGTAAAAGGGTTCGTAGCCAGTTCCGGAGGCAGATATCTTGATGCCGGAATCTGGTCGGGTGATTCACCCAACCCAAAGGTGAACGAGTACCGATTCCAAACGCGAATCGAAACATACGACGCATGGTTCAGAATCAAGGTGAACTTAGGAAAACTCTGGATCAACGAGGCAAAATTCCCGAAAGAGGACACCATAACAGAAATTTCCTTCGGGATCTATAACGGGCTTGTGTACGCTCTCCCCAAGAACTTGCTTCAACTGGAAGCATTCTTCGATGATGTGTTCTTGGGACCATCGGTAGGCGAGGAGGAACCTAGTTTCCCTTGGCTTACGACCCTAGCAACCAGCTTGATGGGCGCTACTATTGTAGCTGTCGCAGTTGTTAGAAAACGGCTTCAATCCGTGAAGCGTCTCCTTACATCTTATGACGGTGCTATTCGCGAAGCATTGGGGTCAGGGACAATGAGGAGAACCCGGCTTGTCTGAGGATGTCATTAAAACCATTCTGATGCATCGCAAGGATCTCTCAAGAGAGATGGTGCTGGATCTTGTAGAGAAGAAGAAGGCTGAGTCAGGAGGCTTTCTGTCCGATGAAGGTGCCGCAATGCTAGTCGCCCAAGATCTCAATGTGGAAGTCGAGAAGGAGAGACCGGCAGGGATCATGATCAGGGATGTGGTAAGCGGCTTGAGCGACGTGACAGTTATCGGTAAAATTACGTCAGTTTCTGTTCTTCAAGAATTCAATCGCAAGGATGGTAGTCTTGGCAAGGCTCTGAGATTCGTCCTAGCAGACTCGACAGGTGAGTTGAGCTGTGTGGCCTGGGATCAACAGGCTGAGAGATTGGCGAATCAGCAGCTTCAAGACAGAACCATATCTGTATTGCATGGGTATACGCGTGAAGGTCTCGGGGGCAGCATAGAGCTATTCATTGGCGATAGAGGCGAAGTTCAATTCGTACAAAGTGTCTCCGAAGTCAGCGAGCAGATCGCAGATCGGTTCACTAGCATTGCGGACGCCCTGAAATGTGGAGGAGAAGTAAACCTTATGGGCATCGTGAAGACCCCGCCCAGAATCATAGAGTTCAAGAGAGCCGATGGGTTGGGAAGAGTTCTTCGAACGAAACTTATGGACAAGACCGGAAGAATAACGTTCGTTGCTTGGAATGAAAGGGCAGACGATTTACGTCGCTTGACCGTGGGAAACGCAGTTCGGGTATCTGGGGGAAGAATCAAGACTTCAATAAATGGAAGCGCAGAAATTCATGCAGACTCGATGAGTCGCGTGGAGCATCTTGAATCTGCGCCGGCCCAATTGGAAAATGTTGAGCTACAACCGCTCAAGGTTTCTCAGATCAGGGCAGACATGCGGGACGTAGATGTCTTGGCAAGGATACTAAGAGTTCAGCCTCCAACGGAAGTGAAGAGGACAACTGGAGAGACGACAAGAGTCATGCGTCTTCTCCTCGGGGACGATACCGGTATTATTCAAGCATCCCTTTGGGACGACAAAGCCGAACTCGACCTAAAGGTAGGAGAAGCAATCCTCATAGAGGATGCATCAAGCAGAGAACGCCTCGGCGAAGTCTCGATAAGCGTAGGAAAGACAGGTGCTATCACAGTGCGCCAAGAGCTGAAACTTAAGTCCGCTCAACTAACTCCCAAGAGAATTGCGCAATTGCCTCATGGGGGAGGCCCAGTAGTTGTTGAAGGAACGGTCATCAACCAACCCTCCTTAAGACAAGTCCGAACTTCAAAGGGCGAGGCAGTTGACCTCTCTGAGATTGAGTTAAGAGATGACTCGGGTGAATGTAGAGTAGTGTTTTGGAGGGATCTGGCAAGACAGGTCGCCACTGTGCGGAAAGACTCCAAGGTAAGGCTGTTTGGGGTCTATCCTCGTCTCGGATTCAAAGGTGGGGTTGAACTGTCGTCGGGTCTGATGACGTATATTGAAACTGCTGGTGAGTCGACTCCTCAGGAAGTTGACCAGATCATTGAGTTGAAGGAAGATGTCGAAAGGACAATTCAAGGAATCATCTTGGAGCTTTCGAGTACGTCTCATGCTTCTCTCATCTGTGGGAGATGCAGGTCGAAGATAGAGTTCCAAGATGATACGACCATTTGCGGGCGATGTCAGTCAACTCAAGGCATGGATTTGTCTGCCACTCTCTTTCTTAGGGTTGACGATGGATCAGGCTACGTTGACGCCGAAGTCGAAAGCCCCGAATCAAATGCTCTGCTGGCGCAAGATGCGAAATGGATCATTAAGAGCCTAATCGAGAGGAAAGCGCCAAAAATCCAGTTGACCGTGGAAACTCTGAGCCGGCTGATAGGGATGAGGATTTGGGTGAGGGGCGTTCTGGCTAAGGATTCGAAGACTGGGAGAAATATTTTCCGAGTGAAAGAGCTCCGGGAGATCTCGTCTTCCCGTGAGCCTCTCGCCCTATCAAGAGGTATGCTCTGAAACTATACCGCCGGAACTCCAGAAAAGGCGTTAACGAATAGTTCGGAAAAGAATCGGCAAGCCCTGAGATAAGGCAGAGAGGGATTGTTGAGGTCGATACTGATGGACACGGTTTTCTAGATCTACGTGCCCATGGAGAGAAAGATGCTCGCCGAAACATAGTGGTCGGGAGGGCTATCTTGGTGAAATTTCCTTTACTGTGCCTTCAATCACGTCAAGCGCTGAGTCAATAAGCTCTCTCGTGATCGTGAGTGGCGGGGCAAGTCGTAGAGTTGATGGGCCGCATGTGATCATGGTTACTCCTCTTCTCCAGCTCTTCGTCATGATTTCTTTTGCTTCGTCTATGCCTGGGATCCTGGTTTTCTTATCCTTGACAATCTCTACGCCAATCATTAGACCTTTGCCTCTTACGTCGCCAATAATGACATGTTTGTCTTGCATCTCCTTGAGCCGCTTTATCATATGAGCGCCTTGTCTCGTCGCGTTTTCCATCAACCTGTCTCTTTCGATTATTTCCAAGACAGCTTGTGCAGCGGCGCATGCTACGGGGTTGCCGCCAAAGGTGTTGGCATGAGATCCGCCCTCCCAATCCATTATCTCAGCCTTTGCAATCGTCGCCCCGAGAGGAAGCCCGGCCGCCATGGATTTGGCCATGCAGATTACGTCTGGCGCAACATTCCAATGTTCGATTGCACACCATTTGCCGGTTCTTCCAACTCCCGATTGAATCTCATCATCCACAAGGAGGACGCCGT
This sequence comes from uncultured Candidatus Bathyarchaeia archaeon, assembly GCA_964631575.1. GTDB lineage: Archaea > Thermoproteota > Bathyarchaeia > 40CM-2-53-6 > JALHTG01 > JALHTG01. Next base: position 10,816 of record CAZVYD010000018.1, read on the forward strand.
ACTTGTCTGCGAGTTTCTTGAGTTTCTGGAAGTATTCCGGAGGTGGAACAGCATATCCTCCTTCTCCCTGAATTGGCTCGAAGAAGAAGGCCGCCGTATCCTCTGGCGGAACATACTTCTTGAAAACCCACTCATCTATGAAGTCGACACACCAATAGTCGCAGTCAGGATATGTCAGTTTATGGGGGCATCGATAGCAGTAGGGATATGGGACATGAGTCACTCCGGGCATTAGCGGAAAGAAGTGTTTCCTCTGGATCGGCTTGCTGGCCGTCAGGCTTAGGGAACCCACCAGTCTCCCGTGGAACCCACCTATGAAGGCAAGGAATAGCTGCTTTCTAGTATGCCATCTGGACGCTTTTATCGCGGCTTCAATCGCTTCGGCCCCGCTGTTTGAATAGAAGATCTTCTTCGGGAAGGCTCCGGGGGTTATCTTCTCAAGCTTCTCTCCTAGGTCAACTGGGCTCTCGTAGTAGAAGTCCGTGTAAGAGTAGTGGAGAAACTTCTCGGATTGCCTCTTTATGGCCTCTATGACTCGGGGATGGCAATGTCCTACGTTTAGGCATAGGAGCCCTGAGTTGAAGTCTATGTACTCGTTTCCATCCACATCCTTCACGATACAATCTCTTCCAGATTCGATGACTAGAGGGTAGAATCGAACCATAGATCCAGATATGACCTTCTCGTCTCTTTCGAGAAGTCTTCGTGCCTTTGGCCCAGGAGGGGTGACGAGGATTCTTGGATGCTTTGCTTCTGACAATGAAGGGCACAACCCTTAGAGAAACGGGGCTTTGCCTGCTCTGCTCTAAAAGGCTTATGGAGGAACTAGCCGCTGTGATGTGAGGGGATTATTCTTTCTTGAGTGCAATTTCAATTGTGGATATGCTGGCTCTTGTTCCGTCAGGCCTTGTGACATCTTCCGATCCGATGTTGATGTTTCTGACTAAGAGGTTCTTCTGGAATTTCTTCAACCGTTCCACGATATCTACGGCGTTGTTGATCGATTGGCCTCTTGCTCTGAGCACGATCTCGTCTGCGCCAGAATTGAATAGCGTGACACAGGCAACCACATAGTTCATAACCGGTTTTTTGCCAACCCGAACTAGATTCTCTTGCACCGCCGTCTTGCTCCTGCTTTCGTTGAAAGTGTAGAGACTAGGGACAGATCTTCGTCTGATTAATCTTCCTGTAGTGTTCCCAGGCTTCATCAACATTTAGCTGGATCTGGGATATATTCTGCTCGGTGAGATGCCTAAACCGCCCCTGTTCCTCAAGATAGAGTTGAACCGGTTTCCTCCTCGACTTCTCTAGTAGAGGTTTGCTTGGAGCAGAAAGAGAGAAGATTCCTTTCCATATTTCGAAGAGCGCCCACACCCCTGTCTGGGCCGCGAGTCTTCCCAGTTCAATCGACACTGCCGGGTCGGATCTCCAGCCCGGAGGGCAGGGAGCAAGAATATGAAGATACTTCGTTCCTCTGATCGCCTTGGCTTTCTGAAACTTCTCGACGAAGTCCGTTGGATATGAGGGGGACAATGTGGCAACATAAGGAATCTTGTGAGCCGCCATTATGAAGGGCATATTTTTCTTTTCTTCCCTTTTTCCTGTTGGGGTCGTCGTCGTCCACGCGCCAAGGGGAGTTGAGCCGCTTCTTTGCATACCGGTGTTTCCGTATGCCTCATTGTCGTAGCACACGTAGATGAAATCGGCTCCGCGCTCGGCTGCACCACTTAACGCCTGAATGCCAATGTCCACGGTTCCTCCGTCACCTGCCCAAGAAACAACCGTGATGTCTTCGATTCCTTGAGCCTTAAGTCCAGAAGTGACTCCTGATGCTGCGGCGCCCGCGCTGGCAAATGCTATGTTGAGGACTGGAATATTCATTGAGGTCAATGGAAACAGGCTCTGAATCACGCTGGTACAGCAAGCTGGAACTACGAAGATAGTCCTCTTTCCAAGTGCTTTGACTGCTAATCGTATGGACAGAGCGGCCGAGCATCCTGCGCATGAGGCGTTTCCCGGTAGGATGTACTCCTCTCTTGGAAGTTCCTTGAGCGTGATCATCGTATCACTCCTTCAGCCCGTACCATATCAATCTCTGGTCAACTCTGCCTTTCTCGGCGCACTTCGAGGCGTGCATAGTCATCGTCTCAATGTCCTTCGCCGTGATGTCTCTTCCTCCTATTCCGGCTATGAAGTTCATTGTGAGTGGTCTCTCCTTAAGATCACATAGAGCACTTTGTACTTCTGTGAAAAGTGGCCCTTCCATACCAGAGCTTATCGCTCTATCAATGACCGCAACTGCAACAGCTTTTCCACCGATTTTCTTCACTTCTTCAATGGGGAAAGGCCTGAACGCACGAATTCGTGCCAAGCCCACTCTGTATCCGTCATCTCTTAGCTTCCGCACAGCGACTTTGGCCTCGCTTCCAGTAGCCCCCATAGTAACTACCACTGTCTCGGCGTCATCACAGAAAACTTCCTCCAGGAGCCCTCCGTGATATGGCAGACCGAATCTCTCGGCGTACTCCCTCCCAACGATCGGGATCAGTTTTCTCGCACTGTCCATTGCCTCATGAAGCAGATACCTTAGCTCCATGTAATGGTCTGAGGATGCGAGGGTCCCATGGCTCATGGGATTGTCGACATCTAGCTTCCAACCCGGCTTGTAGTGAGGGAGAAAAGAATCCATGTCTTGTTGATCAGGGATTGTGAAAGGCATGCTTGTGTGAGAGAGAACGAAACCTTCAAAGCATATCATCGCTGGCAGAAGAACTCTTGAGTCCTCACATATCTTATACGCCTGAATTATCGTGTCAAAGATCTCTTGGTGCGATGCGCAATAGAATTGAAGCCATCCAGTGTCTCTCTGAGAAAGAGAGTCACTTAGATCGGGGAATACGTTCCATGGTGGGCCTATCGCGCGGTTGACAACGACCATTACGATTGGTAGTCTTGCAGCGCTCGCCCAGTGAAGCATCTCATGCATATAGGCAAGACCATGTGACGATGTCGCTGTGAAAGTCCTCGCTCCTGAGGCGGACGCTCCTATCGAGGCGGCCATTGCGCTATGCTCCGACTCGACGCAGACGTACTCACCCTTCATTCTGCCGGAGTTTACAAGTTCTGCAATTATCTCAACGATCGCCGTTTGTGGAGTTATTGGATATGCAGCCACAACTTCGGCCCTAGCGAGCTTAGCCGCTAGGCCAGCAATGTGGTCCCCGCTGTCAACAAGGGTAAGCACCATTCTAGCCTTCCTCCCGACGCATGGTCAACGCCTCTGTCCGACATTCGTGAGCGCATATTCCACAGCCCTTGCAGTAGTCGTAGTCTATGACTGGGTAGTCCTCTTTATCGCGGCTAACTGCAGCTTCAGGGCAGTAGATCCAGCAGAGTAAGCACTTAGTGCACTTTCCCTTGTCAAATACAGGTCGAAACGTTCTCCAAAAGCCTGTCCTTCCACTTGCCCCCTTTGTCGGTAGAGAGAGACAAGTCAGCGGCAATTCTCGAAGCGTTCTTGGAACCTTCTGACCTGCCAACCTACGTGACATCCCCTACAAACGCGCTTAGTTGAAGCTGACAAGAATAACCTTTCTGAAGGAGCCGGACGAGGACAAGAGACAAGGGTTGGCTGATGCCCAATCAGATGGTCTAGCTTCTGTGAAACTTACATACGAAGCCACAGATGGGTCTTCTCAAGGAGATCCATCAAGCTGCAATGGTACGTTCGTAGGCAAGCCTGACAGCTTTGGAGTTAAGCTCTCCGACTTCCCCTGACCATTCTTCTCGAACCACCTTCTCAGCAGACTCAAGCCGTATTTCACCTGTAGTCTTTGCAAAAGCTCCCAGCATCGCCGTGTTTACTACCGGCTGTCCCACCACAATCAGGTTGAGTTCCAGAGCTATCCCAGTTGCGTCCACATAGAAGACCTTGTTTCTTCCTGTCAGAAATGACTCCGGAAGTCTGGTTCTCTTTGCAGAGTTGACCAGCAGGCTTCCCCCTTCCTTCAATCCCTCAGTCACGTCGAGAGCTTCGAAGAGAGATGGGTCTAGCACAACAACGTAGTCCGGCTCGTACACTTTACTGCGGAGAAGTATTTCTTGGTCACTGATCCTCGCAAACGCTTCCACAGGAGCCCCCCTCCTTTCCGCACCGAAGAGGACCATTGCCTGAGGCCATTTTCCTTCGAGAAAGGCGGCTTTGGCTGTCAATTGCGCGAGAATCACGGCTCCTTGTCCCCCCCTGCCGTGAAATCTAATCTCCCTTAGGATCTCTTTCACCCGCCTGGGCTAACTCCGAGATCGGCAACTGGCCATATAAGCCTAAGAAACCTAAAGAATCTGTTAAACAAGAGCCGGCTTTCCATGGCTTCCAAAACCTTCCGGCTGTCTGATCAGCCCTGCCCAACCTGCAGAAAGAATTCTCTACAGCTTACGGAATCCGTAGAGAACGTTGACTACTTCGGTTCAGTATTGCTCACAACTATCTTCTGCAGCCTGTGCGGATATAGAGACACTGACGTGGCCTTGACTTCTGTAAAGGAGCCAAGTGCAATTCGTGCTCAAATCATTTCAGATAAGGATCTGGCGATGAAGATAGTCAGATCAAGCTCCGCTACGATCAGAGTGCCGGAACTCGGAGTTTCAATTACCCCAAAGGCTTCTGCGCAGGGATTCATCACCAATGTGGAAGGGCTTCTCGATAGGATACAGCAAGTCATTGAAGGAATGATCCCTTCCCTTTCGCAGAAGCGAAGGAAGCGAGCCAAATCAGTTTTGGCAAGGTTGAAGAGAGCACAGGAAGGGAAATTCAGTTTTACAGTGGAACTCAAAGACCCTTCTGGCAACAGCGCAATCGCTGGAAACGACATGACCAAGATCAAGAAGCGGCCCCTATCTAAGAAGGAGCTTGAAACGCTCAGGGAGCGATTGATGGCTATTCATCCATCTCGGCGCTCCGCATAGCTTTGGTTCAACTGATGACCGGAGAGGAACTTCTTTGAAGCGTGTGAAGATCGGCTGGCAGGGTGGCGTTGCAGTCCTCACAAAAGAAGCCAAAATCATTCTTGATCCCACAGTCAGCAAACGGATGGGAAGAAACACTCACATCTTCATAACTCATGCTCACGCCGACCACACGGATGGATTTAGAAGCGGTGCCAAGAAGTACGCTACGCCAGAAACAATTGCAATATATGAAAAGCTGAATCACAAGCGACTTGATGATGTCGTTCCGGTCAAACTAAATCAGGTCTTCAAAGTTGGAAATGTCACTGTGACCCCTATCAATGCCGGTCACATGCTAGGTTCAGCGCAATTTCTTGTCGAGACTCCAGAGAAAACGGTGCTTTACACCGGCGACATTAACTGCATCAACACCCTAACCACAGACGCTGCACATGTAGCTGAATGCGACGAATTGATAATGGAGGCAACTTACGGAGATCCGTTCTATGTTTTTCCGAATCGCCACAGGATATATGCGAGGATCGTGGAGTGGGCCGCAGCTCAGGCCAGAAAGGGCAAATCACCCGTCTTTCAGGTGTATGCTGCCGGTAAGGCCCAAGAAATCGTGAAGCTCTTCAACATTTACACAACCTTACCCGTGATGACGAATCCATCTGTATCGGAGGTCAACGATGCTCACGCAGAGTTCGGAGTACGGCTTGACTATGAAAATGCCTCAAGAGAAGGCCAAGTTCCTCGTGGGGCCCATGTCTTTGTCACGACATACAGAGATAGCTTGGCTTCTACAGAGAAATCAGCACGAGCGTTGGCTACAGGCTGGGCCCTGAAGATGGCGTCAAATGGCTTGGCTTCGTTCCCGCTTAGTAGCCACGCGGATTTTAGACAGCTGGTCCAATACGTGAGAGCCACAAGAGCCAAGAGAATCTACATTTATACCGGCTACGTTGATGTCTTCGCAAGTTACCTCGGAAGAAAGCTTGGAGTGGACGCGCGATCGTTGCCCGCTCTCACTCAGACCGAACTCAGCGACTTCTAGATGTCATACTTTGACGAGCAATACACACATGTTACAGCTTGGCAAATCACAGCTAGGCCCTAGAGGTTCTGGGAGCAAGAACACCCGCAAGAAACATGGTTCTGCAGTCGTGTTAGGTTTTGAACATGTAGAGAATGAATATGCTTGCAGCGATCAGCCCAACAACCATAACCATGACGACTTCTGGGCGCAGTTTTATTCCCGGTGTTTCCTCCTCGAAGAATCGAAGTAGCCCGGCGCTGGCAGCGGGCATCGGCGCTTCACCGCTTCTTCTTTTTTCTCGGCTCAATCGCACTCACTGGACGTTTAGATTTGATCGGTCACCTAAAAGCCTTGTTTGCTTGACTGTAGCTTGTGCAAGATTTCATGCCCGGCAGAAAGCCTTGCCCCTAGACCGAAGCCGCACGTGTTTGGGGGGTGCCACAGATTGCGGACCTTTTCGAGAATGCTTGCTCTTTCTTGAACTGTTAGTCGCCTATCGGATCCTAATGTATTCATGGGCTTCGCGTGTGGTGTCGAAGGCGAAATGGATCTTCTGGAAGCCTCTACGGAACTCGACGACATCTTGTCTAACCTTTTCTGGAGGTTCCCCTTTGGCCACCACTCGCGCCATCAACTCAGCGATTTCCCTCATTTCGTTTTCTCTCATTCCAAGCCGTGTACATTCCAAAGTGCCGCATCTGATTCCGCCCGGGGCTTCAAAATGCCGATCGAACTTTAGGTCGTAAGGCAGCAGGTTTCTGTTCAGAATTATGTTCGCCTGCTCAAGCTTCTTCTCGATCGTTCTGCCATCGCCGTAGCTTGTGATGTCCATTATGAGGACGTGAGACTGACTGAATCCTTTCTTCTCGCCTAGAACCTTGAACCCTTTCTCGAAGAGTGCTTGACCGAGAGCCTTCGTATTCCTAATGATCTGCTCAGCATACTGCTTTCCGAAGGCTAGCATCTCAGCGAACGCAATGGCCTTGGCGGCGACGCTGTGAAGGTGATGATTGCTCACGCAACCTGGGAAGGTCGCCCTCTTGATCTTGTCTGCGAATCTTTCCCATGAGATGACCATGCCTCCTTGAGGTCCAGGCAGGGTCTTGTGTGTGCTTGCCGTCACAGCGTCGGCTCCCTCTCTGAGTGGATCCTGAAATTGTCCTCCTGCGATGAGGCCGCTGACGTGCGCAGAATCATAGCAGACTGTTGCTCCAACATTATGAAAGGTCTCTACAAGTTCCTTGACAGGATGAGGAAACGGGAACACTGATGCACCGAACATAGCAATTTTCAGTGAGGCGCCCTCCTGCTTGGCCAATTTCTCAACCTTCGCTCTAGTCTTGTCAACATCGATGTTCATCTCGTCGACATTGAATGGGAAATACTCGACCTTCAGACCTCGAACTGCTCCGGCAGTCCCTCCCAGCTCCACCTTCCCTGTGCTTATGTGCCCTCCATTCGGTATCGCAAGCGACATCATCGTATCGCCCGGGTTTGCAAAAGAGCTGTAGACTGCGAGGTTAGCGCAGACTCCAGAAACTGGGCGTACATCAACGAACTCGGCTCGAAAGAGCTTCTTGGCTAGATCTATGCATAGAAGCTCGACTTGGTCAATGTAGACACAGCCTGCATAAACGCGCTCGCCCGGCCAACCCTCAGCATAACGGTTTCCGAAATCGCTCATAAGCGCCTCTCGGACTGCTGCGCTGGAAACGTTCTCGCTCGCAATGAGTGGTATGCTCTCAGAGAACCATTTGTGGTGTTGCTCCAAGAGTTGAAAGGCTTTGTCATAAGCATCTTTCGGACTAGACATGTTAGACCACTGAAGGGAACTCAACACACACCACTCCTTAATATCTTTTGAACTTGAGCGATCTCTCGAATCGATGACAAATGTGAAAAGTCAGCGGCGCCCGCAGAGCAATAGTTTTGTGTCAAAGAAATCTATAATGATTCATCGAAGGAAAGATCATGGATTCAGTGGTCGCCGAGGACTAGGATCCTCTCACCAAGATGCGGTGTCATAGTTGCAGGACTGGAAGTCTATATTAAAGGCTGATCCAACTGGCTGGCTCTTGGAGGAGAACAATCCCTCCGTCAGATATTTCACTCTCAGAGATGTCCTTGAATATCAACAGGGCCATTCTGATGTTGTCGAATCAAAGGAAGCCATTGCGTCCTCAAGAATCGTCACGAAGATCTTTCAGAAGCAAAGTAGACTTGGAAGCTGGGAATCTCCAACGAACCTCTACACTCCCAAATACAAGTCAACATACTGGCAAGCCATGATTCTCGGGGTTCTCGGCTTAAGCAAAGACTACCCAAGAGTACGGAAAGCTTGTGACTTCATTCTTCGTCACCAGTTGAGAGAGGGCGGGTTTTCCACACACGCAGCCGGCAGAGCCGCAGAAGAATACCACAGTCTCAAGAGGGAAGGCAAGACGCTAGGAAATATCGAAAGTTGGACTGCCGAGAAGATTAGAGAGCATGAATACTCGTGTCTCACGGGTAATATTGTCAGTGCTCTTCTGAGGTTGGGCTATGCGCATGACGTACGGGTCAAGCGGGCTCTGAACTGGTTAGTTTCAGTCCAGAACAGTGATGGAGGGTGGTTATGTCCTTATTGGAAGGCGCACATTAGGGATGTGCACAGCTGTTTCTATGGAACTATCTGTGCGCTTGAAGCCTTCTCGGAAACCGGGATTACTTCTGACGCTGCTAGAAAGGCTGCTGAACGAGGAGCAGAATTCCTATTGATGCACCGACTATTCAAAGCCGACCATCACAGCTTCAAAATCATTAATCGCAATTGGCTCAGATTGTCATTTCCTAGTTTCTACGGCTATGACATATTGAGGGGTCTCCGTGTCTTGGGTAAGTTGGGTTATGGAGCTGACGAAAGGTGCAACGAAGCCCTATCCATTCTATTGTCCAAGCAGAATGCTCATGGTCGTTGGATTCTTGAGAGCACTCCAACCGGTAGAATGCATGTAAACTTGGAGACAAAAGGGAAAGAAAGCAAGTGGATGACTCTGGATGCCCTAAGAGCCTTAAAATGGATTCACGCAACTCGTCAATATGACTGAGTCGTTCTTGCTCCATGCACTGGGTCGTCTACTGCTTGAAGTTCCATTCGCAAGTCGCGTATTTCCTCAAACGAAGCTCTGAGGCCTGCTCCAACTCGTAAGGAGAAAGAACTTGCTCGGAAAGTCTCGTATTGAATGCTTTCTCAAACCCGAATCTTAGACTGTTTTCCAATTCCTCAAATGGTACAGGCTTCCCGAGGAGGTGCCTCATAGTCGTGACCTTTAACGCAAGTTTCTCTACAGGCATGCATGCTGTCGACAACCCCATCTTCAATGTCTTCGTCATTATTTCTAGATCTGGATCGAGGAGTAGCGTTCCATGTTGAAGAAACGCGTTCTTTCGACGTATCTGGGCCCCACCGGAGATCTTCTTTCCATCAACAGTTACATTTGGACACTGCCGTCCCTTATCATCGAAGCTCAGCTCTGCGTTTAGGCCGAGATGTCTACAAGCCAGAACAATTCCATGACAAATGTAACGGTGGGAAGAGATCACGTCGGAAGGAACAACATCAGAACGGGCAATGATGCTGTATGTCAATTCCCCATTAGAATCATGATATACCGTGCCGCCACCAGTTGGTCTCCGAACAACATCGACACCTAAAGTCTTACACGCCTCGACTTCAACCTCTTTCTCGACTTGCTGTGAGAACCCAATGGAGACTGCTGAAGGCTTCCATCGATAGAACCTAACGGTGTTCAGAGCAGATCGCTCAGCTACGGAGTTAAGGATGGCTTCATCCATAGCCATGTTCGTGAAGGCATCATTGAACCCTGTTCTGACAAGCCTCCATCGTTCAGCCATGACAGACACAATCCAAGGTTCGCTCAACCTCCTCGATTTCTGTAGGTGTCAGAGGCCTCGGGAAGTTGTATATCGGGCCGCTCGGCTTCTCATTGTAGAATGGCCGGTTGCAGTTTGGGCAGCCCGATGTCAAGTATGGAAGGCCCGATCGAATGACCGGGATCAGCTCTTCTCTTGAGATCCCGAAACCTACAACAGCCCCTGTTGGATCAAACCTCATTTTCTCGATCCCAACAAGTCGGTTGGCAAGCAGAAAGTGTGCGGTCTGAATAATCCTATATCGTGAGAGCAATGGCGGGGGATTCTTCTCTAACATGGTTCCCGGAATAGGAGTGAAGGCAAACAGGGCGGGATAGATGCCCAAGTCAACCATCGCCTGAATGAACCTCAGCATGTCTTGATCTGTTTCGCCAAGTCCGACGATCACATGTGTCGTCACTCGGTCAGTCCCAAACACCGAGACTGCCTGATGAAGCGCATGCATATGGGCCTCCCAAGTGTAAGGCCCCCCGGCTCTTGATCCCTTGACGATGCTGAATAGTTCAGGGGTGGCAGCATCTAGTGGAATGCCGATTCGATCAATTCCGGCCTTGTGAAGCTTACGGAGGGCATCGGTGTCCATCGGTTGGCAGGAAACAGATATGTCGATGCTTGCCTTCGAAAGGATTTGAGGAACGATCGCTAGAATGTCGTCGACTACGCCAAGGTAATTTATGGCTTGTATGCAAGCCCTCCTTACACGATCTTTAGCCCTCACGAGGCCATCAACAACCTCTTCCAAGCGAAATAGTGGCCAGCTAACCCTTGAGAGAAGATCTGACCTGCTTGAGCTACCTCTGGCCTGAGGACAGAACAGACAATTAGCCGAACACTTTCTTGAATGGTGAGTGAGCAAGTACACAGTTGTCGGCATTACGTCCAAAAGACCTTTCCCAAGTTCCAAGGTCACGGCTGATCCTGTAGAGACTCGAATGAGTTTGTCATACGTTTCGTCTAGAAGTTGGGCCTTGCTCGTGACCGTTCTCCTCAGAGCGAACAGGTTGTTGTCGCAGAAAAATAAGGGTTGCTCGATTGAAGCGAGCAGATCTGATGCTTGCTGATAGACAATCAACTTATAGACACGAAATCACAAGGCCATGAATCGATGAGTTTTGCAGCAAACGGAGAGTTTTCAAGTCAACATTCGGAATTCTCGGAAGACATTTCAGAGTGGCAGCCATACCGCATTTGATTGGTGCAGCCACTCTTGGCCTTGTGATCCTCGCCTTTTGGCCGAGTACTGTCGAACTGCAAGACGAGATTCTGGCTCTTGTAACACGAAGATTTTTGTTGGTGGATCTTCGGCAATTGATCGGTCTCATCATCAGATTACATCTGCACCAACCATGGACATAGGATAGGACCTTAGGCGTGAAAGTATCTTGAGAGAAAGAGAGCTCGCCGGACCATGCCGAACTACATCAGTTCAGTTGGAAAGACTTGCTAGAGATCTTGGAGCAGACCTGCTCAGCGTGGCTGATCTAACGCATTTCCAGCCGTACAGTGGCGCGGATGCTTTTTTGCTCAGTTTTCCCTTCGGAATTTCAGTTGGAATGAGGCTCTCCGATTCGATAATCGATCGCATTACTGTGGCCGATCCAACACCTGAATACGCTCACCATTACAAGGCTGTGAACGCTCTCCTAGATGATATCGCCTTGAGAATCACTAACCGCATCCAGGCTGAAGGATATGCTGCTCTGCCGATACCCGCTTCTCAGGTGACAAGGCCTGAACAGTATCAGGGCGCAATATCCCATAAGGCAGTCGCCGCTCTCGCAGGGCTCGGCTGGATCGGAAAGAGCCAGCTACTCATTAGCTCCGAATTCGGCCCGAGAGTTCGTCTAGCATCGATTTTGACGACGATCCCCTTGAAACTTGGAACCCCTCTTGGGAACAAGTGCGGAGAATGTGATGTCTGTATCCGAGCCTGTCCCACGCATGCCATCAAGTCAGCTAAGGCCATCAAAGATGGATGGGTTCGGGAAGAGGTCTTTGACCCGGATGCGTGCTATCAACGCCTACTCAAGTTCAGAGACGACCCGCGATACGGGGTAAGCATATGCGGCATATGCGTCAAGGTCTGCCCTGTCGGCAGAAAAAGAGCGAAGAAGAAATAGTTCTTTGATTCCTATCCGACCTTGGTTGCCATCTCTACCAAGGCAGCACACTTCTCAACTAGCTTTTTCAAGCTGCTATCTGACTTAGCTTCACAATAGACACGAATCTTTGGCTCTGTCCCCGACGGTCTGAGAAGAGCATAGCTGCCATCCTCATAGTTGACCCGTATTCCATCGTAGGTCCATATGTCTTTGGCCCTCTTCTCCGTCGTGAGCTTGCCCTTGATGGTTTCCATGGCCTTATTCTTGATGTGATCAGGGCAAGGAAAAGCGAGCTTTCTCTGAGGATAGTCGGGTATGTCTTCGAGTAGATTCGTGAGCGTGCGCCTTTCCTTAGATAGTTCGCTCACAAGTCTGCACGCGGCGTAGATGCCATCTCCCCAGTATCCCCAGTGAACATCCGTTATTTTCCACGGTTCGCAGCAGAGTAGTGGCCTATCTCGATCGGAGGCAAGCGCTTCATGTGTCTTACCTAGCTCGGTCCTTTCAACGCGCCCACCGTATCTTTCGGCAACTTCATCTATGCGTGGCGAGGTATCGACAGATGTTACGATCCTACCCGGCCCATATTTCTGGAGCAGGATCTTCGCAAAGAAGGCAAGGAGCCTATCATCTGTTACGTATCGTCCCTTCTCGTCAAGCACTGACAATCGATCAGCATCAGAGTCATGTGCCACTCCAAGATCAGCTCTCAGCTCCGAGACCAGTCTAGAAGTGTCCTTCAACGTTTCAGGTGTCGGCTCTGGGGGTCTGCTTGGAAACGTTC
>CAZVYD010000019.1:0-23595 GCA_964631575.1 uncultured Candidatus Bathyarchaeia archaeon
TGCAGACAACTCCAGGGGTAGTTTCATACATGACATCCCTGTTGTCGGCGCAGAACGTTTACTCATTGGCATTTGCTTCTTGTTACACCGAGACCACTATTGTCGTGGAAAGGGCAGATGCATTGAAGAGCTACGAGATTCTGTCCAAGGTAATTGGATAGAATCCTCTCTTCACCCACCCCGAGGTCCTGGATGAATACGAACATTCCCTTCAAAACCAAGCGTGAGGGGGACCTATTCTGTTTGGCTTCTCTTGTCTTCGTTCACAGTCTTCCTTCTGCTTCGATTGTCTCCCAGAACTTGTCAAGATGTTCTTGCATTCTCTTGAGGTCGTCATCGGTCCATGCGGCGACTCTGTAGCCACTTCTAAACAGTCCGCTTAACACATCGTTTAGAACTGCTTCCGTCATGGGTGTCATCTCTCTGAAGATTGGGATCCTGGCCATCTGCAAGAGCACAAAGTCTGCCGCTAGATCGAAGAGAGCTTGTGCCCCGGGCAATAGAAGCAACGCCTCAACAAGCCCCTCATAGAACTTTGAAACCGATGGTTCGGGCTTCACCCATTTGCCATCCTTTTTATGAGCGTGAGGCAGGGTTGAGAAGTCGAGCTTTACGCTTCCGTTGCCTAATCCTGCGTCATGCGCCATCTTTATGTGTGCAACTTCGAAGGGATCGTATCCCATAAGCTGGCAGGCTACAGCATCTGCAGCAACAACGTCGCTAGACGCAACCACCGTCATGAATCTCACGGGTCGACTTGATAATGGGCCCCATGCTTCACCGCCCATCGTTCCGTCGATCACTGTCAAGTTCGGTGTAAACGCCTTATTAACCTCGAAGATCACTTCTTCAATCTTGAACCTATGAAACTTGGCTTTGTTCTCCTCTGGAAAAGTGCCGTACATGTTCTTCATACCCAGAGTCACGTTACAGAGAAGATGTGTCTTCATCGTAGGAACTGAGATGATGATGTCAGCCTTAACAGCCATCTTGGATACAGGAACCCTACCTATGGCGCTACTCTTGCCGAAATTGAAGTGAGCCTGTTTGGTCCTATTGAGGTTTATGAGAGGAACGTTTGTTTTCGCAGCCCATTCTATCCAACCTTCATCTTCTGCGGCCGAGTCAAACTTTGTCCAGATCATGTCTGAGTCGACGACGAATGGTTTTCCTCCAACCTCACGAATCATTTTCACGAGTTCCTCAACGACCTCCATGCTAGTGTACGATCCTGGTATGGTCGGGTTTCCGCCGCAGATGTTTGCTTTGATCATGACCTGATCGCCCTCGTTGACGAAGCGTTCGATTCCACCTAGGGAATTTACTGCTTCTCTGGTGAGTGCTCTTGGTGAGTCCCCTCGCTTAACTACGAATTCTGTGGCAGGTTTCTTTCTGCGGCTCCTTACGTCTTGATAGGAGAGTTCCCTTAGGCCTATGAACCCCAAGTCAAGCTTCCGGGCGAATACGTCTCCTAGAAGAAGCCACATTGGATAGATTAGGAGCATGAAGACTGCAAGAACAAGCGGCACGTCTGCCTTATGAATTCCTGTGTAATTCGTGTGGAACATCCAGACTGAGCCCGGCGTAGGGGGCAGAGGCCAAGTGATCACGTCTAGGTATAGGAGAGTGCTCCCAGTCATGAAAGGCCCGACGGATATGAATAATCCTAGGATTAGCGTGGTTCGAAGGCTCCATCCGAACCTCTTCCCGAGGTAGTACACGAACATTCCTAGCAGGAAAAGGGCTGGCGGATCAAGAAAGTAGCTCAGGTCATATCCCCAGAAGTAGCTGTGTCTTCACTAGGGTATAAAACTCTACTTTTGATCAAGACACCGATTTGTAGTAAGAATCTTATCTAGTGCAGAGCTTCCGACATATCAAGATATGCAGCTCAAGAGCCTCCTTGTCGCACTAGTTCTGATCTTTGGCACAGTTACAGCATTCTTCTTGGGCGGATATCATGCACTTGTACCAATTCGGTTCTCAGCCGGCCTCCTCTGTGTCTCAGCCGTTTGCCTTTGGGCGGCTTCAAGAGTGAGAACCAAGAAGCTTGTAACCTTAGCAGGAGTCACCATTGCAGTAGCGACTGTAGATGAATACTTGCACGTTTCAACGGGAGTCTATGAGTACTACGACCGAGGCGTACCCTCGCCCATATCAGTATTCGGTTGGAGTCTCCTCATGGTCTTCATTCTAATGATCGCTACGATGCTCTCGAAGTTCTTACCATGGAAGAACAGGAGGAAACGGCCAGGAACTATACCGGCACTTGTGATCCTCATACTTCTGCCCGTCTCCGCTGGAATGCAGGGGTATCTTCCCATTCTGAGGTCGCCGGTGATTCTTCTCTATGCCGTAATGTGTATGTTGAGCTTGTTCTATGCTTACACGCAACCGCTCGGGTGGACGATCTCCTTAATGATCAGCGGCATGATTGTGGGGGGAGCCATGGAGTTCGTTGGGTCGCTGGATGGCTTGTGGTCCTTCCATTTCGCAGAATCTTTGCCGTTGTTCATGATCGTTGTTTGGGCTCTCAGAACTTGGGCAGTCCATGCTTCTTGCTTTCTTCTAGATGTTGACTTTGCAGAGGAGAAGATTAGGGCAAGCGTGATGAAAAATGTTGCTTCAACTAGGTGAAGTAAAGAAGTATAATCTTGAGTCTGAAACAAGTAAGTACTTGGTAAGCAACCTCAATCTTTTCTTTTGTGACACTCTCGCCATGGACTATGCTCCCGTGATTTACGGGGGCCAGTACAGTGAGCCAAGGGCTGAGGCAGTATACTACAGGATCCTTTCTGAGGGACGCTCCAATGAGCTTTGTCTTCAGTATTACGTGTACTGGCCGGAACAAGTGTGCCTAGGAGGCACCCTCGCTTCTCACAAATATGATTACGAGCCGATACTTCTCTTCCTAAGACCCCCAAGAGAACAGTGCTACAAGGTTGTGAACGGAGGCTTAAGCATCAGACTGGATTGTAGATTTCACAAGACTGAGGTCCACATAGCCGGGGTGCGCCGTGATGCAGAAGAGTCGCCATTCAGATGTAAGACTTCTCCGGCTCCGTTCTATCCATTTGGCGGCAAGACCGGCCAGGAAATAGTCAACTGCGTGAAACAGTACCCTCTCGAAGGGTCTGTATACTTCCTCGACCATCATCCAGTTTTCGGCCTAAGGGAATGTTCGCACGTCTTCTCGGGTGACGCTAAGTATTTCTGTGAGCCAAAGTTGGAGGTCCCTCTCAGAAGACTCACCGACACCTTACTCGATGAATGGTATCACAGACACCACGAATCTGATGATGAAGAGCCCTTTGGCCACGATGTCAGCAATCCATTTCAATTTCCTCACGTCAAGTACTTTGACCCAAAGAGCCTTCTGAGATCTAAGATGACAGAATAGAGAAAGCCTCATCAGAAACAGACTGACTACTCTTGCTGAGAGCGACATTGCCCTTCCATGAATTGCAGACGGTGGACTACTTGTCTTCCAGCTTGACCACTTTGCAGCATCTTCGTTCTAGATGGCCCATTAGATCAACGCCTGCTCTGCTTCTCTCCTCTTCTTCCTCGAGATACTTCGGGAACCCTACTTGTCTAACACGATTGTAATTGTCGACGACAAATGGATACCATTCCCGTTGATATTTCGTGTGCTTGCATGCAAGATAGTCGTCACAGAGAAGGCAGCTTTCAAACTTCTTCTGGACAGCGCATTTCCTATTCTCGCACGGAGCCCCTCCGCCGTTTAGGCACATTGAGCATTGAGCATTGGCAAACCACTCCAATCCCTTTCTAAATTCTTCAAAGCTGAAAGATTTGACTGCGTACCCGACCCACTCGTACCGGACCGTGTCAACGAGCCTCTTCAACTCGCCAGCGATTGCCTTCACTCTTCCGTTACCACTGGGGCATTGACCACAATAGACGCCGCATATCCCGTATTGATACTTCTTCGTGTGCACTTCAACTCACCAGACACAGTTGGGCAACAACTGCCTGTAATATAGCGAGCGCCAGAGATGTATTTATCCAATTGGCCAGGTGGAACGTCCTGACGTGACATCACCCAGGAACTCGCGTGATTTCTGATACGATAGCTTCTCGAATGCGGATGCCTTGTGTTTGGCAGTTTCAGTCTTCGGCGATGCTCGTGGAGTCATAGGTTCAGATCAGCAACTTTCGCGATGTGGCCTGCGCCATGTTGCACGCTCTTTTGGGGTTAGTCGTAACAGACTCAAGTCCTTAGCTGCTTTCCAAGAATAGGTCCACTGCCTAGGTAAGTGATGAAAACAGGCCAACGATCAAGGGGTTCAACTGTACTAGACTGTCTTACAATCTTCTCTCGAATCTGATTCCTAGTCCTTGGCAGACTTTCTCAAACGCAGTCTCCACATTTCTCTCAAACTCGTGAAATGGAACTGCTCCTTCAACCCACTGTTTGGGATACGGTAGAGCTTGGTATAATGCAGTCATATGACGGTAGAGCTGGAAGATATATTCTTTCGAACGCTTCATCCGATCCTCAAAGTCCATGGTTCCTTGATACCGTCTCACATACGCGAGTTCTCTTCTTCTCCAAGAAACTTCAGGAGTCACATGAATGAATACTATCCCTGTACTGAACGAGTTGAGTGCCTGCGTGTATTTGAGAAACAGTGTCTCTGCCAAGTCCGCGTTCTTTACCCTTGCATGTGCTGCAGTGAAGATGTTGGATTCATCCACATATATGTCGTTGCTTGGCTTGTGCGGAATGTTTTGCATCCTCTCTAGATCAAACTGAAGTACTCTCCTTTCGAATTCTCTGTCGACAAGGGCGCCGCCGAGCACGTTTCCCCTCTCTCTTTCTCTCTTTAGAAGAACTTGCGCGGCCTCTCGTAGGACGACAATGTTCCTGTAGGTTGTCCCTATGTGTCTTTGCGCCAAGCTCTTTCCGGAGGCTTGCGGACCACCGATTATTACGTAAGCTCGATCCTTCATGTTGCATCCTTCATTGATAGAGAAGAATGCGCTCCGCCTTGTTCGCTAAACGGCGACCGTCTTCTTCACTAGGCACCAAAGGCTCCCCCCAACCATTTCCCGCCGATCTTGTTCGCAACGATTATCGTCGCCGATGTCACAGCCATAAGAATGACTCCAAGGGCTGCCGCTGCCCCAAATCGTCCGCCTGACTGGAATAGTATGAAGGTTCCTATCGTCATGGTCTCCCAACCAGGCAGGAAGAGAAACATCGTGGAGGACACTTCTTGAATTCCTGTTACAAAGGAGAACAATGTGCCAGAGAAGACGCCTCTAACAATTAGCGGGAGATCTATTCTGAAGAACGTTCTGAGCCTGCTAGCTCCAAGTATCTCTGACGCCTCTTCAAAAGCCGTGTCCATCTGGAGAAGTGAGGCGTATGATGAACGCACAACATACGGTACTCGCCTTACTGCTATGATCAAGGGCATAATGATCCACAGATGCGTCAGCGTGTCGCCGATCAACGGGATGACAAACCTGTGGAATCCTCTAAGGTATCCTATGCCGACCACAATTCCAGGGACAGCAAGTATCATCGTCACCAAACCGTCCATAAGATCTTTGCCTAGAATGCGTGTCCTAGCCAGAACAAAGGCTATCATCAATCCAAGTGTAAGATCTATCACTAGGGCAACTCCAGAGAATCTGAAGCTGTTAACTATGTAGGTCGGAGTCTCGGAGAGAACGAACAGGAAGTTGTCAAAGTTGTATTCTAGGGGGAAAGGTGTCAGTTTCCATACTTTAGCGAAGGAAGATATCGTAAGCCAGACAGGAGCAAGCAGTGAAAGAAAAGCGACGGCAGTGCAGAAAGAGAAAGCGAGGCCTCTCTTCACATTGTCCGCTTCTATTATCCTCCCCTCCCTGGTTGCACCTTTGCTCAATGAGACATACTCCTTGAGACTGACGTACTTTCTCATTCCAGTCAATGTCACTATGGAGAAGAGGGCGATGATGATGCACCCGACCATTCCTTTCTGAAATCTTGGAATGTCTGTGAACTGTATCAGATCTGAATATGCTTGCGGAGCCAAGAATTCCTGCACTCCCAATGTCATTGGAGTCACCCAGTCAGAGAAAACCCAGATGAACGTAAGAAAGGCTCCAGCTGCGATCCCCGGCGTCGCCAATGGAAGGGTTACAGTGAGGAATCTCCTAAGGCCAGATACGCCCTGGATTTCTGCGGTCTCTTCCAACGCTGGATCTATCTGAGTCATTGCGGCTGCCGAGTTCAGATACATCAGCGGATACAGATGCAATGTCTCCAGAAAAATCAGGCCGTGTAGGCCATACACGAAGTTTATTGGCTCTTTGATCACTCCAAGCCAATCCATCAGGATCAGATTTATCGTGCCATATCTCCCGAAGAGGAATACGAATGCCATTGCTCCGACGAAAGGCGGCACTATCATTGGAATCAATGAGATCGTCATGAAAAGAGTCTTACCTGGAATTCTGTACCTTGAAAGAAAATACGCCATGGGGATACCAACGATAGAGCTTGTGAAAACGCTGACAACACTTGCAACCAGACTGTTCCAAAAACACTTTGCGTAAAAGGGATCGCTCAGAAAACTGGCGTAGTACACGAGAGAGAACTTGCCGTCCAAGAAGAAACTCTCATAGAACACCATGAGAATCGGGTAGAGAAGAAACATCCCAATGATCAGATAGATGCCAAGACTAAGTGCAACGTTGCCTAAGCTAATTGTCTTTAGTTTTCGCCTTAGAAGCACTCTGGTCAAGCCTTACCTATGACGACACAGTGCTCAGGCTTTAGGTGAACATAAACTGAGTCCCCTTGACCAAAAACCAACGAAGGGTCTGTCCTAGCCCTGATTAGGCGTTCGCCTATTCGTATCCTGTAGTCACGGACATCCCCTAAGTACGCGGAGGCAACCACCTCTCCCCTAACGATGTTCCTTCCAGTATCTGGCGTCAAAGAAATCTTGACGTTCTCTGCCTTTATCGAAAGTATCGCGTCGTTACAAGCCTTCAGTGCGTCTGGAATGTTGCATTCGATCTGCCACTCATCAAAAGAAACATAACCATCGCCTATCTTTGCTGGGATCAGGTTTGTGAGACCTATGAAGTCGGCGACGAATTGTGTTGCTGGCCTGCCATATATCTGCTCTGCGTCGCCAACCTGATGAATCTTTCCTTGATGCATCACCGCCAGCCTATCGGACAATGTCATTGCTTCTGCTTGGTCGTGTGTGACATAGATGCTTGTAGTGCCTACTTTCTTCTGAATCTGTCTCAGTTCAAACCTCATCTCATCCCTTAGTTTCGCGTCAAGGTTGCTCAGGGGCTCGTCCAACAGTAGGATTCTTGGCTGTGGGGCCAGCGCTCGGGCGAGCGAAACTCTTTGTTGCTGTCCTCCGCTGAGCTGTTGCGGGTATCTTTTCTCCAACCCTCTCATCTGGACGATTTCCAGCATGTCTTCTACTCTTCGTCGAATCTCATCCTTCCGAAGCTTCTGTATTCTCAAGCCGTACGCAATGTTATCAAAGACGTTCATGTGGGGCCATACGGCCCAACTTTGGAAAACCATCCCCATGCCACGCTTTGCAGGTGGCACAAATACTCCTTTGCTAACTGAGACTACGGTTTCCCCTGAAACAATTATCTCTCCTTCGTCAGGTTTCACGAAGCCTGCTACGCACCTCAAGGTGGTTGTTTTTCCGCATCCTGAGGGGCCAAGGAGCGCGAAGAATTCTCCTTTCTTTATATTGATGCTAACATTGTCCACAGCTTTGACATCGTCGAATCTCTTTGTCACATCGACAATATCTATCATTTGCCAGATCCTGCTCTCATCGGTTGAACTTGTCTTCGACAGCTTTACCTTTCGAATGTAATGAGTAACAAAAAGGAGGAGTTTAGATTCTTTCGAATCATTTCTTCTTTTTCTTGAGCATTGCGAGGATCGCTATGGCGACGATTGCAGCCACAAGAACAAGGGCTATGGATTGCGGTTGTTCATACCACTCTGGCTTTCTCGCTAGGCCGACAGAGGCAACGGCTTGTTCTTTTGCTTTCGCGGCGCCAGTAGTTGCATCTCCATATTTCCCTGCGTCGAAGTTCGTTGTTGCATCGCCAAGCAGGGTCTTTGCTCCTTTGATGTTATCCTTTGCCTTGGCCACGTCGTATCCTTCTTTCTCACGGGCTGCTATCGTACTCTCCGCTTCTGTGATAGACTTCGCAGCGTCTTGTATGGCACTCCAAGCCTTCGTCAGGTCGTCGATTTTCTTGGATATGGTGTCGTCAAATAGTGTATTGACATCAGAGAACCTCTTCGTGTATAAGGAGAAATCCATCGGATAGTTCTTTACAGCAATGCCGTAAACGTTCTCTGCCTTCATGAAGTCCTTCATGATCGCTGCGCCTGGGATGTTGGGATAGTCAGAGAATCTGATGTCTTTCCTTGCTGGGAGAAGGTCTCCTTTGAGGAATTCTGCCTGCGCATCTTTGGAGAGTACCCAGTCCATCCATAGCTTTGCTATGTTAGGTCTAGTCGCACCCTTCAGGATGCCTATGGGGCTCGGGACAAAGAAGGCCACATCAGGATATACGAACCCAACATTGTAACCCGCTTTCTTTGACATTATGGCGGAAGTCTCCGCGATGGCAATGCCAATCGGGTATTCACCCTTCTCAACTAGACTTGAGACTTCTAGACTTCTGGCCGCCCATTTCCCAACATTGACTGCTAGTCTTCGCCAGTAGGTCCAACCTTTGGCGTCTCCTCTCGACTGCAGAATTATCTCAAGATCCATGTGAAGCCCACCAGACCTGGCGGGTGTCGTCATGATAATCTGCCCTTTGTATTTCGAGTCCAGGAGATCATCCCAAGTCTTGGGTTCAGGCAGGTTCAGCTTCGCAAGTAGATCCCTATTGGTCATTATTCCGGGGCAGTAGTAGCTTACAGACATCCAATGTCCTTTGGCATCCTTTAACGCGAAACCTTGAAAGTCAGCCGGGAGTTGATCCCACTCTTGGCTAATGTATGGTTCCAACAATCCCGCCGAAGTTAGTTCAGGATAGTATGGATACTCGCCACCCCAGAAGACATCTCCGTCAGGTTTGCCGGCCCACGCTTGGACCTTGGCGTATAGTTCAGGTGAACTGCCGGGTATGAGCTCCACCGCGATTTCGAGCCCTCTCTTGTCCTTCACATAGGCCTTGAAAGCTGCTGCCACAGGGTCAATCGAGGCCTTTGAGATCGGGCTTACTAAGACCAATTTGTTCTCAATCTCTCCATGCACCGGAGTCAAGGTTGCGAAGAACATCGGAAGCAGTAGAAGACTCAGAAGTGGAACAGTCCTCTTCAAATCATTTCCTCCTTCTTGAATTTGGTTTTTAATCGAGATTCACCCATCCTCTCATCCATCTTGCTCTTTCGAGCCGAACTGAGAAAGGGCCTCAACAGGTTCTTACTATTTGCGGTGCAAATCCCGTCAAGTGGCAAAAGCCACATCAAGATCAGCTCTAGGAATCGAACAGACACATAGAACCGTTCCATCACAAATCCATAGTCCCTAACAAGAACTTGAAACGTCAAGAGAGGTTTCCAGACGGTTAGGCATCGATGCTTGCCCAGCCACTCCGCTAATATCAAATGTGGACGGCGCGACCAAAGACCAAACCTGATGATCAATACTCGGCTTCGAATCCAAAAGTTGGTGGACCGGGCGTGCACTGAACTGATAGGTACAGATCACCATCTTCACGTCAAGCGTAGCGTGCGTGCTTAGGCTGTGAGTAGCTTCTTTTTCGCTATGACTTTCTCTATGTCTTTCTTGGCGCCTATTTTCTCGAAGATTTCTAAGGCTTGGTTGAGGAGGCTGTGAGCCTTCTCCCTGTCATCTTCCTGATCTCTTTCGAGATAGGCCCGAGCGTATTCGCAGAGGACCATTCTAGCGAAGATGTATGGATTCCACTGCCGTACATCTAGCGCCTCCCAGTTCTGAAGACTCGATTCGAAAAGCTTGATGGATTCCTCCCATTTCTTCTGAGCACGAAGCACCATTGCCTTCAATGTGTTCGTGATGGCAGCGAGTTCTTCATCCGCCGCTTCAACGGCTGACTTGCGAAGGATATCGATCTGATTGTCTGCCTTGTCGATTTCTCCAAGCTCTATGTACGCCGGAATCACCCATGAAGCTTCGGACAGCACCAGAGGGTCTTTTTCCGCCCCGGCTTTCTCTAGGTGCGCAGATCGTTTTTCAAACCACTCTACTGCCTTGACGTATTCTCCTCTGCAGAGACATAACCATCCGAAGACTGACATGATATTTGACATTAGTTGAAAGGCCTTTAACCTCTGAGCAATGCTCCACGATTCCTCAAGGCATTGCTGACTCTTCTCCCACTCTCCAAGGACCAAGTGAGCATATCCAGACATGTACAGTCCGATGGAAATGTTGGCCAACTGACCAGCCTTCCTAGCCAGTGCAAGAGTCTCCTCCAAAAGTGAAAGTGCCTTGTCAATGTTTCCTGCGACGATCATTCTTTCAGCCAGATTCCCGGCAATCCTTGATCGGTACCAGATGTCACCTATCTTTCCAGCCAGCTCGTATCCTTTCTCAAGAGGCTCTCTTCTTTGTCTTCGAGGAAGCGACATCGCAAGATTGTTGTATGCCCCTACAGCCACTTCTAGATAGTTGTTGTCGAGAGCTATTTTCAACGCTTTCTCTTCATAGTCTATAGATTTCTTCACATCCCCGCGGTGGCGGATGATTACTCCCAGCATGCGGTACGAATCCGCGACAACACCTTGGGCGTTGAGTCTTTCAGCTAACCTAATCGCCTTTTCAGTGGAAGAACGAGCCGCATCAAAGTCTCCGACATACCATTGCATCCATGCCCTATCGAAGTAGAGACTTGCCAGTTCAACACTTTCAGGCAAGGCTTCCAAGAGGTTCAAGGCTTCTTGGCAATGCTCTTCCGCCTTCTCCTTGTCATCCATCATATAGAAGAGAACCTTTGCAATCTTCCGGTGGATGCCTGAAAGCTTCTCTTTCTCATCAAGCTTCTTCCAGAGTAGTAGCGCCTCGTTCCAATGCTTCATCGAGGCGTCGTGTTCTCCCAAAGCCTCTTTGGCGTCTCCCAGCTTCTCCAAAACGTAGCCTTTCTTCTGCGGTTCACCTTCCGTCTCTTCGAGTAGGCTTAACGCAGACTGGAAGTAAGTGGAAGCCTCGCCATGGGCGTAGACCTTCACAGCCTTCTCCCCAGCCCTCAAAAAGTAGTCAAGTGCCTTGGCTTTGTCGCCTCCCTCCAGAAACTGATAGGCAAGCTCCGCTAAGTGCTCATCAATCTTGTTAGCGTATGCCTTCTCCAATGCGTTTCCTACGACATCGTGAAGCCGCCTATGCATCAAAGGGCTGACTTCCTCATGCACAACATCCCTTACGATAGCGTCAGCAAAGGAACAAGCATCTTCTCCACGAACGACTCTCGCCTTAATCTGCCCCGTCTTGATCATCTTTTCCAGTAGGTCGACTAGCTTGTTCTCTTCAAGGCCAGTGACTCCACGCAAGGCCTCAAAACTGAAATCATATCCAACAAAAGAAGCCATGGTCAGCAGGTTACGGCACTCGTCATCTAGCCGACCTATCCGCGCCTTCACAACACCCTTAACGGTCTCCGGAAACTCTATTCCTGAGACTTCTTGGATCTTCCATCGACTTCCCTCACGAAGGATGAGTTGTTCTTCCCTCAGAGACTTTACTACTTCTTCAACAAAGAACGGATTACCTCTTGTCTTCTGGTAGACCAGCTCACAGAACTCCTTTGGAAGATCATCTTGCTCCAGAATCTGCTTGATCATCTCCGTAACATCGTTGAGAGACATGCGTTTCAATGGGACAGCTTGAAGAAGGCGCTCCCTGTTCAATTCAGCTAGCACTGGGGACAGGGGATGCTTCTCATCGACCTCGCTATCTCGATAGGCGCCAAGAAGGAGTAGCGGCTCCCTTGAGACGCCACGAGCCAGATAATGCGTCAGCAGAAGCGAACTCTGGTCTGTCCACTGTAAATCGTCAAGAACCACAAGCAACGGCGCTTCCTTGGAGACGTTGGTGATGAACTGTGAAACTGCTTCAAAGAGCCTGTCACGTTCATGCTCGGGATCTATCTGTATAGACTGGGGGATTGCTCCAAGCCTCTGTCTAAGATCAGGAACGAGCTTGAGGACTTCACCCGGATAGAAACCAATCACTCGATACAATTGCTCAGCCGTGGAACCCTGTAGGTAGTCTCTGATCACCTCGCTCCAGAGAATGTAAGGAGGAATACCCGTCATAGTCAGCAGGGCTGGACATCTCCCGTAAAGCACATTCATCCCGCGGAGACGCGCATAGGCTCCAAGTTCCCTCGTCAACCGTGTCTTGCCGATTCCAGCCTCTCCTCGTAGGAAGAGAAGCCCGCCTTCGCCTCGAACCGTTCTGTCAACAGCCTCCCTAAGACGATTCATCTCCTCAACCCTGTCTATGAGTTGAATCTCCTTTCTGGCGATGGGGCGCGGACTTGGAACAACTGGAATAGGCTTCTGAGTTGGTGGAGCAGTCTCTCTCAGCGATTGTTCAGCGACATCTCTGAACACTTTGAGCAGATCAGCAGCAGACCGGTACCTCTTCTCTGGGTCTTTCTCCAGAAGCTTCATTACACATTCAGACAACGCAGGCGGAACCACTGGATTCAACCTGTCCGGCGAGACTGGATAGTCGTGAATATGGCTGAAGATTATCTTTACAGAGTCCTCTCCAGCAAAGGGAGGCTTGCCTGTGACGGCTTCATAGAGAACTGCGCCCAGAGAGTATAGGTCGGACCGAGCGTCAGCACCTTTCCCCAACGCTATTTCAGGAGCTACGTAGGCGACTGTGCCCACAATCACTCCCTCTTGCGTCTGGCGCGGTTGGCCAAGCATTTTTGCGAGGCCGAAGTCCATGAGCTTGGCTACGCCATCTACGGTGATCATGATGTTCTCAGGCTTCACATCTCGATGCAGGATGCCCTGAGAGTGCGCATATTGAAGCGCGCTGCAAACGTCCATACTGACTCTTAGAACAGTAGGTATGTCGCATTTTCCTTCCGGAGATGATTCGATCAGATCGCGGAGGCTATGGCCCTCCACGAACTCTAATACGAAGAACTGTTTCCCGTCTTCCTTGCCAATGTCATGGATGGAGACGATGTTTGGATGGTTGAGTTTGGCTACTGACTGTGCCTCGGTCATGAAGCGCGAATAGGCTCCTCCAGTCGTGACGGGGTTCTTGAGCATCTTGATGGCGACGACACGATTCAGAGTGGTGTCTCTGGCTTTGTATACGATTCCCTTCCCGCCTTCACCTAGCTTCTTCAGAACGGCGTATCTACCGTTCTGCAGATGTTCAAGAGACGACAATTAACCCCGCCAGTTTAACCCCTAAGCTAAACTGCCTCTCCCCGTTCTTAAGAGTGCCTACTCGAAAAGCAGCCTCTAGATTGCTAGGAGTTTCATAACGGAGCATAAGTGTTAACTACTGACCGTGACCGATCGGTAGTCCACCACTGTTGTAGCGATCGAGGTTCTATCATCATGAATGAGAAGCCAGTCTCCGCTGAAGAGAAGCGTTCACCTGGAAGGCTTGTCCTGGCCTCACTTGTTGTTTCCCGCTTTGCAACTCAGCCTTCAGGCATCTTAACGGGGCTTCTTCTGATCGACATCGGGCTCACGTTCGAATGTCCCGTCGGCGTTATGGGACAGATCCGAACTGCCTCTTCTATGGCGGCTCTCATCTTCGCATTGCTTATGGGCGCCCTCAGTGTCCGGTTCAATCATAAATCGTTGCTTGTGATGGGCCTTCTGCTCCTTGGCATCTCAGGTCTAGGTTCCGGGTTCGCTACGGATTTCGTCATGATGCTCGCATTCTATTCCATAACAGGCCTAGGGGTAGCCATGGCCACTCCAATGGGTCTTACATTAGTCGGAGAGCATTTCCCTCTTGAGAAGCGGCCTGGCGCGATTGCATGGATTCTGACTGGTGCGGCCGTGTCATATTTCATTTGTGCACCAGCCATTGGCTTCATCGCAGGCCTAGGAGGATGGCGCCTAGCCTTCTTGGGATTCGTGTCACCCATTTGCGCGGTAGCTCTTCTGTTGGCCGCTAAAGGCCTGCCCGCCATGTCTGGAAAGCAGCACCCCGCGATAAGCCCAAGAAGTTATTTCGAGGGTTTCAAAAGAGTCTTCTCGAACAGATCTGCTGACGCCTGCTTGGCCGGTACTGCACTCTCATTCGCTGCTTGGCAAGCCCTTCTTCTGTACAGTTCATCATTCAACAGGCAACGATTCCTAGTGTCCACAGGTTTCGCAACCGTCTTGCTCATGGGGGCAGCTGCATTCTTCACTGTGGGTAACCTAGTTAGCGGTCGATTTATCAAGAGATTTGGGAGGAAGCCTTTCACTGTTCTTACTGCCCTACTCACCGGCATATTCGTAATCTCTTACACTAACGTGCCCAATCTGTGGCTTTCTGTGGCTCTTGGCTTTCTAGGTAGTTTGTTTTCAGGTATGAGATTTACAGCGTCGAATAGTCTAACTCTTGAGCAAGTTCCAGGATTCCGTGGCACGATGATGTCGGTAAGCACGGCAGCTGATTCGGGAGGTGCAGCCCTAGGAGCAGGAGTTGGAGGGTTGGCGCTCCTATTGTTCGGCTATGAGGGTATGGCTATATCTCTCGGGGTGATGGGTATCGCATCGGCCATAGTTTTTCAGCTCCTAGCAATAGACCCCACGAAAATTGAGACACAGACACGTTCCTGACCCTCTGAGAATTGTCGAGTCCCAAGGATTCGCCTATCTCAACGTAACGAAATGGCGCGGCCGCCGGGCCTCAAACCGCTGGCCCAGCAATTTTGTGTGTGCTAGTTCACGTGTTCCTTCTGAGCAAAAGCCCGCTTTGACGATGTCCACTGAACTATAAGTTCAAATTATCCGCTTTCCGGAAGCGATCTAAACCTTGTGCCTGTGCAAATTCGATGAAGTGGACCGGGCGTACACTGAACTATAAGTACAGATCACCAACCCTATGTCAATTGTCGGGAGTGCATCCGCTGGACTGTCAGCATCCCACGTCAAGAAACGGTGACTAGCTGCATTTCACACAGACGGCGGTAGAGTTCGTTGTTCTTTTCTAGGTATTCGTGGGTGCCGCTATCTTGAACCTCACCGTGATCAAGGACGACTATCCGGTCGGCATCGCGGACGGTGCTCACTCTGTGAGTGACTATTATGATGGTCCTATTGCTCATCTCGGCCTTCAGCGCGTTCTGGATGAGCTGTTCTGTGTATGGATCTACACTGCTGGTGGCTTCATCTAGAATGAGTATCCTAGGGTCTGCGATGAGGGCTCTGGCGAGACATACGAGTTGGCGCTGGCCGTAGCTGAGACCTCCGCCGCGCTCGCTAACCTCCTCGTCATAGCCATTGGCTAACCTAGTAATTGGTTCATGGATGCCAACGAGTTTGGAGATACGGATCATATCGTCGTCGCTGGCATCCGGTCGGCCAAATTTGAGGTTGTATCTAATAGTTCCTTGAAAGAGATAGGGCTCTTGCAGGACAATACTGACGCAACGTCTAAGTGATTTGAACTTCACGTTTCGGAGATCCGCACCATCTATGGTCACTGTACCAGACTCTGGATCGTAGAAGCGTCCGATCAGGTTGATTATGCTAGATTTCCCAGATCCGGTAGGTCCGAAAATGGCAAGCCGTTCTCCAGGCCGTGTCCTGATCGAGACGTCTTTGAGTACTGGTTGACCCTTGACATAGCTGAACTTCACATCTCGAAGTTCGACAATTCCTTTTCCTTCAGGGACGCCTATCGCGTCCAGTGCTTCTTTGACTTCAGGTTGAACATCGAGGACAGCGAAGATACGCTCGGCTCCAGCCAGAGCACTCTGAATCTCTCCATAGAACGTTGAGATGTTCTGGATAGGGTCCAGCAGGCTTGTACTGTATTGGCTGAAGGCGATTAAGTCACCTAGAGTGCGTGTGGCTCCGAGGACCTGTTGGCCTCCGACGAGCCAGATGAGGGCGCTGATGAGGGCGGTGAAGAAGTTTACAACCCCATCATATGTATTAGCAATCGTTTCTGCTTTGATCTGAGCCTTCATGTTCTCCTCGTTCACTCTGTCAAACTCAACAAGAGACCTTTCTTCCTGCGCCATCGCTTTCGTCACCTTCGCACCGAACATGAGATCTTGCACCTTTCCGGTCATGGAAGCAATGTTCTGCCGAGCTATCCTCCAGTTCTCGCGAACATACTTCTGAAGAGTCCGCGTAACCACAGCGATAATGGGAGCTATGGCAATGGTTACGAGCGCAAGTTGAATGTCCAAAAGAAACATGGCGCCCACAATGGCAAGTGCACTCAGCAGATCAGCGACTAGGCCTATTATGCCGGAAGAGACAAGCTTCTTCAGCGCCTCAGCATCATTAGTCACTCTGGATACTAACATGCCAGTGTTGCCATACTCGAAGAAGCTCTGGCTCAGTTTCTCCAGATGAAGGAAAAAGTCGGCACGTATATCAGCAATGACGTTAAGGCCCAGTCTATTGATTGAGTATTCTTGGAGGCTCATCACCATCCAGAGCGCGGTTCCAACAGTGATGTAGAGGAACCCTGCGGCGAGAATCAGATGCCAAATGTCAAGCGGTCTACCTCCGCTTATGGCGTATGCTAGAGATCTGATGATTTCAGCAAATTGCCTTCGACTCTCGGTCGGTTTCCCGCTGATGATTTGGTCTAATGTCACTTTGTAGATGTAGGGACCGGTCAGGAGCAGAAGTGTTTTCGCAATTATAAGTAGCCCTACGGTAGCCATCTGGGTTTTGTGGCGCATCATGTACTCTTGGATAATTCTCCTCACTAGGCTCAAGTCGCTGAACTGGCGTTCAGTCAACTCCAAGGAGCCCACATCGTACCTGCCAGAGTATTCAGCCATCAGCCGTCAACCTCTTGGCCTAGAACGAGAGCTTGCGATTCTATCAGAAGGCGATACTTCTCACTCTTCTCAAGCAGCTCGATGTGCTTGCCGACGGCAGCGACTCTCCCGTTGTCTATAACCACTATCTTGTCGGCAGACTCGCATGTCGAGGCACGCTGGGTGATGATTAACGCTGTCCTCCCTTCGAGCAGGGTGTCAATTGCTTTTCTGATCAAGACCTCTGTCTCTGCGTCAACGTTACTAGTTGAATCGTCAAGAATCAAGATTTTAGGGTCAGTGAGCAGGACGCGGGCTATCGCGACTCTTTGCCTCTGCCCACCACTCAAGGTGAGTCCTCTTTCTCCAACCACCGTGTCATAGCCTTTCGGAATCGAGATGACATAGTCGTGGATCTGAGCCGCCTTCGCGACAGCCTCTACTTCCTCGTTTGAAGCGTCTGGCTTTCCGAATGCGATGTTGTCGCGAATCGTTGCAGAGAAAACATAGATGTCTTGCAGCACTATGCCAATTTGGCTCCGAAGCGACCTTAAGGATGCCTGACGGATGTCACGTCCATCGATGAGCACCTGACCATCGGTGGCATCATAGAATCTGGGAACTAGCTCGGTGAGGGCGCTCTTGCCTGAGCCGACGAATCCGATAATGGCGGCTTTTTCCCCGGCCTTGATGTTTAGGTTGACATCTCTGAGCGTTTCGCCAGAGCCACCATAACTGAAGAAAACGTTCCTGAACTCGATATCTCCTTTGAGTCTGGGAAGAGTGACAGGGTTATTCACTTCTGGTACATCTCTTCCAACATCTATCACCTCGAAGACACGACGTGCGCTAACCATCGCATCTTGATAGTAATCGATGAGCCGGGCATACATCCTGACTGGGCCCACCAGCTGAGTGAAGTAAGTGCCAAAGAGGACTAGCTCGCCAAGAGTCAAGGTACCAGCAAGAACTCTGACCCCCCCAAATATCAGAACCAGCGCTACGCCAATGGCTGTGATTACTGTGTTCGATGGCGTGTAGAGGGCCTGTAATGTGGCCGTCTTGAGGCTTTTCTCCACATAGCTTTGGTTCTCTTTCTCAAATCTGCCAGCGAACGCCGTCTCCTGCCCGAAACCTTTGATGAGTTTCTGTGCTGTTATTCCTTCAATCAGGACTGAGTTGAGCGAGTCGAACTGACTTCTCGTCGCAGTCATCAGCGGGCGGACTCGGCTCGTGTAAAGACGTATTGATACGAAAATCACCGGTAGTGGTAAACAGGTGATAAGTGTTAGGCCTGAGTTAATCGTGAAAAGAACGTAGAGAGCTAGGCCTAATTGAAGGGTCATTCTGAATGCTTCTCTAACTGTTTCGGAGTAGAAGAGATCGATGGCGTTCATGTCGCTTGTAACATGGCTGATGATCTGGCCGGTTCGGACCTGTCCGAGATAGCTGAATGACTTGTTTATGAGGGCCTCGTAGAACTCGCGACGCATGATTCGCAGAATGCTTTGGCTAAGGATGCCGCGAAAGGTCCGGTGTACGACGAAGAACACGCTGCGCAAGATGCCTGCCAGAATTATCAGACTACACAAAATCATCAGTAGCGTGAATCTATCGGTGATACCAGCCCAAGTCTGCATGAGGTCGAAGAACCAGTTGGTTCGTCCAGGAACCGGAACGAGAACAAAGTCAATTATGAGCATCACCAGTAGCGGTGCGACAAGAGTGTAGATGCCCTCTCTGCCTATGGCGGTGACATTTACAAGTATGTAGGTGCCAAGGAGAGGCCTGATGTAACCAAGGAGCCGCTTCGTCAGCTCCCAGCTTCTGGGATTGTAGCTATTCTTCATGTAAAACATCGTTTCCGTCGAATATCGCAGATGTGATTTTCTATGAAATGGAAAACGCGTGGCCGCGCGAGCATGTGCTCCTCGGTATCCACTCAAGTTCCATGTGAATTTCGAGCTTATGATTCTCCTTTGCATACAAGAATTTCAGTGCTATTGGATCTGTTGGTATTATGTGAACCTTCTTCTTTCCTGTAACTGGTAAGAGCTTTGTGATCTCGATTTCTTTGTCATGCAAGGCCCCACCAAGTCCGATCAGAAATTTGGACAGCTCCTCTTTGCCGATTTCACTTCTGTGTCTGAATATTGACTTGTGGGTCTCTCGATAAGTCTCTAGAATCTCAGTCATCTTAGTCCAATAGGCCATTGTTTGAGACAACTCAATCTGCCCCTTCTCTGTCAAAGCATAGTGTTTGCGGTCGGGAGCTTCTTCTCGAAACTCAATTCGACTCGTAACTAGTTTGTTGCTTTCGAGTTTTTCTAGCGCAGGGTAGATTGTGCCTGTCTTCGGTTTCCAGTAGCCTGAGAATCTCTTTTCAAGCTCCCTGATGAGCTCGTAGCCGTACATGGGTCTCTCGGAAAGTAGAAGCAGTAGCCACAGTGAGACGGCTCCTACTTTCATACCGCGAGGCATCAGTCGTGACATCGCAAACCATCTTTTCTGCTGTGAGTTAGCCTTATATGGATAGATCTTCTACTTAAGTAGATAATCTACTGTTGGTGAGCTGGTTGAAATGGATAACTCGTAGTCATGCGATGGTGGACAGGATTGCCTGTCCGTGGCTGATTAGGAAATTTGTGGATTCTCAGGCTGAGTTCATCTATGTTCCGGCAAGTCAAGTCGTGGCCAGAGCGAAGGAACTAGGCGCCATCCCCTACGATGCGAAGGATATTGAACTTGGGCATCGTGGCGACAAGTGTTCCTTTGACGCTATCATGGAGAAGTACGAGCTAAAGGACCCTGCCCTGCTGGAGATGGCCAAGATAGTTAGGGGAGCCGATACTCAGGCTAAAGATCTGACTCCAGAGTCGAGGGGCTTGGCAGCTTTTGCTCGAGGTTTCCAGACGATCTCTGCACATGACCACGAGAATATCCAGAAGCAGTTCCCGATGTATGATGCCATCTACGCGTACTGCGTCTGGAAAACTGCTTCGGCAAAGTAGTTCTATAAAGAGGAGCAGTTCTTGCTTTGGGCTATGCAGTGAAAGTCACCTTGAAATGAATGCGAGCTGCGTGCACATTCTCTCACCCTACGATTCCATCGTACTGAAGTTCGGAGGTTAATCAATCTATGTTGAAACGCATCGGATGTGTGGCTCTGCCCTATCATTCGAAAGGTGGATTCGATCATGCAGATGTGCATCATCAAACCGGACGAGTGTTTGTTGCGCATACCGCCAATGGAACCGTCGAAGTCATCGATGGTGAACAACTCAAACATGCTGCAACCCTTGACGGCTGCCCTGAAGCAAGCGGCGTAATATGCGTTCAGCAAGAAAACGTCGTCTTTGCCGCAGCTAGGGGAACAGGCAGAATCCTCATGATAGATGCGAATACGCTCAAGATTACACAAGAGTTTGTTGCAGGATCGAGGCCAAACGGCCTTGCATGGAATACTCGACACGGACATTTACTGGTAGCAGATGTTCAGGACAACAATGTACGTCTCGTCAACCCAAGGACTGGACGCATCACATCCCAACTCAGGCTGCCAGGTAGGCCAAGATGGTGCGCGTATGACTCCGACAGCGACCGCTTCTTAGTAAACATCATGGAGCCAGCTGGTGTCTCGTTTCTGAAGCCTGACGCTTCAGCGCAAATCCGGTTCCTTTCAACCTCGATCGCGGGTCCTCATGGTTTAGATCTCGACAGAGCAGGCCGAGCGTTTGTTGCATGCGATGGAGGAGCAGTGGTAGTGCTAGATTTGAAGACTGAACGAGAATTGAACGCGATCTCGATAGCGGGCGCACCAGACGTGATATGGCTTAACACGCGACATGAACGCCTGTACTGTGCCATAGGCAAACCGGGTGTGGTCGAAGTAATTGACGCCAAATCAATGACCTCTGTTGAAAGAATACAGACAGAGGAAGGATCACACACGCTTACCTTTGATCAGCTGCGCCAGCGGCTCTACATCTTCCTACCCCGTAGTTGTCGTGTGGTGGTTTATTCCGAAGAGTTCTAGTCGTCGAGAGACAACTACTTGCCAATTCAATTCCCCGAGTCCGCAGTAGTAACCGCTAGAGTGGTGCTGCAGCTGGAACTCACCATCATGCAGCCATGTGAAGTTCGAATTTTGCGGGTTCGGGAAATGACCATGCACTGCACCATAGATTACAGGCATCCAACGGCCTAAGATTCCCGGACCCACCGAAAAGCAAGAAATAGGGCGATCTTCATCAATAAGTGCTTGGGTGTGGGAATGTGTCTGTGCGTATTCGAAGGATTTTGCTTGACGCGCTTAAGCCGAGGGACACCTCTGTCGTGGATCTGTCTAAGACGCTCTGTTCAGTCGAGGGTGTTGATGAGTGTGGTGTGGTTGTTGTGGATGTTGATGTCAAGACTGAGACTATCAAGCTGACAATAAAGGGACACAACATAGACTATGACGCTATGTCAAAGATCATGGAGGAACAGGCTTTGTCTATCAAAGGTGTCGATGAGATAGATGTTGAGAAGGTTAAGCCTGCTCCGAAGCCAGCTCCGAAGTAACCTGAACGATTCAGTAGACGGAAGTGTCGTCGGCTCTAGATGAGACTCTCTATCCAGTAGCCAATCACAAAAGCAACGATCCCAAAGACTAGCATTCTCAGTCCCTTAACCCAAGGATTCCTGTTTCCCAGCTTTCCGAGATAGGCTCCTGCAACGAAAAGAATAGCTAAGGCCAATGCAATCGAGAGCCAAGCGGCCAATCTGATTCCGATCACCCTGAGGGCCGACAATATGAACGGAAATATCGTTAACAAGCATGATATCAACGGGGTGATGAAATTCACCAAGGATACTAGCGTGACAGTCTTCTTCGCGGATCTTGCGATTGCCGTTTCCTCAAGATTCCTGAACAGCGCCTGCTCCAACTCAGAGATTCTCTTATCCTGCTCCAGAGTTTCAGCCTCATAGACGCTCACACCGGTCGAGATACCGAGCGATAGACTGCTCACCAGCATTGTCGTCAGAATCACTCTCAAATCAGCGTTCTCGCTGAAAGCAGAACCAATCACTACTCCAAGCAACATGAACGTTGAGTCGAAGACGGTGTTCGTAAGAAACCTTCGGAAACCAGAGCTAAGCCTCAGTCTTCTTAAACCTCGTATCGGATTACGTGGCATTCTCATCCTCGCCGAATTGAACACATGCTACAATCCATATGTATTCGAATATTCAATCATTCCCCCCAATATCACGCAGTCACTACCATCGCAAACAATTCCTGCTCAAGACTACCTAGCTTCGGCATAACATCGACGTGAAACTCAGAACCGCTAACCCATACGTATACAGCTGAGCGCATGCGGCCGCCAAGTCTTACCATCATGCAGCTGTGTCGAAGACGAATTCTGTGGACTCGGAAATACCTGATTGAAGCCATATGCATGAACTTTTGACCACCGTGAGAGTTTCGCTATTCTCAATGGATGACTCACTTCACTCGGAGAAGCCTCAGGGAGTTGAACATAGCGATTAGAGCATTGCTTTCATGGATCACTGATGCCAGCAGTGGCGGAATCAAACCATTAACTGAAAGAGCAATGCCGAGAACATTGACCGCCATCGCGAATGCAATGTTCTGCTTGATGATCTTTGTCGTTTCTCTGCCAATTCTCAGCAGCGTTGGAAACCTGTCAACGTTATCGGACGTCAAGACCACGCCTGCCGTTTCAATCGTCACATCTATGCCGGAAACCCCCATCGCGACTCCCACATCGGCCTCAGCCAAGGCAGGGGCATCATTGATCCCGTCGCCTATCATGGCCACTTTGTGACCTTCTTCTCTCAATCTGCGTACGTAGTCAACCTTCTCAGTGGGCAGCACGTCCGAAACGATGTGGTCGACACCTATCTGTTCTCCAACTATCTTCGCAACGTACTCGTTGTCACCAGTCAGCATCACTGTCTTTCCGATCCCGTTCAGTTTCACCTGCCGCAGTGTCCCTTTCACATTGTCCCTCAACGCATCAGACACGCACAGAACACCGACGATTCTCTTGTCTCTGGCTACGAAGACCACATTCTGTGTGGCCAGTTGATCTGGCATGCATCCTGCGGCCTCTTCGCTGAGGGGAATTGAGTACTTCTCCAGCATCTTGCGGTTTCCTACAGTTATCAGACCTGACTCGCTTTCGACCCGGACTCCCAGCCCCGGCTCAACTTCGAACTCGCTCTGGGCTTCTGGCGTGAGTCCCATCTCCTCGGCTTTCCCAAGAATTGCCTGCGCA
This sequence comes from uncultured Candidatus Bathyarchaeia archaeon, assembly GCA_964631575.1. Taxonomy (GTDB): domain Archaea; phylum Thermoproteota; class Bathyarchaeia; order 40CM-2-53-6; family JALHTG01; genus JALHTG01. The sequence goes on from CAZVYD010000019.1 coordinate 23,274, forward strand.
ATGGGATGCTCCGAGTATCTTTCTGCTGTTGCAGCCAGCCTGATCACTTCAGACTCAGGTTGGCCATGAAAAGCTTTCACGTCCACAACCTTTGGATGCCCCGTAGTGATTGTTCCAGTCTTGTCTAGAACAAGTGTGTTGACTTTGCTGAGTTTCTCCAAGCTCTCTCCGTTCCGTATCAAGATCCCTCTCCGCGCTGAATTTCCTATGCTTGCGATAACGGCTGTTGGTGTCGCGAGGGTCAGAGCGCAAGGACATGCTATGACAAAGACCGAAGCCACTCTGAGAGGATCACGCGTATACAAGAATACTCCCAGTCCTA
>CAZVYD010000020.1:0-23496 GCA_964631575.1 uncultured Candidatus Bathyarchaeia archaeon
CGAACCTAAGGCTAACGACCAACTGTTACGAGGAGATGATAGACATTGTCCATTCGCTGGCCCACAAAGTCTGTGATGGAAGAATAGTTCTGTTTGGAGGGGGAGGCTATTCCTTGAGCAGTGTAGCTCGGTGCTGGACTTTGGCCTTTGCCAAGCTTGCTGAGACGCAACTTGAGGATCAGATACCTGAAGACTGGTGCAAGCTGTTTGAGAAAGTATCAGGAGAGAGACCCCCAACAGCACTTCGTGATTCAGAGAGCAGGGCCAGTACCGAGCCTATGGCCTATGTCGAAGGAGTGCTGAAAGAGCTGAAGAAGATCGTTCCAATGTTGCGTTGATGAGGGCATGCGGTCAAGCAAGGTTTTATTCTTGTCCTGATCTATCTGTCTTCTGGGCGCATCGTCTAGTTGGTTAGGATGTCACCCTGACACGGTGACGGTCCGCGGTTCAAATCCGCGTGCGCCCACCAAATTCCAATACCTGTTACGACATGAAGAGGGGGCTCTTGCAAAGGATTATTGGCTTCTTCTCACTTATCGTAGCAGGCGTGATCCATAATGGTGCGACAAGTTCTTGATTACGTAGATCAAAACCATGAGCGCTTTCTCACCGATCTGGAGAGGCTGACCCGTCAGCCAAGCGTTGCAGCGAAGAACGAGGGCATGAAAGAGTGCGCTGAACTAGTCGTCAGAATGATGGAGGAAATTGGCGTCAAGGCAGAGCTGCTGGAACTGCGCAACGCATTCCCGCTGGTGTATGGCGAAATTCAGTCAAAGAAGAACCCAAGAAGAACCGTTCTCTTCTACGACCACTACGATGTCCAACCCGCCGAACCCTTGGAGCTGTGGGAAACCCCTCCCTTCGAACCATCCATAAGAGAGGGAAAGATGTTCGGAAGAGGAGTCGCAGACAACAAGGGAAACCTCGTTTCTAGGCTTAAGCTCGTGGAATCTTGGCTGAAGACCAGAGGGGATATACCTTGCAACTTCAAGTTTCTCGTTGAGGGGGAGGAAGAGATCGGAAGCCTACATCTTGAACAATACTTCGAGCGTTACAGTGAGAAGTTCAGATGCGACGGCGTGGTTTGGGAGTTCGGAGGAGTTGACGAAGAGGAGAGACCCACAATAACTCTTGGAGTAAAAGGAATCCTGTACGTGGAATTAGAGGCAAAAGGCCCAGTGAGAGATGTTCATTCAGCAAATGCAGCCATCGTCGATAATCCTGCTTGGCGGCTGGTCAGAGCGCTTGGCACGTTGAAAGACGAGAGAGATCGCATCCTACTCCCCGGTTGGTACAAGGATGTCAAACCTTTCACGAAAGAGGAGCTAAAGTATCTCAAGGCTGAACCGCTTCACGAGAAGGCGATGAAAGAGGAGCTGGGGATCAAGAAATTCATTGGAGGAATGAAAGGTCTCGAAGCTAAGAAAGCACTTGCAGGAAAACCTACCTGCACGATCTGTGGACTTGTGTCAGGTTGGACCGGCCCTGGGTCGAAGACAGTTCTTCCTTCAAAAGCCTTGGCGAAAGTGGATTTCAGGCTTGTACTCGGTCAGAAACCGAAGATTCTTCTAGAGCGGTTGAAGAAGCACTTGAGAGCAAGAGGATACAACGACATAATTGTTCGCGAGTATGGCATGGAGGAAGCAGCAAGGACTCCCCCAAGCGATCCCTTCGTCAAGGCCGCTGTGAAAGCCGCGGAACAAGAATACCCCAAGCCGCCTGTGGTAAGCATATCGTCAGCAGGGACAGGCCCAATGTACCTGTTCACCAAGAACCTCAAGGCTCCATGCATATGCATAGGCGTCGGATATCCCTACACGCGAGGGCATTCCCCCAACGAGAACATACGAATCCAAGACTTTGTTAAAGGAACGAAGTGGCTGGCAAGGACAATCAACAACTTCGCAAAGACCAAATAGCGCTCTGGTCCACCCTCTTTTTCCCTCATTTATCTTGCCTCTCCACACTATCCAAATCGGACAAGAATCTCGCTAATGGCCTTAGTCTTCGGCAGCAACCTACTGATCAAACAAAGATGCCTGCGTGGAATTTACTTCGATGCTCAGGACATGACTCGAACTAGATGATTCGCGTGCCGTCTATCTTCTTGTTTTGCCATGAGTAACGGCGAAGTTTGGCTGATGCTCCATAGCCACAGGCAGCACATCTCTTCATGGTGATGTTGTATGCTCTGCGGCCACATCTTCGACAAACGATGTGGCTCTTGGAGCGCCCCATCTTACCATGAGCAGTTGTCCCCTTAGTCATCACTCACCCTCCCGAAAAACCCTGTGGCGACTGACCAATGTCTTCCCAGCATTTCCTAATCTCAAGCGGAGCCCTGCCTCTTGGGCGGGGGACTGACCAGAACCACATTGTCTCCACGGACAATTATCGTTCCAAGCTTCCTTCCTTGACTGCTTGAGATCTCTTCAGCATCCTCAAGGACCAAGTTCATGTGTTGATCAAAGCTGAACAGCTTTCCCCTGACTCCTCTTCCCCCTTTCAACTCCACTAGCACAAGCTGGTTGAGGCTCTGCTCAAATATTTTCGTAGCCGTTTCTGACATATCGACCATCGAAGGTGAATCAATCAACGTTAAGGGCGAGCGGGACACAATTTAAGGGTTGCTCCGAGTAGAACCAAACCATGCTTACTCGAATACCATTGCGCGAGAAGGAGGCAAAGGCTATCCTGACAGACTTCAGGTCGAGGCTTCAGCTTAGTGAAGATGCCTTTGGTTTCAAGCCTCTCGTAGAGAAGATTCAACTCCAGGACGAAGAACTGATTCTAGTCAATGGAAAGCCTGTCGTTCTGAAGAAACGTGGGCAACTCCTCCCAACACTGAAGTTTGATGGTGCGGTTGAAAGGTTGGCTCGTGTAGTCGTGGATATGGGTGCAGTTCCACACATCTGCAATGGAGCAGATGTCATGGTGAGAGGGATCAGGAAGGTTGACAGGGAGTTCGCAAAAGGAGCTTTGCTGGTGATCGTTGACGAAACCTATGGGAAACCTTTGGCGATAGGTGAGGCGTTGGTAGATTCGACTTCGTTTCAAGAGATGGAGCGGGGAAAGGTGATATCCACCTTACACTTTGTGGGAGACGATGCATGGAACGCTATGAAGGCAATGGGCTAGGGATGTCGGCTTGCTGTCCTCGGTCCCTCGGCTGCGGGCTGAATCCTCTTCCTCCTTTCGAAATATCTTCGTAGAGTCATCCCCAATGCAAGAATGACTAAAACGATTATCATGAGGCCAACAAGTCCTCCGATTGGCTGGAGCAATGCCTCAAGAGGAGGACCTGCTTCAATCACAATGATCATGGAGATCTCATTGTTCCCGTAATTTGCCTCTGGAACTTTGCGATCAGGGTTCAATACCCACCGAACCTCGTAGATTCCTGGCCCCACAGAAACGGGGCCGGACGACCAATCCTGCGCTCCTCCTGTCTCGAGCTTCCCAGGTCCTCCAATTGCCAGTGCATTGCCGCCGAAATAGGGATGAACGTAGTACCCTTCAGCGTGAGCGTTTCCGATGTTCTTGACCGTTGCGCAAATGTAGAAAGCCTCCCCCGCCTTAGGAGCTATCGGCGTATTATTCCTGTCTCCGATCCATATCTTCAAGATGAGTAGGTCTGGCAGAGCTTGTTGACCAAGAGAAGGCGTCGGCAAAATACCTAGAGCCAAGACGAGTGCGAGGCCCAAGAATCTGAGTCTCGGCAATCACAGCACCATTGCTGGATAGGTCTTGGCAAATCATTAAAGCATTGTCCTTTCAGATTCGCCTTCAACGCCTCGCCCAAGACTTGGATTGTAGTTTCAAGCTACAAGAGTGATTCAATACGGGACTGTGTGGCATCTACCTTTCGATGGGACACGAGTGGCTCTGAAGTGATAGCTGTCGACCATGGCTTGGCCGGCTGGCCTTCGTTGATCGCTGAGGTCCTTGAGTCTCATGACACATTGAAGGTCCTTGGTGAGAAGAGTATCTACTTGATCCACGGGACTCTGACTTCCTCTATTCGCCATCTCGGTCTGACAAAGCTCTTCTCGATTGGAGTGACTATCCCTGCGTTGTACGCGAGGATACCCGTCCAAGCTATCATGGCACCGTTATCACTGGCAAACTTCGGTGGAACAACCCGGAGTTCACCACCTCTCTCCCTTGTCATAATCTGAAGCATTTCTTGGAGTCGTTTGTTTGCAGCGAAACCTCCTGTCAGTAGAAGCGTATCCTTCTCTGTGTGCGCCATCGCCCTTTCTGTCACCTCAGTCAACATCGCTAGTGCTGTTTCTTGAAGACTATAGCAGAGATCCTCCACTCTCTTTCCCTCGTTGAGGTATCGAAGAGCTTGAGTTACAAGACCGGAGAACGCTAGATCCATTCCCTTGACCAAGTATGGCAGTTCGATGTACTCTGATCCCTTCGAGGCCGCCTCGTCAAACTTTGGGCCAGGCCACGGTTTAGAAGGGTCGTGGATTCCCGATTCTCTTGCGAACACGTCGAAGGCATTTCCAATAGCTATATCCAGTGTCTCACCGAAGACTCGGTATCGTCCTTTCTCGAAAACCACGATTTGAGTCGTTCCCCCGCTCACGTTCAAGACAACTGGATCAGATGCGCCGGTGATGTGGCGGGCTATCTCTATGTGTGCTAGAATATGGTTAACTCCAACCAATTCGATCCTGAGGAAGCTTGACAGGGCTCTCGCTATGGTCGCGGCAGTCCTTAGGCAGGGGCCCATGCCTGGACCCATTGAAAAAGCTACAAGATCAATGTCCGAGGCGTCTACTCCGCCAACTTGCAACGTCTCACGGAGAATCTTGCCGGAAACTTCTGAGTGGTGCTGCGACATTTCGCGCGGATGAAGTCCCATCCCCTGTGGAGGGATATACCAGTCCTTGACGTCGGCGAGTATCTTTCCATCAGAATTTGCCAGCCCCATTCCAAGTGAATGAGCCGATCCCTCTATACCTAGGCAAAGGAGTCTCTTTTCTGTCACTTTCCTTTTCTCTCCTGAGCCAACGTCTCAAATATCGCTGATGCCGGGATCGCGCCCTCTCTAGTTATAGTTGGCTGACCTCCCATCGTAAAATCCACGATTGTTGAAGGTTTTTGTCTTCTCAGTGTGCCAGCGTCTAATATCAGATCAATTGCCCATCTGAGAGTTCTCGGCACTCTCTTTGGAGAATAGAGAGGGGGCGCTCCTGATATGTTTGCGCTTGTCGATGTAATCGGATATTTGGCAGCGCTGACCAAGGCCAGTGCGACCGGATGCCTTGGTATCCGAGCTGCAATAGCGCGTGGATTCAACAGATCCGGAATGGAACACCTCTTCCTCAGCGCCAATGTCAGCGGCCCCGGCATGAACTTCTTGACCAATATCTCCGCAGACCTGTTGAAGTATGCGCATCTCTTCCACATTTGAAGATCGGAAACAATCACAGGAATGAATTTGCCCGGAGGCCTCCCTTTCGCCTCGAATATCTTCCTGATAGCCCCCTCCTCGAGCGCGTTCACACCGAGCGCATAGCTGCTCTCCGTTGGGTACATCACTACACCTTTGGTGTCCAAGATCCTAACCGCTTCACGAATCATTGAAAGACCAGGTCTTGATGAGCTAATCCTGAGAATGCTGGTCAGTTCTGCCGCCTCACAGAAACCTCTTCCTTATCGACTTTGACCCTGCGATTCGCGTGATTCTTCCTCTGGCCTCCTAGCCGAAGGTTATGAGAGTCTTGCCTCTGATGTTCACAGGTCTCATGCATGCTCATCCGACCAAACGTTTTGGCCCCCGAAAGTGCCGCGCGTCATCTCAGTTCTCAGTCGGAATATGGCCAACCTCAAAGCTTTAAGGTGAGTACGACAGCGCATTTGCCTTCGGTATCGGAAGGATCATTGAATGACAATTGCCTTGGCCGTACACGGCGGGGCAGGAGCTTGGGCCGAAGATAGGATCAAGCCCGGACTTGAAGGCGTCGCGTCGGCGGCAAGAGTGGGCTTCAAGATTCTGAAGTCAGGCGGCTCGGCACTAGACGCTGTCGAGGCAGCAGTGAACTCCATGGAAGATGATCCCATCTTCAACGCAGGATACGGCTCGACAATAACCTTGACCGGAGAGATAGAGATGGATGCCTCAATCATGGAGGGCAGACACCTAAAAGCAGGAGCCGTAACCATGGTCAAAGACATCAAACACCCCGTGAGCCTTGCAAGACAGGTCATGGAAAAGACAGATCACGTTCTCCTAGGCGCATGGGGTGCGGAAAGACTTGCTGACCTTCTTGGAACTGAGCGAAGAGACCCTAGAACTGAGAGAGCGATGAAGCGATGGCGGGAAGCCAAGGAGCGCTTCCTCAAGGGAGAGATTGCTCGATACGGGAAGATCGCTGAGTTGGTGAAAGGCCGGCCGGAGTTCCTGTCAATCGGCACTGTAGGCACTGTTGCACTTGACCGTTACGGTGATTCTGCAGCGGCAACATCAACGGGAGGAATGGTCTTGAAGTTCCCTGGGAGGATCGGAGACACCCCTCTTATCGGAAGTGGAACATACGCTGACAATTCATCAGGAGCAGTTTCGGCAACCGGAACTGGCGAAGTCGCCATTAGATTGGCCCTTGCGAAAACTGTCTGCGACTACATGAGAAGCCAACTAAAAGCTCAAAGCGCAACTGACCGTGCAATAAGGCTAGTCAACCGCAGGATCCCTATGTCAATGGGGCTTATCGCGGTTGACAGGAAGGGAAGCATCGGTGCAACCCACAACACTCCAGCCATGTGTTGGGCGTATATGAAAGAAGAGATGGATAAGCCCAAGGCCAAGGTCACAGCCAAGATATTTCCTCTGGAAACCTGAAGCTGCACTCCCCCCACCATTCTCTTCAAAAGATAACTGTCCTCCCCGCAGCCAAAAGCCTTAAATCAATCATGCCATACGCAAAACTCAGCCCGAACTTTTGGGAGGATCAAACATTGCCGGAAGAAGAACCGCCTGAGGAAGAAGAGGAGTGGGGCGAAGAGGAAGGGCTTGAGGAGGAAGAGTGGTAGTTTCCTCCGTTCTCTATCTTCTTAGCACACTTGGCAAGAGAACTGTTATCATTTTTTTGTTCGCTATCCGAGTGATTCGTAATGGTCCGTGTTGCAGTCATCGACACTGATAGGTGTAAACCCAAAGAATGCGGCCAGCCCTGCCTTAGGTTCTGTCCACCTGTGCATTCGAGAATTGAAGCCATTCGGTTCGAACAAGGATCAGATAAACCCACTATCGTAGAGTCTCTCTGTACCGGATGCGGAATATGCGTGAAGAAGTGCCCTTTTCACTGCATCACGGTAGTCAACCTGCCTGAGGAACTCGAAGGCGAGTGTAGCCACAGATACGGGCCGAACATGTTCAAGCTATATCGATTGCCCGTCCCACAGAGAGGAATCATAACAGGCCTGATCGGCAGAAACGGCACTGGCAAGTCTACAGCGCTAAGGATTTTGTCAGGAGAAATGAAGCCCAACCTAGGAAGGTTCGATTCGCCACCGGACTGGCCGGAAATTACAAGGCACTATCGAGGCTCCATCCTTCAAGACTACTTTGAGCGTCTCAGCAAGGGCCGGCTAAAGATTGTTCACAAGCCTCAGTATGTAGACGCTATCCCGCAAAAGATCAAAGGAAAGGTTGCCTCAATTCTGGAGAAGGTTGACGACAGGAAGGTCTTGAAAGAGTTATCTCGAGAACTTCAAATCAACAAGATCCTTGACCGACAAATAGGTGTACTGAGTGGAGGAGAGCTTCAAGCTGTCTCAATAGTCGCTGCTGTCTGCAGGGACGCTGATGTCTATGTGTTCGACGAGCCATCTAGTCACCTTGATGTTGGTCAAAGAATGAGGGCTGCGAAAATCATCAGATCGCTAATCGATCAGAAAAGAACTGTCATATTGGCTGAGCATGACCTTGCGATGCTCGACTACCTATCAGACCAAGTCTGTGTTCTGTACGGAGAACCCGGAGTCTATGGAATCATCTCTCATAACCACGGTGTGCGAGTCGGTGTAAACATATTCCTCAATGGATTCATTCCAGACGAGAACATGAGGTTCAGGCCTGAAGCCATCAGATTTCACATTAAACCTCCTAGAGAAGCTCCTCCCGTTGACTCATGGCAAATTGAGTGGGACGCCATGGAGAAGCGCTTTCGAGGATTCTCCCTGCAGATCGAACACGGAGACATCAAACGAGGGGAGGTAGTGGGCATAGTGGGCCCGAATGGTATCGGCAAAACCACGTTCATCAAGCTTCTTGCCGGATTAGAGAAGCCTAACAGGGGGGTGTCTCCGACCCTCGCCGGGTTTTCCATTAGCTACAAGCCACAGTATATCTCGGCGGAATATGAAGGTCCGGTAGACTCGCTTCTGGTCAACATTGCCGAGGAGAGATATGGCACGGACTACTTCAGAAACGAGATAATCCATGCCTTGAGTCTTGAAGATTTTCTGGAAAGGGATGTCAAAGATCTGAGCGGAGGAGAACTGCAGCGAGTCGCGGTGGCTGCTTGCTTAGCGAAGAAAGCGCAACTATACCTTCTCGACGAGCCCAGCGCGTACCTCGATGTCGAGGAGAGATTATCTGTTGCAAAGGCGATACGGAAAGTCATAGAAGACAATGAGGCTTTCGCCTATGTAGTCGAACATGACATAGCCATTCAAGATTTCATGGCAGATAGGCTGATGATCTTTTCTGGGCTTCCGGGCGTCAGCGGCACAGCGGCGTCACCTTCGTCGTTAAGGGAAGGCATGAACAAGTTCCTAAAAGAGATGGATATAACTTTCCGAAGAGAACCTGAAACGGGTCGACCTCGGGTCAACAAGCTCGGGAGCAAGACAGATCGGATGCAAAAGGAGGCAGGGGAGTACTACTATGTTCCGACTAGTGTAAAAGAGTGAGACATTCTCCGTACAAATCAGCTGCGCTCGGTAGCATCGTCATGGCGCAATGGCTTATATCTTGCAGCGAAAGCTTAGGACCGTGATTTGGAAGTTGCAATGATGAGAAAGACTGTTCGGTTACTAGTTCTTGTCGCATGCGTCTTGCTCACATGTCAAGGCTCAATTGGTGCGATGCAAGTTTCGGGAGCACAGGGCGCAGTAGTCAAGTCTTCAGTAGTCACCACTAGGACTGTGCCGCTGTCTGTCAAAGTTGTTTTCATCGGATTCAATCAATCCACAATCAATGTAACTTACCTGCTTTGGAAGGAGAACATTCCATTCAGACGAGTGAACCAGATTCTGACAGAGCCGAAGGACACGGGAGTAGTGTTCGAACTTAACTATGAGTTGGCCTTCGCGAGTCTACAATTCGAGAAGGAGCTGCTGGCTTTTCTCAAGAAGATCGAGGTTTCCAAGAGGATGCTCAATCCATGGTTTGGAGTTCGGACTAACAATACTCTTTACGACGCGAATAAGCTCGAAGACTGGCTTTACGAAAAGAGAGAAATGTACCAGGGCTTTCCCGCTAACGGCTATACATTCTTCATCGCGAATCTGACTCAGTTGCCTTCAGTGACCTATGACCAGATAGCCCGACCTTGGCTAAGGAAACCGCCCACCCCACACTACTTCAGCGTTGAATATCGTGACCTTGACCTAGAGTACCTAATCAGAAACAGAGAGTTCATGACAGCATGGGGAGGGCATCATAGATTTTGGTTCCTCGACCTCAGCGCGGGGCCTTCATTCAACACCCCAAGCGACGCCCCTCTACAGGCAGTGCTCACCGCCTTAGAAATTGATATACACACTGCCTACGGAAGTAGCTGGCTTACCCAATACTTGTCCGACTACTTGTGGGAATCAGTCTGGAACCTAGCCGTTCCCCAGTTCACGTATGCTCCAACGTACTCCGCGAAGTATAGGATTGCCATCACAGTTCTCGACAATAGAACAAAGGAAGAAAGAGATCAAATTCCGATACGCAAAACGGTCAGAACGGATTTGATCAAGAAGTCTTACAAGGACTTGCTCCCGTACAGTAATTTCGAGGTTACCATAGCCTTTCAGAATTGCTCCGATGATCAAGATCTCTCGAAGGAATTAGCGAATGCTTACAAACAGTCTAAGGACCCTGCGTTCCGCTATGTTGACCTCAGGCCTCTCTACAAGTATCTCCAAGCAAAGCTCAGTCGCTATGTTGTAAACATATCCCGAAATGAAACGGAGGTCACCATACCTGTCTTTGCTTTCGCCTTCAGCAAGTCATACCTAGGCTATACGTACAAGTGGGATGTCAGTCGACAGCCTACAAGTGAGGAAACCTTCTGGGGATTGGCTCAAGAAGACATGGTCGTCTTATCCTTGACTCATGAAAGTGAATTTGACCGAGGAGCCATTGTGGACCCTCCTCAACCAAACAAGGGTATGGGGTTTTCTCAGCTCATCATTCATGAGGTAGGTCACATGCTAGGTCTCATGCATCCTCATCAATACGGCGATGTCCAGGACTTCGTAGCTTCTGCCATGAGTTACTTCTGCTTTGACTACAACTTCAGCCTATTTGACAAGGACGCGTTGCACAGAATCCATGCCGATGCTATCATCATGCAGACTTCAGCCAAGATCGCAGAGGCAAAGACAGTTGCAGTGACTAAACTTACCAACTTCATGGCCTCTTCGAAGCTTGCAAGAGCAGAGGAATTCTTGGCACTGGCGGACAAGGAGTATGCTCTAATGGACTACATCATTGCTCTGGAAAAGGCCCTAGAGGCTCGAAAACTCGTGTACGAGGCTGCAATCGACATAGAGATCTTTCCAAGGGCTACACCTTTCTGGGCGATGTGCTTCCTAATCGTTGGCGTAGCATTGGGATATTCCATCAGAAGATCGCTTGAACGGAAGTTGAGAGTTCGAATCAAAAGCACAAAGAAAGACGACATCTTCAAGAACCTTTAACTACCTGCCTCAGAAGTTCAGGTAGTAGATGGCGATGATGCGGAACTATTGTCTTGAATGCGGCGGCAACTTGACCTATGACTCTGTTCTCAAGCAATACGCATGTCGTAGCTGCGGGATGACCTTCACAGCTCAGGAATTGATGGAAGGGCGAGAGAAGCTGTTCGAAGGAAGAGGCAGCTTGGATGAGGAACGGAAGCGAAAGCAGAAAGACTACCTGAAATGGTGGCTTTCGAAGAAATAGGTGCCGCATTCATCGAGATGCCTAGTGATGGCCTGTAGCGTAGAGCTTCTTTGTGTTGGAAATGAACTTTTGGTTGGTAAGACCGTAAACACGAATGCAAGTTGGCTTGCAAGAGAGATAACGTCCCTAGGCGGCTCAATCAACAGGGTCATAACTGTCAGCGATGACATGAGAGAGATCCGAGAAGCGGCAAGGATCATTCTAGCACGAAGACCGGATTTCCTTCTTACATCAGGAGGCTTGGGGCCCACTTTCGACGATGTCACAATCAAGGGGCTGTCTAAAGCGTTAGGGCTGAGGCTGAAGGTTAACAAGGAGGCTCTGAACCAAGTCAGAACTCGGTATCGCGAGATCTATTTCTCTCGACGTTTTGCGCTTACAAAGTTCCGAGTAAAGATGGCCATTTTTCCGATAGGAGCAAGGCCTCTTCTCAACCCTTTGGGCACTGCTCCAGGAATGGCTCTTCAGGTTCGGAAAACCTTGGTCGTATGTCTTCCAGGAGTTCCAAGAGAGCTTCGCGCAATGTTCTCTAGGCATGTTGCCCCAATAATCAGACTCAGGGCCGGGACCGGAGGATACGTATCACAGGCTCTCCGCGTGCAAGGGATCTTCGAATCAGAACTTGCTCCGCTCATAGATCGTGTAATGGAGCGATACCCCGAAGTCTATGTTAAATCTCACCCTAGAGGCGGTGAAGGAAGAGCTGGATCCCGGATAGAATTAGATTTCTCATACAGCGGCCATGATGTCGGGAAGGGTCGCCGAGCAGTATCAGATGCGGTAGCGCGAATGGCGCGCCTCTTGACTGGTAAGGCCCAAATAGCAGAGTAATGTCAGGACGCGTGATACGCAAGATTTTTCACTATGTTAAGCTCTACGCGGTAGTGGTTGGCGTGGCGATGAAGTTTCAGGCTAGACTCTGAAAAACCAATGTTGAGGAATCTGGGTTCCAAAGCCTCGCCGACCCTCAGGAGAACGACTTGGAGATATTGCTTTGAAAGTCATCTTTATACTTGGAATGGCAGGCTCCGGAAAGTCCCTGTTAACTGCAAGCCTCCAAGAATGGCTGAAGCTGCGGGATCAGAATGTTGTGGTTCTCAATGCAGATCCAGGGGCTTCGAATCTCCCCTACAATCCCGATGTGGACGTACGCACCTACGTGGACATAGAGGACTTGATGATACAGTACCGGCTCGGACCAAACGGAGCTTTGATCATGGCGACGGACCTGGTTGGAGAGCGTATTGAAGAAATCAAAGACGAAGTAGATGAAAGCGGAACAGACCTTCTCTTGGTAGATACACCTGGCCAGATGGAGCTATTTGCTTTCAGGGAGAGCGGGCCTTTCATATCTCAAGCTCTAGGAACCGAAGAGAAGGCCATTCTCTACTTATTTGATGCACCGTTTTGCAGAAATCCTTTGAACTATGTATCTAACATGTTCATCGCCACTGCAATCTATAGTAGGCTGGGCCTTCCCCAAGTCTACGCGTTGACAAAGACAGACCTCATTGTTCCTGAAGAGCTACAGGAGATCCTGATCAGATCTGAGAACCTCGATTCCCTAGAGTCAGCAATAGAGTTGAAGCTGGGCGAGACAGCTTCAATTGTGGTCCGAGACTTGGCGCGATCCATTACGACATCAGGTCTCGAATTCGATCCGGTTCCAGTATCTGCTAGGGATAACGCAGGGCTTGTTGACCTCTATGCAGAGCTGACTCGCGTACTGACCAAAGGTGAGGAGCTAACACCATAAGGTTCCAAAATCTTTTAGGGCCCTAGGGCGAATCAACCCACAGTGAACAATGTTTCTTTGAAACAGCCTTCGCATTGACGAACGAGTGTGATTGCGGTGGGTAGGAAGACGAGCGATGTTATTCAAATGGCGCTGAAGACTGGCCGTGTGAACTTGCTCGAAACTGAAGCGAAAACGATTTGCGCAGACTACCGGATGCCGATTCCTGCTTTCGAGTTGGTAAGAAGCCCAGAGGAAGCCTCTAATGCGGCTCAAAGGCTAGGATACCCTGTTGTGCTCAAGATCATCTCTCAAGACATCCTGCATAAGACTGAAGCTGGGGGAGTACTCCTTGGCGTCAGAAACCCCTTTGACGTCAAAAGAGGGTTTTCGAGAATAACGGACAATGCAAAGAGGTATAGCCCAAAGGCTAGACTTGAAGGCGTTCTCGTTCAAAGAATGGTCCCTCAAGGAACCGAGGTCATCATAGGCGGCCTTATGGATCCTCAGTTCGGTCAGACTCTGATGTTTGGCCTCGGTGGGGTTCTTGTGGAAATCTTGAAGGATGTGACCTTCAGGATTGCGCCCATTGTCGAACAAGATGCTCGGGAGATGATTCATGAGATCAAGGCCTATCCAATCTTGAAAGGCTACCGAGGCCAACCTCAAGCCGATGAGAACATAATAGTGGAAATCTTGTTAAGAGCTTCTGACCTCATGATGGAAAACCCGCAGATCAATCAGATGGACCTCAACCCAGTGATGGTTTATGACAAGGGTGCCAGCATAGTTGACGCAAGGATAATCCTTCAGAGGCGATAAATCGCCTCTCTCTTCCGTGTAGCAGTCTCTCCTGAGTATCTCATTGTTTTTTCCAATTCGAATTGATTTCAGAAGAAAGCGTGTCGACCATTTGGGTTGCCTATCCTTGAAATATTCTCATTCGCCAAAGCTTAATTAAGAAAGGTGAGTCTCCGTGTTACACTATCGTCCGGGCATGGCTGAGGGCAGAGATGACGCAGATCGTGGAAACAGTCGAAGATCTAGACGAGAAGATCATCTCGTCTAGAACCAGACGCAATCAGCTGGACGATCAGGCAAAGCTTCTGGCCCGGAAAAGAGATGAGCTGAACGGGAATTTCCAGAAACTCAAGGACCAAGTTCAGGAACTGAAGGAAAAGAGGGACTCGCTGAACCTACGGGTTCGTGAACTGAAAGAGAAGAGGGAAGAGGCGAGGAAAAAGCTTGAGGCCAAGCGCGATGAGGCAGACTCAGTCAAGAACACAATAGTGGACCTTGAGACGAGAGCCTCAGGAAGCTACTCTGGCTTGAAGAAGAGAATGCAAGAACTCGAGTGGAAGATACAAACGAATCCTCTATCCACCAAGGAGGAAGCCAGACTCATTGCCCAGATCAAGAAACTTGAGTCCCAACTTGTGGTTCACGACAAGATTCGAGAGTTGAGAGACAGTCTGATCATGCTTCGAGCCGAGATGAATGCTGCTAGGCTTGTGGCAAATGAGGCGCATGAAGATCTGAGCAAGATCGCAGAAGAGAGCGAGGTGTATCATGAGAAAATGATTGAAGTCGTGAAGCAGGCCTCGGATCTGAAGTCAAAGGCTGATGAGGCCCATCTCAACTACGCTCAGATCAAGCAGCAGGCGGATGAGGCTCATTTGGAGTACATAAACGCGAAGGAGTTGAGGCAGAAAATCGTTATAGAAGATCAAATGACACGGCTCAAGAAGCAGCAGGAAGTCAGGAAGAGGGTTGAGGATACGGCTGAAGAGAAGTTGAAGAGGGGAGAGAAGCTCTCACTTGATGAGTTTAGAGCTCTCGTTGAAAAAGGAGCGGTGTAGATTCGCCAGGACCTTCGTTCTCGTTTTCGCGGATGCGTGAGGTTCTGAAACTACTATGTGAGGAAGAGGGCTTTTGGCCGAGGTAGCTGTCATAGGAGGGTCAGGCCTCGAGAAGATGCTAGACAAGGGAAGGATCATTGAGATTGAGACCAAATACGGCAAGCCACCTTTAGCAGCAATAGGTACAATCAAGGACCATGAAGTCGCCTTCATTCCAAGACATGGCACAGAACATGAAGTCGCGCCTCACAAGGTAAACTACCGAGCAATCATAATCGGATTGAAAAATCTTGGTGTAAGACGAATTATCGCAACGAATGCGGTCGGTGCCATCAACGAAAGGTACACGCCTGGAGACATAGCCATACCAATTGACATTGTAGATTTCACAAAGACAAGACCCACAACTCTCTTCGACGAGGGCCCTGTGACCCACGTGGACGTTACTGAGCCCTATTGCCCGAGTCTGAGAGGACTCTTAATCGAATCGGCCAAGAGCCATCTGAAACGACTTTGGGCCGATTCAGTGATGGTGTGTACTGAGGGGCCACGGTTCGAAACTCCTGCAGAGATAAGAATGTTCAAGCGATTGGGCTGCGATCTGGTCGGGATGACCGGAGCTCCGGAGGTCTTCTTTGCAAGAGAAGCGGGTTTATGCTACGCCGCGATCTGCTTTGTATCGAACATGGCGGCCGGGATGCAGGCGCAGATAACTCACAGAGAAGTTGAAGAAGTAGCTTCAAGAGTCATCTCAGTAGTGACGAAAATAGTGTCTCAATCAATTGCCCAGCTAGATGATGTTGAACCTTGTAGATGTAAGCCGTCACTTGCGTCAGGAGTGTAGAGGCTGGCAATGCTTCGAGGCCTGTTAGTGGCAACAGGAGTCTACAGGATCTATGAGAAGTGGCTCCTCGACCAGGTCAAAGGCGACGAGATGCCTCAGCACATAGGAGTAATACTGGATGGGAACCGGAGATGGGCCATGGAGCATTCGCTCCCAAGATGGGAGGGGCACTTGTGGGGCGGAAGGAAAGCAGAGAGTTTCCTCGAATGGTGTCTGGAACTCGGAATCCAGACAGTAACAGCCTACGTCTTCTCAACAGAGAACTTTCAGAGATCTCAAAAGGAGGTTGAACAGATCTTCGATGCCTTGGAGCAAGAGACGAAAAGACTTGAGAGTGACGGCAGGCTCAAGGAGAAACGAGTTAAGGTGAAGGCGATCGGGAGGATTGAGCTTCTTCCCGAGAGATTGCAAGAGTTGATTACGAAGATAGAAGATCAAACGAAGAGCCATGACAAGCACTTCTTGAACATAGCTCTGGCATACGGGGGACGGGCGGAAATAGTTGACGCAGCCAGAAAGATAGCTCAGGACCTAGACAAAGGTAAGATTTCGCTGGACGACATCGACGAAGAGAGCTTTCGAGATTACCTATATACAGCGCATCTTCCCAACCCCTACCCCGACCTGATCATAAGGACATCTGGCGAGGAGAGGCTCAGCGGATTCCTTCTTTGGCAGTCCGCATACAGTGAGCTTTGCTTCCTCGATGTGTACTGGCCTGAGTTTCGCAAGATCGATCTGCTGCGTGCAGTAAGAATCTACCAAAAGAGAAGACGAACATACGGCCGCTAGGTTGACAGCAGTTTCCCGTTGCCCAGCAGGTGCGTCCATGGTCCATTCAGAGTGCTGTAGAACAAGAGTTCAGCGCGAAGCTAGGATCATTTGACCGATCAGTTTCAATGTGCCGGGAGCCGGCCAAGATCAAGCGCAAATTCCATCTATTTGAATAGCCTTCGCCGGACTGACGACAAGAGATCGGATCGCACTAATGGATATGAACGAAAGCGAGCCATAATAAGAAAGGCGAGCTGAGCTTGGAGGATGCCCATGTCAAGGATATTGCCTTATCTTTGCAGAGAGCTTGCTCTTCCTGAGGGCTTTCGCATCTCAGCGGTAATGTCGTGTTTTCTGATTCTCAGCTCCTTGCTTTCAAGCGCAACGAGTGATATGACAGTTGAGGGGTCTCTTTCATTTGCTCAAGGAGAAAACAAGGTTACGTCTCTCGTTTTGATACGGAATACACTCTATATCGGTATGAACACTGTTCCCGGAATGATTGCTAGAGTTGACATGATATCAATGAGCAAGATAGGCTCTCCTCTAAGGTTGTCCGAAGGTGAAAACTCAATCTATTCCCTGTTGGTTGTCGGAGACCACTTGTACGTCGGACTATACACATCACCGGGAAAGGTAGTGAAGGTTAGTTTAGAGAGCTTTTCCAAGGTTGAAACCTTGACTCTCCCGGACGGACAGAACTGGGTCAGTTCCTTAGCCTCATCAAGCGACTTCCTTTACGCAGGCTTGAGGATGTGGCCCGGCAAAATCGTCAAGATAGACCTAAGGACCTTCAAGGAGGTTGATCTTCTGGATTTGATGCCCGAAGAGAACAACATATACTCAATGGCAACCAAGGATAGGTACCTCTATGCCGGTATAGCAATGCGACCTGGAGGCGTCGCAAAGATTGACTTGGAGATCTTCCGAGAGGTGGAATCTCTTCGATTTCGACTCGGAGAAGACTATGCCCAGCCGATCGCTATTTCGGGAACTCTGTTATATGCTGGATTCTACTCGAAACCGGGAGGAATCGCGAAAGTGGACTTGACCACTTTTGAAGAGGTGGGCTCAGGTGTACGTTTTTCCCAAGAAGAAGAGAATGTGTGGAGCCTGATCGTCCATCGAGGTTCGGTTTACGCCGGACTGGACACACGTCCAGGAAGAGTCATCAGGCTAGATCTAGATCTGAAAAGACTGGCTACACTGAGTCTCGCAGAAGGAGAGGACGGGGTATACGCTTTTGCTCCCTTGGATAGCTCTCTTGTCTGTGGCGTATACAGTTCTCCCGGCAAGATAGTCCTGATTCGGCCGCAGGAGCTGACTCCTAGGTCCTATTCCTTCTCAACCATCGTTGTAGCGGTGGTGCTCTCTTTGCTCTGTCTGACTTTATGGGCTCTGAGGTCAAGGTTTCAAAGGAGTCTTACTGTCGGCAAGTAGTTCTTCCGCGAAATTGAAGGCGCGCATGTTCTGTGTCTTGCCGCCGATGCGCCCCATCTTGCCTTAGGTCTCGCAAAGTGCTCTTTCTAAGTCTTGATCAGACGTCCATGTGGGAAGCAGCCACATTTGGACTACGGGGGCACCGTCGTTTCCGTCTAGTGGCTTGAAGAAGTGAGGTTGCTATTGCGGCAATCGCGAGGATCATAGGGTATCTCGCAGGAGGAAACTCCGGTATGTCTATTGACATTGCGTGAAGCATCGCTTCTACACATTGTGCGGTAATCTCGGTTGTTGATTCCCTGCTGACATGTGTGTCGTTCTCTATCCCTGCATAGAATCCCCCTTCTGTGGCCCCTTTGTTGCTCACTTGCTGCATGTCTAGGTTCATCTCATTCTTTCCAGTGAGCCAATGGTAAGACTGCTCAGTCAAGGACCAATAGTATGATCCTCCAAGGTCAACCCAGATGAGTGCCAAGTTCCTGACGAATTCTGCCGCAGTCAGAGTCCTCTTGGGATAGATCTTGAGGAAAGTAGGTGTGCGACTCTCCCCAGGGCCTCCATAGCGATCCATCATTCCCAGTGCAAATCCCTCAGTCCAAGCGATCATTCTCTTCCGCAGGCCCTCGTAGTCCGGTTGCGGCGTTGTTAGTCCAATAAACGTCCAGTAGGCGAGAACGCCAAACATGGTTCGTCCGTTCGACAGAGTTGTTTGAAGGGCTTTGGAATCATCATCATAGAATCCGCCATATGCCCAAGAGTTTCGGTCTGTTTCTTGCTGGCGGAGAACCCATTCACAGGTCCTTTGCGCCGCTCCAGAGAACCTTTCTGCTCGGCTCCAGTCGCCCCATCTCTGCTCGTATCCCGAGATGCAGGAAAGCGCGTTCAACATCATCCCCACATCCTCCGTTCTTGTTGGGCGCGGCTCCGGGTAGGTGAAGATCCAGCTTCCATCTGGTCTCATACTGCTCCCAATCCATGAGTCGATGCAGGCCCTGATCCTCTGAACGACTCTATCCCAAAATTCATACTCGATAGTTCGCTGTGGAAGTCTGCGCATAACGAAAGCAGTTTGAGCAAGTAGAGCTATTATGTGAGCGTTCCAGTAGTAGAACGATCCCGAGATGGCCCACTGTTTTTGCTTTAGGTCATAATAGCGGTGAAAGTCTGAAGTTCCGGACTGGCTTTCTAGGACAAATTCAACTGCCGCCTTCAACCATCTATCGTGCTTCACTGACGTGAAGTCTAAGTGGTAGTTGCACATAGTCCACGCGACTCTTGCGTTCTCTTCCGAGAATATCCTTCCCTCCTCTGCTTCCCCCGTTTCACTTATGAAGCCGTATCCATTCTCTCGATATTCTACTGCTTGTCCCAGAAGCCAGTCAGTCCCCCTTTCAATTCGAGTAATGATATCGATATCAACGGCAATCGTCACTGAGGCAAGTAGTGTCGCTTCAGTCATGCCGGTGAGCAGAACAGTCACAATACACGCAACCCGAAGGGAATTTAGTCGCCGCTTCAAATACCTTCACTTCGTTGATCTCTCTGGCTAGATGTGTGCAACACAGGAACGTCTTGTCTTGCTCTTATGTGGGTTTTGGCCTAGCTGCTCGATATTGGGGGTTCACAGGGCCAACCGATACAGACTATGAAGCGTTCTGAATAGCCTTCTTCGGTTTGCTCTGGTAATGACAACCGCGATGAATGCCTTTTGTCTGTTTTATGTGTACTTGCTTCAAAACATTATACGATTGACGAGTAACCAAACTTACAGTTTGATCGGAGAACCTTGAGATTGAGATTCGCAATAGCATTCTTGGTCCTGCTAGCACTTGCAGGAATGACGACGGCAACTCTGCCATGTCATGGACAGGCAATGGCGCATGTAGATTTTTCTGCTCATCAGAAAGAGGCCTCGTACTCAGTCAGGAATTCGATAGTTGAGTTTTCCGTTGACGCAGAGACGAAGAGCGGCGACTACCTCAAAGCCACGAATGAAGGGGGGATCCTCTTCCTGAAGAAAATGTATTTCACGGTGATTCCTTGGACGGCCGTGTATGACAAAGGACGGAATGCATGGATAGTACTTCTGGCAAACGTCACTTCCACCAACTTCAGAATATCATACATGTTCCTTCGTAATGGGACAGGCTCGTTCACTCTCTGGCACTATGACTACGAGAGATCTATGCAAGAGGGCTATCTGTTCTATGGAGCCGACCGCGTCAAGAACAAGACATGTCTGTCTCCGTCAGTGCCGATGCCGAGACTCTCCATTATTGCCGAGGCAAAGATCTCAAGTGATATATCAGCTTTGGGCGCCAATCTTTTCATAGACGACCAAAGAGGACTATACGTAAACGGAAGCGACTCCTTATCTCTATACCCGATTCTCAAGGATGTGGATCAGACTTGGTTCTTGTTGTGTGACCATCATGGAAGATACTACTTTTCCATCTTCTATTTCTTCGAGTCTGATCGAGAACACGTACATCGAGCCTATACTATTCGGTTGAACGATCTTTATCAACCACCCTTCGAAACGATAACAGCTTTGTGGATGCGGGGACGCTTTCCCTGTTCTCTGGCCGTGATCTCCGACCTTAGGAATGTGACAGTAAAGATCAGCGGTTTTCCCTTCAAGACGAATGAGCAAGGGATGATCGAGGTTCGGGTCCCGATGGGGGACATAGCAGTTGAGGCCGAAAACGAGATAACGGCTGGGCGCGGTTCGAGATGGGTCTTCAGCGAGTGGAAATCGTTCGCAAAGTCAAACCCGACACTCGTAAGGATCACGCAGAACACGAATCTGTACCTCAAATACAGAACGCAGTTCTACTTATCATTGAACTCACCATACGGGTCCCCGATTGGCGAGGGATGGTACGATTCAGGAACGACCGCCAAGTTCTCGATAGAACCGTTTATTGACCTCTCGAACAGGACCAGACTTGTATTCTGTGGCTGGACTGGGGATCAGGAAAGCAGCAACTTTGAGGGAGTAGCCATAGTTGACAAGCCTAAGACGCTGCGCGCAAGCTGGAAACGACAGTATGAAGTCCAAATCTCCACGAAAGGATTGCCTTCAGGCGTCACTGTGACTGTTGCGATAAATGAAAACCAGACAACTGTCCAAGTTCCGTTCACACATCGGCAATGGGTGAACGCAGACTCCGCTCTGACGATCAAGATATATCCGGCAAACCTCACCGCTTACCAGGTCAGGTACGTGTTCCGCCGGTGGCAAACAGAAGCCGGGTCAACAATAGCTCTCCCGGCCACTTTGAAGAGCCCAGTGCAACTCATAGCAAGATACGAGACTGAGGAACCCTTCACAGGTAAGATAACTTTGCAGGTAGTTCCCACCACCTTACTTCTGGGAAACACAGTCACAATAAGAGGGACAACTACTCCATCACGATCGCCCACGAATGTTACGATTTTCTGCAGCCAAGATTCGGCTGAGTGGATTCCAATTGCTACAGTAATAACAGACACGAATGGCAACTACGAGTACGCTTGGGAGGCCTATAGCGGCGAAAAGATCTACTTCAAGGCCAAGTGGACCTACGATCCTGACTATGACCCCCTTGAAAGTTCCGTCACTACCGTGACACGAATTGTTACTCCCACTGGCCGGCAGTCACGGTGGCCACAATTCCTGCACGGTATTATGAGGCTCCTTGAGAACACTCCTGTCCCAAGCCAAGTGACAGCGGGCCTTCTATTTCCCTTGCTAAAAATCAGTGAGATCGCCACACTGGCCTCTGTTGCCACAGGGGCTCCTCTATGGCTTCAGGATGTCACCACGTGGGGACTGACAGGCGCGTTGGTTGGTCCAATTTACCTAGGCCCTCTCCTTGCTCTTCTTGCGATAGCGTGGAAGAGAGCGACACATAGGTCGCCGTCAGCCAGATGGCTCATACTATTCACAACCGCAGCCGCCATCGGCATCGGATTGGTGTTGATCGGACAAGTCTTGTCAGCATCAACAATATTGCAAGTTGGTCTGGCCGTCGAGACGATCGCTCCGTCACTCCTAACAGCATATCTCGTAGCATTAGTGATAGCAAAGATCACATAGGTCCGACAGAGATCTTGCTTTGAGAGCTGAACAAAGCAGCCTTCCTACAAGGAAATATCAGAGCGGGTTGCCATTGCGCAAGTCTCTTTCACGAAACAATGTGGATGCTATCTCTGATTCGATGTCCTATGCAGAGAGGTCAAGCGAGAGGGCTAAGGAAGTTCTTAGTCTCCTGAAGGGCCGGATATCTTTGGAGGGGAAAACTATGTTGGATCTTGGTTGCGGGCCAGTTCCTGTATCGGAATCATTTCGGCAGGTATCACCCTTGTTAGTGGGCCTTGACAGAGAGAAGCATTACGTACGACAAGCCCAAGAGAACGCTTCCTTAGAGTTAGTCTTGGGCGATGCAACGAGCATCCCATTCAGAGACGAGAGTTTTGAATTCGTCTTATGCAATGACGTGTTGGAGCATGTTTTCGACCAAGCTAAACTGATGCAGGAGCTGTCTAGGATCTTGGCTCGAAACGGAGCGGCGTACGTTCAGTGCGCGAATAAGTATCAGATCATAGAGCCTCATTTTCTGCTCCCGTTTCTTTCGTGGATTCCTCGGCCGTTGGCAAACATCTACGTCAAGATTGCTCGCAAGGGAGACAGCTACGAGGGGTACTTTCCGAAGACTCGCAGAAGCGTTCTTTCGTTAGCTAGTTTTCATCGGACAGTTGACTTGACATATGAGAGAACGCTTATGAAAATCACAGGACTCAACATCCAGTCGAAGTTGCTTCGGAGAGCTGTCTCAGTTGCCCGTAAAATCTTGTCGGACGAATTTCTCGCCACACTAGCACAGAACTTCAGCATAGTCTCAATCTTGGTGCTCAAAGACTGATTGCACCGGTTACCGAAGAACGCTTGAGATACCGCGATTATGTCGTGACTCGGGATATCGAGTCTTCGTGCTTTTAAAGGGCCGAGACAGCTCTTTCGACTCTCGAAGACCGTAACTGTTGATGCCGCTGTATCAAAAATGACCCGCACATGTAGATTTCTGCTTGGACCTGTCGCCGGCTCTGCATGATAATGTGCTTTGAACCGCTTTATGTCGCAAGTGTCACGCTAGGAGGTCGCGCTATGAGTGGGACTTGTGAGTAGGAGGACCAGTAGTGAGAGAGCACCCGACTAGAATTCCCAGCTTACCTGTTCTTCTTTGCTTCATTACTCTCATGTCGGTCAGAACGATGGGCCCTTTTCCACTTTTCACTTCGGCTACGCCTGCTGTTTCAACCAGCTTCTCGCCTCCGTTCAATGAGACGATTCCGATGCCCATCCCATTGACGATCTCTTTCGGGTACGGGCTCGCCCCGGCCGGTCCTCAGTCCGTGTTTGTGCTTTGCGCCGAGTTTACGAATGTAAACCACACGAAGACCAGAAGCGAGACCTACGACATAGTCTTCAATAAAGTCAGCCAATACTTTCGAGAAGTTTCTTACAGCAAGATCTCCCTTACTGGAAGTGTTTCACGATGGTACCAAATGAACAAAACCGTGGGGGCGTACGGACGCGACAGCGCACTGAACATAGATGACCCAAATGGCGATGGATCGCCAGACAGTTGGGCTCTCATCCAAGAAGCAATCGACGCAGCGGACC
>CAZVYD010000021.1:0-23018 GCA_964631575.1 uncultured Candidatus Bathyarchaeia archaeon
GATTGCTTTCTGTATCTTTAGAGCGTATTTAGCGTGCACAATTCGCCACCACTCATACTGTCTTCTCTTTCACCCTACTCAGCCTACATGAAGTTACTACCTACGACAAGCTAGGAGCAGAATGTCTCACTCTACAGTCACAGATTTGGCGAGATTCCTCGGACGGTCAGGATCGTGCCCCTTCTCGACTGCAACATGATATGCCAGCAGCTGAAGAGGAACTATGTAGAGGAGAGGCGTCATTATGCTCGGGATGCCTTTAGGCATTTCAATGAAGTCCTCCGAGATGCTTCGAACCTGGTCGTCTCCCTCCTCGATGACAGACACTATGTTGGCGCCTCTTGCCTTCATCTCCATGATATTGCCAATTATCTTGCTGTGGGTCTCGTCATTCGGAGCAACAAAGACAACGGGATATCCTGGCTCCACTATCGCGATGAATCCGTGTTTGCTCTCTCCAGCTGCATAAGCCAAGGAAGAAACATACGCTATCTCCAGCAGTTTCAACCTACCTTCTATGGCTGTGACCTCACTGATTCCCCTTCCAAGGAAACAGAAGCTTTGACGATCCTTGTATTCTTTCGCTAACTCCTCAACCTTATTCCTATGCTTCTGTAGGATACTGGCGACTGCGTCTGGGACATCTCCGAGCTTCTCAAGAAGATCCGCTGCCTGCTCGGAGCTTATTCTCTTGCGTCTCTCACCGAGGAGGATTGCTAGTTTGGTTAGAACGGTTACCTGTGCAGTGAATGTCTTTGTTGCGGCCACACCTATTTCCGGTCCCGAGTTTTGCCCTATGTAGACATCGGAAAGTCTCGTCAAGGTCGATCCCATGACATTGGTTATGCCTACAACGGATGCCCCTTTCTCTCTGGACTGCCTCACCGCATTCAAGGTATCCGCGGTTTCCCCGGACTGACTCGTGGCGACCACAACGGAATTCCTGTCCAGAAGATCCGCGTGAACATGATTGAACTCCGAAGCAATGACGGCTTGGCATCTAAGACCAGCAAGCTTTGCCATAGAGTAACTACCTGCCAGACAGGCGTGGTACGCTGTGCCGCAACCTATGAGGTAGACCGATTCGGCTGAATCAAGTCTCGAAGCCACAAGATCGTAATAGATCCTCTGCGTCCGCAGAGCGTTACGGATTCCCTGTGGCTGCTCAAAGATCTCCTTCAACATGAAGTGGGGGTAACCGGACTTCTCTGCGGCTTCCCTAGTCCACGTGACTTCAACCGGAGCTCTTCTAATGATTTCGCCCCCCTTCGAAGCTCTGATCTCGACTTTGCCCAGCTCAAGCGAAGCAACCTCGTCCTCTTCAAGCCACACGACTCTATTTGTTAATGGAAGAAACGCGGGAACGTCTGATGCGCAGTATGTTGCATGTTCTCCGATTCCGATCACTAGAGGGCTTTCCCTTCTGGCGCACACTATTCTTTGGGGATCGTTACTACTGAGAACTGCGATAGCGAAAGCTCCGTTGAGTTTCCTCATTGTATCCATGACTGCACTCGTTAGGCTCGAACCTTTCTTCAGATATTCTTCGATTAGGTGAGCAATAGCTTCGGTATCAGTTCTGGACTTGAAGACATGGCCGCGATCCTCCAGCTCCTTTCGCAGCTCCATGAAGTTCTCTATGATCCCGTTGTGTATGACGGCAACACGATTGTGGCAGTCAGTGTGAGGGTGTGCATTTTCTTTAGAAGGAGCGCCATGTGTTGCCCATCTAGTGTGTGCAATGCCAATGAGTCCAGGCATGTCGTCAAGATTGATTTTGGCGTGTACGTCGGAGATCTTTCCTTTGTCTTTCTTTATGATCAGCTCGTTGTTGCTGATGGTTGCTTGGCCTACAGAGTCGTATCCTCTGTACTCTAGGCGCTCTAGGGCCTGTCGCATTAGTGGCGCCGCTTGCCCGTCTCTCAAGATACAACCGAAGATCCCGCACATGACTGGGTCACACCGAAACGAGAAAGCGCACTGAACAGACGAGACACTACATAAGTATTCCTAAACATCGGCTTTGAGCAGTTGCGTTTCAGGTCTTCTCACCCACGGCAAGCTTCTATCATTTTGATCAAGGAAGAGTTTTAATAATAATCTCTATGATTGACTATATTCACCATGTCATACTTGGTACTCAAGAGCAAGGATCAAGCCCAGGTGCTGCCGGCCAGGGTGTACTCTGATCCCCAGCCCATAAAGGCAATTGCCCAACGCACACGGTGGAAGATACTTCTTGAGCTCTCTCAGAATACTCTATGTGCACGGGACCTCGCAAGGAAGTTCAACACCAGTGAACAAGCCGTATGTTACCACATGAAGAGACTTGAACGGGCTCGCCTAATTCGATTGGAAAGAACTGAGAAGCGGAGAGGGACCGTAGCACGGTATTACACATCAAGCATTAAGGCGATGTCTGTGATCCCTGACACCTTAAGGAAAGGTGCCCGAAGGTTTGAGGCAGAACCTGCATCCCTTGAACGATGCGGCATCATCCTAGATCCTTTCATGTCCCATGGAGGTGCCAACCTTACGGTTGTCGTCGGCAGCCCGACTGAACATGGCGAGTACCGGGCAAGAGCGAGAGATGGACATTATGCCGCAAACCTCATGCTTTTCCTTGGCTCGCTACTTCCAGTCACAAGAGAGTTCGTTGTTAGACTGGATACTGAGATGAATGAGCACCGAATCGGAGGAAATCTAATCGTCGTAGGGGGGCCTAGGGTTAATACAATTGCTGCAAGGTTCAACAGCCAACTCCCGATCAGATTCAGTCTTGCTGGTACAAGCAGCATGATCTCCTCCATTTCAGGGAAGAGCTACAATAGCGATGAGGACGGATTGATATGCTTCATGGAAAGCCCTCTCGACGCGAAATCCAAGATCTTGACCCTAGCTGGAAATACTCATCTTGGCACTGCTGCTTCCGTGATTGGATTCGTAAAGTATACTGAGCGAGTTGCTGAGGGTAACTCGTCCTCCAAGGAAAAGATTGCCAGAGTGGTGAAAGGAGTCGACCTTGATAGTGATGGGTTGATTGATGATGTCGAGTTCTTGGAATGATTCATGCCCTTCGGAACGTGATCTGAAGGTTTGAGCCTTATTTCTTCGTCAACTTCCTTCTCACTATTTCTGCCACAAGTTTCGGATCGGCCCTTCCCCTCACCTCTGCCATAACTATGCCTAGCAGCCTACCTTCAGCTCGTTCACCTTGTTCTCCTACCCATGACAGATTTTGCGTAACCTTGTTCTGAATCAACTGTTCCAGTTCGTCTCGAGAAAGCATTCTCAGTCCGAGTTGCTTCACGGCGTCATGTGGATTCGATTGCGGGTTCTTTGAGAGCCAAGCCAACACTTCCTGAACAGACTCTTTTGCTGTCACACCCTGTGAAACCAATCGAAATGTGTCAATGAAGTGTCCATCAGATAGGTTGTCCACTGGAAGACCTTCTCTTTCTAGACTTCTGACGGATTCGGTGAGTATTGTTGCCACGAATGACGCTGCCAAGGCAGTTTCTGTCATAATCGTTGAGAAAAGTTCAAGGTACTCCGAGTTTACAAGCTGATCTGCCAGCTTCTTATTGAGCCCGTGTCGGTCCATCAGTTGTTTCGTGAGAACATCGGGCATAGGTGGCAGGTTCTTCCTCACGGCTTCGATCCAATCCGACATCACGGCAACAGGTGGAATGTCAGTTTCAGGATACATTCTCGCTGCTCCTGGTCTTGGGCGCATGTATGTTGTAGTGCCATCCTCGTTTGCTGCACGAGTTTCTTCGGGAACACCTTTCAACGCCTCTCGAGTTCTCTCTGCCACAGCTCTTAGGGCATCTTCGCATTTTTCGCGGTTGTCTGCAACGATCACGACCGCGTCCTCCTCTGGGCAGGTCAGTCTCCTTCGGAGTTCCAACACTTCCCTTTCTGATATCCCGTATGCTGGAAGTTCGTCGGTGTGAAATATCCCGCCCACCCCGCCCCAGAAGCGGGCCCTGTGGGCAAGTTCTGTTCCCAAGCGCACGCCCGGTTCAAGTTCAGTTTTCAATAGCCCTGAGAACTTTGGCAAACGTAAGGCGAGGACGACGCCTCCTTTCGTTAGGGCCTCTCTGATCAATCGGCATTGTGAATCCTTAAACAAAGCCGTAACGTCGCAGAATTCCTCAGTCAATTGACTCTCCGCTACGTTTCTGGCTTTGAGCTCCTTGCTGATCCGGATGAGAGTGAGCTGCCTGCTCACTTCGTTCTCAACAACTTTTGCGATGAGTTCGAGTTTCTGTACGCCTTTTATCTCTATGAGTGCTCCTTCTCTGGTCGATATGTTGAGGTCCTGTCTTATGGTTCCCAGGCCACGCTTCACTTTCTTGGTCGCTCTGAGGACTCTACCGATACCGAGGGCAACCTCCTGAGCTTGATTAGGCGCGTTTATCACGGGCGCTGTTGTCACTTCTATCAACGGAATTCCTAGCCTGTCCAAGCGATATCGAGTTATGAGCCCGTCTTCGCCAGTCTTCCGAGCCGCATCCTCCTCTAACGAGATTTGGGTTATCGGAATAGTATTCCCTTCAACTTCCATCGATCCGCCCAGGGCTACCACGCAGGTTCTTTGAAAGCCGGCAGTGTTCGACCCATCAATTACAATCTTCCGCATGACATGTATCTCGTCGACCGGTGTCGATCTTAGGAGAGAGGCGACCGTGATTGCCACAGTCACAGCCTCTCGGTTCAGTTCGTGAGGCGGCTCCTCATCAATCTCCACAAGGCATGAAGTTTCGTCATCTAGCTCGTACAGGATCATTCGTCCACGTTGAAACTCGAAAAGTGCTGCCGGATCTGTTTGTCCAAGTTCGCTTTGAGTAGGCCTCAGTCTTCTAAGGATGGTTCGAGATGGTTCGTCGACAGAAAGTCTAGTTGGGCAGCTGCAGAACATTTTCGCTTGCGTATTTAGTTGTTGGTGAACTTCGAGACCGATTTTTAGGCCGATTTCCTGATAGTTGACCTTGCTCAACCAATCTCAGCTCTGGAGAGGTCTCCTCTCGGAGAGCTCGCTTGCTATGTTCGTTATCATCATCTCCTTTGCTTTGGCGATGTCTCTTGTCTGGCCAAGAACCCACATCATCTTAACATACGCTGTTTCAGATATCATGTCCCCAAGTGGAACAACACCCAAGGCTAGTAGATCCCTGCCTGTTTCATAGACGTTCATGTCCACTGCCCCCCAGATGCACTGAGACGTCATACCTATGAGTAGGCCTGCGTTCAGCGCTCTTTCTAGAGGTCCAAAGCAGGCCTTGCTTACGTGGCCCAAACCTGTTCCCTCCAAAACGACTCCTCGGTATCCTTTCTCTCGATACCAGTCTATGACTGACGGGTCAAAGTTCGGATGAAACTTTAGGAGAACCACCTTGTCCTCAAAGTCGGCCATGGCCTTCACGTTATCTGAGCGGCCACGGCCTTGAAAGTCATCTGCCAAGATCTCCAGCCCGAGATTTCTTAGGTTAATGCGCCCAAGGGGTTTAGGGTCCACTGTCTTGAATGCGTCTCTCGCGCTTGTATGACACTTCCTTATCCTTGTTCCGCGATGTACTGTGACATATTCGTCTGCGCTTGCCTCGTGCATCGCGACGACGACTTCAGCGAATGGGGCTCGGGCAGCTATTGCCGTGGCGGCTATCAGGTTGGATGCGGCGTCTGAGCTTGGCCGGTCTGATGATCGTTGAGCTCCCACAAAAATCACGGGAGATGAAAGATCTCTGAGGGCGAAGCTTACGGCAGCTGCCGTGTACCCCATGGTATCTGTTCCGTGAGAGAGGACTACTCCCTCGGCGCCGTTCTTGAACTCTGTGACTATGGCATGAGCCATGTCTTTCCAATGATTTGGACCAATGTTCTCGCTAAACTCGCTACAGAGGATCTTTGCATCGATTCTTGCTATCTTTGATATCTCGGGAACGAAGCAGTGAAGATCTTCTGCCGTCAGGGCGGGTTGCACTGCCCCGGTCCTGTAGTCAACTCTGCTCGCGATTGTTCCGCCTGTGCTCATTATTGACACCTTGGGAAGCTCCGGTCTTTCCTCAGGAGGAGGTGGCGACGTGAATTGGGGCTTCTCGCCTTTGCTCATGAACTGGATCACTGTGCCACTTGTCCATTGGATTCCAATATTGTACCCGTTTCTGAGCTTGATCACAATGTGGCTGTCATCGGCGTACTCAGATCGCGGAAAAACCGTCCCTTCATACGCCTGGCCCCCCTTGATGAGTCTAATGTTGTCTCCGACAGAGACGCCCGCTCGCCGAAGCGCCTCAGCCGCTTTTCCCCTGTATCCAGACGGCGCCTTTTCCAACGGTTTCACCTTTGCTCTTTGTTACCTCAAGAGTTGGCTTAATTGTTGCGCCTAGGGCTGAAGCTCGTACCCTCCTTCGCTTTACTTGCTGGCTACTCGAAGGCGGATGACAAGAATGTGGCGCGATGCCGACCTGAATCTTGCTTATCCTGACAGGAACTCTAGAGGCTCTTGGATACGTATGGGCCATCTGCTACGTATCCAGATTCGTGGTAGTATTGCTTCGTGCCAAGTGCGCTTGTGACGAGAATCTTGGTTCTACCTTCTTTCCGGGAGATTGATTCAGCCTTCTCAAGGAGGGTTCTGCCATATCCCTTATGCTGCCAAGCATCGTCCTCTTCTGCCCCAACTGGCACTACAGGTCCACAGACTTTGACTTCTCTT
Source organism: uncultured Candidatus Bathyarchaeia archaeon (assembly GCA_964631575.1). Lineage (GTDB taxonomy): Archaea > Thermoproteota > Bathyarchaeia > 40CM-2-53-6 > JALHTG01 > JALHTG01. Next base: position 6,722 of record CAZVYD010000021.1, read on the forward strand.
ACGATGGAGGCTGCTTTTCCGGCAATCTCCGGCCTGCTTGCAGACTCTGAGGGAATCCTCAACCTCAGATATCCCACTAAGACATCCTGCTTTGTGTCCTCCGCAGAGACAAAGAACTCTTTTCCTCCTGAGGCCTCATACTCCTCGCAGAGCACTTCTATTTGTGATGGGTCGGCCTCAACGTGATCTCTAAGCCACCTATGTCCTACTTCTCTGCACCTAATGCAGCGACAATGAATACCCTTTTCCTTGAGTTCTAGTCGCACTAGCTCTCTGAGGTCACTTCTGCCAACCCCGTCTTCTATGAGGTTCGCTGGAATGTCCCTTTGAACCCTCATTATCCTGACCCATCGCGGGATATTCCGCTTGACTTCGACGATTAGTTCTGCGGCCTCTTCCGAGGAATATGGTCGGTATCGCCCCTCGCGCCACCAGTCATAGAGCCCAGTGCCCTTGAGTACAAGACATGGATAGATCTTCAACATATCAGGACGGAAGCGGTCATCCAGAAATATCTTCTTGAATCCATCGAGATCCCGGTTGAAGCCTGACCCTGGAAGGCCCGGCATCATGTGGTATGCAACTTTCAAGCCGGAGTCTCTCAAGACTCGTGTAGCATCGACAACATCGGCGACAGTGTGCCCACGGTTGACTGTGGCGTAGATATCATCGTAGATGTTCTGAACTCCCAGTTCAACTCTTGTCACGCCCATCCTCAGCATCTGGTCGATGTGGCTCTGCCTCGCCCAATCTGGCCTTGTCTCCACTGTAATGCCCACGTTCCTGATTGCTGCTGTTTCAGCAAGTCTCTTCGCTTCTTCAAGATCTGCGGAGTGATAGCCGTTGGTCGCGTCAAGGCACCTCTTCACATAGGATTCCTGAAGGCCGACCGGTCTCGAGGGAAATGTTCCTCCCATGATTACGAGTTCAACTTTGCTTACAATATGGCCGATCGCTCTAAGCTGCTCTATTCTTCCGGTTACCTGCAAGTAGGCGTCGTAGTTCGATTGGGCTCCCCGCATCGAGGCAGGCTCCTTTCCCGTGTAGCTTTGAGGGGTCCCGAAATCTTGGCCACCGGGGCAGTAGAGGCAGGGAGCACATTCATGAGGACACTTGGCGGGAGGAGTCATTACTGCAATTATCGTAACACCGCTGATGCTTCGGACGACTTTTCTCTTCAGGACATTGCGTAGGTTGATCTCAGAGGGCAACAGATGAGTAATGATCTCAGAGTTAGAAGGAATCTTTTCGGCGTTGAAATCTCTGCATACCTCTATCTTGAGGTGTTCAAGATCTGCTCTCGTAGGGTTATTCATTTGAGATAGCTTTTCTATGATTCGTCTGGAGAGTTGGCAGGTAGAGGTCAATGCTGAATGTTCCACGAAAGATTTGGATGCCTATTTGAAAAGTCTTTGCCCGGTAGCGCTATTAACACGACTTAATAGAACCCGTGACCCTGTTGGAAGAGGGGCATAATGAGTCTGCGGAGAACTGGAATTGCGGACCTAAGGCTGCATCCCGGTGCTGCGCCGCCGTGGCTTGTCTCACGAATGGAGAAGCTAGCGGAGAAGATCTTTGTCTTGATACGCGACGAGTATGGAGAAGACGAGATTCTGATCAGGTTATCGGATCCGTTGTTCTTTCAGGCGTGTTCAAACGCTCTGGGCTATGATTGGGATAGCAGTGGTGCCACGACAGTCACGTGCGGAGTCCTCAAGAGGGTTTTCGATTCAACAGATCTCGGACTCAGAGCGGCCGGAGGCAAGGGTAAGCGATCTAAGCTCGCGTCGAGTGAAATCCAAGGAATTGGACAGGAATTTGAGTTCTCTCAGAGCGAAGTCTCAAAGATCGCCTATGCCAGTAGGATGACAGCAAAGGTCGATTCCGCCGCTATCCAAGCAGGCTACCAAATCTATCATCACATGATATTCGTTTCTAGCCGAGGCCAATGGGCGGTGATACAACAGGGAATGAGGCCGGCTGAGCGCCTTGCCAGAAGGTACCATTGGCTATCGACTGACGTTAAGAGCTTCGTGGATAAGCCTCACAAAGGCATAGTTGGAGAGCAGATCCATAGCTGTGTTCTTGATATGACTGCAGAAGAGAGTGAAAGTTGTCGAGGATTGTGCACTGACCTGGTTCGAGAAGGCCCTGAGCGAGTAGAGCGATTGTTTCACTCTATCAGGAGCCCTGATCAAGAAGCCTTGACTAGATGGATGGAATCAAACGCGCATCTCGAGTATGTCACTCACTATGAAGTGATCCCCCAACGAATGGACTGGGATGCGTTAAAAGACGCGTATGAGACCCGTCCGACGAGGTATGAAGAGCTCCTGGCGATAAGAGGAGTGGGGCCTGCTACTGTGAGAGGGCTTGCGCTCATCTCAGAGATAGTCTTCGGTACGGCTCCGAGCTGGAGAGATCCTGTCAGATTCTCTTTTGCGTACGGCGGAAAGGACGGTGTCCCTTTCCCAGTAGACAGAAAGGCAATGGATGAGTCTATCGATGTGCTTGCTAATGTTATTGAAAGCGCGAAGGTGGGTGACCTAGAAAAGCTTAGAGCTCTCAGAAGACTCCGTCAGTTTGCAGCTAGAATTCCTCGAAGTCAGCGTCTTCGAGAGAAGCCTGTCATATAATTCTGACCAGACTTCCTTCCGAGAACCAGTCTCTTCTCAGCAACTCTCCTGAACTTTATTCTCGGAAAAGCAGAAGTCCTGGGCCTAGCCTGTATCTTGGGAGTCTGGCTTCTAACCTTTCCAGCCTTGGTAAGTGATCCGTGAGTAGGCAACCATTGTCACCGGAAAATAGCATTGTGCCCATGTCTTTTAAGTTTGTCGAGGTGGAACAAGTATGTTTGGCTTGTCGTCTCTGACAGACGCTTACATCCAAGATAAGAGGTCTGTTGCCTGTCTTCGAATGTTCCGGGGAATCAGGCCTTTCGGATCTCCACCAAGTCTGCTTTTTCTAGGAGGTTGAAGGCCAGGTCAAGCTCCTTGAGCGCTTCCTTGCCTGTTTCGAAGTATGTAAGGTCAGATATGGACTTCAGCGTCCTTTTGCCATCAGTCCAATACAGCGCGAGCACCGGAAGAACTTCTGGCTCTCTCATCCTCTTCAGCAAGGCCCGCAATTTCTCGCGATCACTTTCACGCAGCTTGCTCAACAGGAATCTGGTACTTATTGGCCCTGGAAGTCTCCGTTTCGGAATAGTCTTCATAGCCCTCCTCTCAAGCCGGGAGATTCGTGGCTTTCTACGTAGGATCTGTTCCGGATTTCTGGCCTCTGGGACTAGACGCTGGAGCTCCTCCAAAGCTCTCCGATGCTCATGGTCAGTAAGCGTGTTGATCTCCGAGATTGTGGCAGACGCCACATTTGAGAGTTCTTTCTGCCTCGACTTCTCTACGAGCCTTGATATCTGCTTGATCGACTCAGCCTTTCGTGAGGCCAAGTAGAAGGCATAGCCATCCAGATCTCTAACGAACCGTTCAATTGCCTCCTTTCTTTCACTCTTCTTCTTGTGCGAGGTTCGAAGCTTGTCCATCAGGTCATTGATCTTCTTCTGGGTAGAAAGAGCCAGTTTCACTTTGAAGCGTGTCAAGCACTCGTTTGTTAGCCAGACCGCCTCTTCATACCCTGCGTTGGCCAGGAAGTAGGCGTATGTTGCGGTTAGAACTGCAACGCGCCTGAGCATCTCAGGGTCTACCTTGTCGATTGTGTCCTCGGATGTGTGATAGTACTTGTCGGGCCATTGGATGAGCATTGGGCAGGGGACGCCCACTGTCGGGTCGGACAGAATATAGTGGTCGCTTCCACCCGAGAACGGGACCATAGCTTTCTTGAAAAGAGCATAGCTGGAGGTGCCACCTAGGCTCTTTGCATCTGTAGATATCCGTTCGAGAATGTTTTCCGCTAGGTCGACTACATATGAGCTAGTCGCCTCCGGCGGAGACTCTATGAGGAGCGGGCTCTTGCAGAGGTCCTGATTCTCTCCCACCATGTCCAGGTTGATTGCTGCCAAAGTCCTTTGGATAAGGCGCCTGTTCGTCGCTGAGTAGGCGTACGTTCCAGTCATCTCCGGAACGAGGAGAAATCTTATGGCTCTCTTCGGCCTAGAAAGACGCTTCTCTGCAATCAGCCTTTGCAGAGTACGCGCAACTTCGATCGCTGCTCCACATCCGGAGGCATTGTCGTTCGCTGATGGTTGAGGATGGCATAAGTGCGCTACCACTAGGATTTCCTCGTTTGTTCTTCCCTCGATGAGCGCACTGACGTTCTCAATCCGTCCGTTGTAGAATCGGGAGCTCACTCTTGCATGTACTCTGACAGGGCTCTTTCCTTTCTGATTCCGGATTAGCTTCCTCAGCTCGTTACCTTGCCTTGGGGAGAGGACAAAGCCGAAGCATGGCCTCCGCTTGCCATACCACCAGAAGCTTGTGTATTGAAGAGCATCAGGCAGGTCAGTTCTCTGCCTGATCGGTGGAAACTCAGCCATTCGATCTGTGACTATTCCTATCGCTCCGTACTTGTCGACTGCAAGTGACCGGACCCTCTCTACATCTCCTGAGGTAACCACAACTTTTCCTCGAACGTTTACCTTCCTGTATTCTCTTGGTTCCTCTCCGTTTTCCAACAGGACAAGGTCGGCCTCTACCCCCTTGGGAGATGTCGGAGAGCTTCGCTGTATGATTGACATCTTGTTCTCGCTGAATCGGGCTAGCAGCTTTGCTGATGTTTTAGGTTCGACAATTCTGAGTTCAGCTTCGTTTACTGACCATTCTTTGTACATGAGCTGAGTCCAATACGTGGTCTTTCCGTCTGCAGGATATTCCAAAAGTCTTGCGTCCAGTCCATAGCTCCTAAGTGTTCTTTTGCACCAGTTTGCTGCCTCTCGGAATCCAGGGCTGGCCTGTATTCTATGGTATCGAGATATCTGCGCGACATGTTCCTTCGCCATTGTTCCTGATGCTTCTCTCGAAATCTCATCCATTAGTTGTTTGAGCATGATCATTCACGTTTCTACGGTTCATACGGGGAATGCTGCCGTTTCATACTTTGATCTTTGCTCCCGAAGCGTCTCTACGATAGACGCCGAACTCCGGAAGGTTTCTGAGAGTTTGCGCGTCGAATATGGGCCCGTCTTTGCAGACGCGATATGCACCGATGACGCAGCTTCCGCAGATTCCTATGCCGCACTTCATCAGCCTTTCCAAGCTTGCCTGTAAAGGAACAGCCTTTTCGAGACATTTCTCGGCTATTCTCTTCATCATTGGCTCCGGTCCACATGTGTAGGCGATGTCGAACTCTGCGCTTTCCATGAGGGTGATCGCAACGTCAGAGGCTAAAGCTTTGGAGCCGTAAGATCCGTCATCGGTCGATGCCAAAAGGGTAGTTTTCGCTTTCGCAGTCGCCTTCCTGATCCGCTCAAGAAAGAGCAGCTCTGACCTGGTTCTGGCGCCTATCACGATAGCCAGCTCATCGGATCTTGAAGAGAGCCTCTCGACGAGAGGAGCTATGCAGGCTATGCCTGTTCCGCCGCCGACAATGAGCGCCTTGCCGCCATCCACGATTTTGAAGCCGTTCCCGTATGGGCCACGTATTCCGAGATTGTCTCCAACCTTCGCCGCGTGCAGGGCCTCTGTCGCTTCTCCTACCTGCCTGACCGTTATGCCGCAGTAGCCCTTTCCGGTCAGGTAGGATAGGCCCATAGGGACCTCGTCTACGCTAGGAATCCAGACCATGACAAATTGGCCCGGATCCGCCTTCGAACATTGTTCATCAGTGAACATGAGTGTCCTAATTGAGGGAGTCTCGGTCTTTGCCTCCTCGACCTTCACAATTCTCGGCCTATGCGTTAGCTTTGCACGGCCAGCCATTCGTCACGCCTCCAAGAGACTACGGGTCGTCAGCGCTTAAGACATTTCACGTTAGGCTTTAGTCTTTGAAGAAGAACCTTGTTTCACCCATCGTCTCCACGTTAAGAGGGTGCACGTTGACTACTATTGGAAAGTTCTTCACTGCTTCTCCTATGATTAGGCAATGGTGCAGTGGCAGGTCCTTCGCGATCAGTTTCACGCTTTCACCATCTATTCTTGCGACTTTGGATACTGTTTCTAGATCGTTCTCGTTTACGAAGTTGAAGAGGAAGATGTTGTCTGCCTGTCGATAGATGCTCTCTCTTATCGTGTCTGGTTGGTTGGTGATAAAAGTGGTGAATATGCCAATGTGTCGCATCCTCGTGATTATGTCTTCCCAGTATGTTTCTCTCAGGTATAGGTGAGCTTCTTCGGCGAAGAGGAAGATCGCCCTGAGTTTCCAAGTTGTCAACAGGTCGGTCAGTTTGCTCAGGAGAATCTCGACTGTCATCCGACGCATCGTAGAGAATTGGTTTTTCATGTTCACGACGAGCGCTCCTCCTTCGCTAAGTTCTCCAGCTATCCTTTCCAAGTCGGATGCTTCAGACTCATCGTCGGTGAACATTCCAGACTCTACCATTGTGTTGTATCGTGAGATTATTGCGTCTCTCACGCTTTCATGACAGTCCCAACGCAGTATCGCCGCACCGAGGGAACTCAGTGTTAGCTCGTTTCGCTCGTGCAATTGACGCCATATTCCCGAGAAGACTCTGGCGGAGTTTCCCGGTAGATCCAATGCGAAGAGAAGAACACTCATCATTGTGCGGAGCCCAACTTGTGGAAGCGTCAGCTTCATGTTGAGACCGGGCGTAAGGACTATTACTCGCCTCTGGAGCTTCGAGGGGTTTGACTTTGTCTTTGAAAGGTTGACGTATTCTCCGTTGACATCAAGGACTATGCACGGCGCCCTGTTGTCAATCAAACTCGCCACAAGAAGCTTGGAGAGATGGGACTTGCCTGTGCCCTTCTTTCCTGTGATTATGTTTAGCCTTCCATCGAAAGTTTTCGCGTCCAACGTGAGTTCAGCGTGTGATTTCATTGTTCCAAGATGGACCGGCCTGGACTTCCGAGTTTCCACCACAGTCTCAATAGGGAACCGAGTTATCTTTGACGAGATTCGTGAGGGGAGATGTGAAACGCTGGAAGATATCTCTCCGTTGTTCACTGAGCCTCTTATCTTGCAGATGACCAGTCTTGTGTCTTTCAAGACAGTTATCTGGGAGGAGACATGGAAAGGATCGTAGTCTTCTCCTTGAACAGACTCCTCCGTCATTACGTCCCGGAGGATGTCTTCGAGTATTCCAGGGATGTTGGCGAATTGAGTGTCTATGACCTGAACCACCAGCCCTTTCTTGGCCTTTTGGTCCTGAATCAGGAGGTAGTCTCCTTTCTCGACCAATTCGTCTGGGAAACAGATGAGATGTATCACGTCGCCTTCTTTCTTGTAGAGTCTCATCTAGGAGCTTTCTCTCCCGGTTCCAAATGGTCCGAAAAGCGATTTTCGAAGGCTGAGTTGCGAAGTGATCCTCAAGCCATGATTTCTCGCGATGAACCTTTGAATCCCTATCACTTCGTTGGCAGTGAATGTGGAGAGTATGTGGGCTAATCTGAGGGTTTCTGGGTAACCTTGCTCCATGAGGTCCGAGCCGGAAAGTCTTGACACCGCATCGATGGCTCCATCGACTGGTACTTGACGGTCTATGTCCAACCTGAAGGTGAAGCCCCCGGGAGAGAGTTTTGCAACGTAGATCCTGCCCAGCAGCTTGACAGGGTTTGGCGGGAACTGAGCGCCTATCTGATGGTCGATGTCTAGAAGGCATGGTGCTGGCATTTTCTCAAGCAGGTTTGTTACCCTTTCTCCTGCTATGGCGAGCTTCGTGGCCTTAGAGAACGCAAGCACAACATTTCCGTTCTCTCTGGCAGAGTCAAGAATACTCTGAGCATGCTTGACAGGGTTGTCTGGCGTGCCAGCGGTGAGAGACCCGTCAAACAGTATGAGCGCCTCTTTGGATGATGCGCATACAAGTCGCTGAGTCCATCGCTCAAGCGTGTTTCTCAGCCTGCCCAAGATTCGCATGGTGACAGGGGAAAACATGCTTGGCGGAAGCAATTCTCTGAAACCAAGACGTTTCGACATGTATTCGTGTCCATAATCGGTTATGTGAAACATTATCGGACCACATCGAAGGTATACGTATGCACCGTTGATCTTCCATACGATTACAGCTCTCAGAGCGCACAGCACTCCGTCGTCGGTGTCTCCGATTTTCATGCTTGATACGTCGACTGCAACCACAGGCGCCTTTCCTTCGGTCGACTCAATCATGATTGGCTTGCATTGAAGAAGTTCGTCGCCAAGCATAAGCGGAAGATCTCGATGCGGCTCATCCTCTATGCTCAGGTCAAAGAGCGAGACCTCTCTTGGCTTGAATCTCCCTCCCTTGATAGCTCTCATGGAGCTGTCGCTGAGCTTCATGAGGAAGTCTGGCAGAAGCGTTTCTTCGCTCTGAGAGCCTTTCAACAGCAAACTACTTATGTTTGAATGTTCGTAAACTATAGCTTCGGTGCGGTGGATCCACATATTTTCGCCCCCTTCGTGGGAGTATTCCCCCTCTAACTCCCGCGAACCGCCGCACCTTCTCTTTGATTGAGTGCGCGCGGCGGCTTTCGAGGTCTCCTGTTCAGCGATCGCCTCCTTGCTGACGCCCTTCGGATTCGAGGATTGCTTTCACATCGTCGAGCAGTTCCTTCATTCCAATCGTGGTTATTCTGTAGGTTCCTCTTCCAGTTCTCTCTACGAAGTTGGTCTTGCTCATCTCGACAACAGTGTTCCTTACGGTCTTGGCAGTTTTGCGAATCGAAGATGCCAACTCTTCAACCGACATGTCGTCGCTTTGCTTCTTTCCGATCTTGCTCGCGGCTTGAGATCCTAGAAGCGTGAGACCGATGGCTTGGTCGGCGGGAAGTCCTGACCTCAAGAGGATTATCTCTCCGTTGGGGCCGATGTTGATTAGCGAGGAGAGATCGGTTAGGATACTTGCATAGTCCGGTGTGAATGTGATCTTTGACAAGGTTTCAAGGGCCGGAAAGACCTTCGTAATGAAAGCTGTGACTTCCCTGAAGACTGTGTCAGCGTCTCCTTCAGCGATATGCTTTGCGTTTCCCCACTCGATGGTAACCTTCAGCTTGGGGGCCTCACTCAACTGGATCCGCCTCCTTCAGGTGACTTCAGCTTGGAAGCAATGTTCTTGATGAAGTAGTCAAGTCCAAAGGTTGTGGCTCGGTATTCCCCTTTTGCCAAGCGCTCGACGATCCCTTCTGAGCACATTTCGCTCAATCTGCCAGCGACGGTTCCTGCCTTACTCTTCGCGGCAATCACTAGGTCGTTAAGGCGTAGCGTGTCTCTCTCAAGTTTTCCGAGCGTGTATCCGGCTCTCGTCTTCGCCAAGTGTAGCATTATCAGTTCTTTGTCTTTCAAGTGGCCAGTGTCAGCTGTTATTGCCATTCCTTCTGGAGTCAGCGCAATGATTCCCTCACATGCCTTCAGGAAACTGTTCATGTCAACTGATAGCGAGAGCTTGCTGACCAGCGCGAGTTGAGGAAAGACCTCTGAGAAGAATAGAAGCAGCTCGCGAATCACCTCGTCAGCAGTTCCAGTCACGGTCTTCTGCATTTCCCCGAATCGTACTGTGACTTCTACGCTCATTTGGGGCGTCAAGATCGCTTTCCTGATCTATCTCCGTGCACACTGCAGATATAAATCTTACCTCTCGCCCGATATCGTGATGTAACATCTTGCCTGGCAATATCGGGAAAGATGGGGAATGTCGCTCAGCAGAGAGATCGAGGGGTGATCAACAAGATGTTACTTCCCAGATCCGTGCATTCGGACGAAGAAGAATCTGATTCAATCCCCAAAAGGCTTAAAGATGAGAAGAGTGGGTAGTCTTAAGCGCCTTGAAATACAGATACAACGAGATGAAGAAGCTCGTTTTGACCTTATTTGCGACAGGCGGACTCATGACCAGTCATGACGTGGCCCGACGGCTCAGAGATGAGCATAAAGTGGATACCTCAATTCGCGCCGCTCAGATGGCGTTGATGAGGTATTGGAGGCAGGGGCTTTTGCACAGAGAGAGGCGTGAAGGAAGATTCGTCTATATGCTCACGGAAAAAGGGGGTAGGCGCCTCCTTTGGCTGAAAGGCATTGGAACTCAGTCGGAAGGGTGACACCCAGCCCCCCCTAGGTATTTTTCGAGAATATTCGCACGTGAAGGCGGACATAACAACGAAAGACAATTGCATACTGTTGAGAAATCGTGACCTAGAAGTCGTTTGTTAGAGAGCCATATGGAGAAATTGAAGGTCTAGGAAATTGTTGCGGTAACGGGCGCAAAGCATATGAGAACTGCCTATCGAGGTCGTGCATGCGCATCATGAGATCTTGGGTGTGATCTTTGACTGTTCGTGAGGTGCTGCAGCTTGGGAACCCTGTCCTCAGAGAGAGGTCTGCTCGCGTCGAGGACTTCTCGGAAATTCATCGCCTCCAAGAGGATTTGGGTGACACTCTTTCGCATTGGAGGAGGACGACCGGTTATGGTAGAGGAATAGCGGCTCCCCAGATCGGCGTTCTGAAACGCGTCGTCTTCATCAACATTGACAGGCCATGGCTTCTGGTCAATCCGTCGATCACGTGGATGAGTCATGAGAGAATGATGGTTTGGGATGCGTGCCTCAGTTACTTGTGCATGTTCTTCCAAGTCTCGAGGGCGAGGAAGATCAAGGTCAGATACCAGGACGATAACGGGCGGGAGAAGGAAGTTGTGGCAGAGGGAACTCTCTCGGAGCTCCTCCAGCATGAGATTGATCATTTGGACGGCATACTAGCGATTGACCGAGTCTCGGACGTTCGAACGATATGCACTAGAGAGGAGTATGAGAAGAGGTACGCTCCGAAAAGCGTCTAGTACAATGTAGATTCGCTGGGATGGGGGAACGGCCCAGTAGCAATTTGTGACTACATGCCGTGAGTTGCCCTTTAATAGGCAGCCGTGCACGGAGGGCTAACAACATGGGATGGACAGGGTTTGTTCGAGGATTACAGGGGCATACCGAGAGAAGCCAGGTACCTCATCTACGCAAGTTTCCTACCGTCCTTGGCCTTCGGGATGTTCTACATAGATATCTCCTACTTCCTGACCACCGTGCAAGGACTGTCCGATGTGCTCATGGGTACGATCATCATGGCGATGGGAGTCACCACAGTACTGATCAGCATCCCATTGGGCATAGCGGCTGACAGATATGGCAGAAAGAAATCCCTAATCGCGGGAAACCTCTTGGCAAGCTGCGCCATCGTCACATTCGCTCTCACGACGAACCCTGCCACACTACTACTGTCAGCAATAATCGGAGGAATTTCTCAGGCTGCCTTCAACGCTGCAGGGAACGCGCTTCTAGCTGAGAAGGCGGGAGACGCGAACAGAACTTCGGCATTCTCTCTCTACTCTTTCGTCAGTGGTAGCGCTCACGGGCTGGGCGGTTTCGTAGTTCCGTTGACCTTCGTCTTGGAAAGTCTTGGACTTCGCGGCAAGGACGCTCACGTCGCGCTCTACGTTTTCCTGGGTGCGCTCAGCTCGTTGTCTACGCTCTTGATGTTCAAGGTGAGTGAGGCGATGCGTTCGTACGGATCTGGGAGAAGGAGAGGCGTCCTATCGAGGAAAACTATGAAGATCCTGGCTAAGTTCATAGTTCCCAGCTCGATTGTTGCTTTCGGCGCTGGGATGTTTGTGCCGCTGATGACGCGGTGGCTATATCTCAAATATGGAACGCCGGATGCGGTGAGCGCCCCGATCCTTGGGACCTCGAGCTTCTTGATTGCGTTCGCAGTTCTGACCGTCCCGGCCTTGGCTAGAAGATTAGGTGTTGTGAGGTCGATTGTTTTCACTCAGGGCGTGTCGACGTTCTTCATGTTCGCGACGCCGCTTTCTCCAAACTACCTTGTTGCGAGTACGATCTATATTGTCAGAGCCTTTCTGATGAACATGTCCAGTCCTCTGCAACAATCGTTGATCATGGGCTTGGTCGCCGAGGACGAGAGGGGAGCTGCGTCAGGGATCAATGCTGCGCTCTGGACATTGCCGAATTCAATGAGTACGGTGATCGGCGCGGCCTTGATGGGTGCAGGTATGTTAGCGGCGCCATTCTACTTAGCGACTCTCCTGTACTCTGTTTCCATAACCATATTCTGGCTCATCTTTGGAAAAATGAAGCTGCCAGGATGACAGACTCGGTTGATTGAACAGCGCCTAAGAGCCAAAACTTGAGATGTTCTATTAGACAGGCATAACAGGGTTAATGGATTCCGACAAACGTCTTGAATTGAGAACCTCTACGGCGTCACTGCCCCTGACCTGAGTTTAGGCAGGATCTGGCTTCTCACCCATTGAACCCCTGCTCCGGAGAGTCCGTATCTTCCACTTTCAACAATTAGCTTTCCGTCTTTTTTCAGTTCGCTTGCTCTAGCCCTGACGACGTGCGACTTGGTCGTCTTCCAGCTGGAGCTGAGGAGGCTGCTCAATTCCTCATAGGAGAGTTGGTTTGGGTGATGGGCGAAGAGCATTATGGCTACGGCCTCCTTGGCGGTGACATTGTCAGCTGGGATGATCAGGTGAGGTTTGCCGTCGGGGGTTCGTTCGATGATTCCCTCTAGCTCCGTTCCGGTTTGGATCTGAGGCGTTGCTCGAGCTGTGGCCAGTTGTTCTTGGGGAATAGTCGGCGAGATGACTTGGGAGGTGGGTAGCTCCTTTACGAGTTGCTCGAATCTGGCTCTTACGTAGTCGTGTTCGCCCTCGAGTTCTATCTCTGATCCGTTGGGCCGTCGGATTCTGAATCTGAGCTTTCGTTCACTTGACATCGAGGGCCACTGTAGCACTCTCTGTTTGAGAGGTTATTTCTCTTTTTGACACGGACGTTCTTGTGGTCTGGGAGGATGCTAGTCTCATCCTCTCCTTAAGATCTTTCCCGGGAGCGCCTTTGTATGTCTCTTTCCTTCGATGACGACCTTTCCGTTCACGATGACGTATTTGATCCCGGTGGGGTATTGGTGCGGGTTCATGTAGGTGGCTCTGTCTCCAATCGCATCTTCGTCGAAAACGACCAAGTCGGCCCAGCTTCTCACCCTTACCAGGCCTCGGTTCCACAGGCCCAGTTTCCGAGCTGGTAGAGAGGTCATCTTCCTGATCGCCTCTGGCAGTGAGAGCAGTCCTTCCTCTCGCACGTATTTGCCCAAGACGCGTACAAAGGTGCCGTAGCTTCTCGGATGGGGCTTCGCCTTTCCCAGGATACCATACGGTGCCTGAGCTGAAGCGTCTGATCCGATCATCGTGAACTCGCTTGACAGTACTTTTCTCATATCGTTCTCGTCAATCATGAACAGCACGATTCCCACTCTCGCTGTCTCCTCGACTAGAAGATCGAAGATGAATTCGAGAGGATCCTTTCGTCGAGCCTTCGCTAGGTCAGAAATCCTCTTGCCCTGATAGTTCCTGTGCTTCTCGGAGGAAGTTATCATGATGTTTTCAGGGCCCGCTGTTCCGATCAGGTTCTCCCAGCCGGGAATACCCTTCTGAATTTCACGTCTGATTCTCTTCCTCGTCATGGGGTCTTTGAGCCTCTTGGTCAGTCTGTCGGTTCCGCCTTCGTGCGCCCAAGAGGGAATTCCTGCGGCGAGTCCTGTTGCTCCGGCTGTGTATGGGTAGACGTCGCAGGTTACGTCTACGTCATGATCTCTTGCTTCTTGAATCATGGCTAAGGTCTTTTTGATCTTGCCCCAGTTCTTCTTGCCGGCTGCCTTATGATGCGCAATCTCCACCGGGATCCTTGCTTCCTTTCCGATGGTTATTGCCTCACGGACTGAGGAGATTAGGGGGTCGCCTTCTCCTCTAATGTGCGTGGCGTATATCCCGCCGTATTTTGCGGCCACCTTGCAGAGCTCTATGATCTCCCTTGTCTTGGCGTAGCAGCTCGGCGAGTAGATCAGGCCTGTGCTTAAGCCGAAGGCGCCTTCCTCCATGCATCGAGCGGTCAGCGCCTTCATCTTCGCGAACTCAGAAGGGGTTGGCTTCCTGGCCTCGAAACCCATCACCATCGTTCGGATAGGCACGTTGCCCACGAACGGAACCACGTTCAGCGCAATGCCATTTCTCTGCATCTTTCGCAGGAACTCATCGAAACCTAGCCAGTCCCAGTCGATCTTCTTTCCCACTTCCCCTGCGTTCTTCTGCGCTTCCTCACGCGTATACCTGTTAAGGGGGGCGGGTGAGCTGCCGCAGTTGCCGATGACTTCAGTTGTGACTCCTTGTCTGATCTTACTCTCCGCGAGTGGATTCACGAGCAGCAGCGTATCGGAGTGACTGTGCATGTCAATGAATCCGGGCGTAATCACGAGTCCTTCTGCGTCTATCTTCTTCCTTGCTGATCCGTCAAGCCGGCCGATCAATCTGATTCTTCCTCCGGCGATGCCTATGTCTGCCTTGTACCAAGGATTGCCTGCGCCATCGATTATTCTTCCGTTCAAGATTGCTAAGTCATACTTCATGCCTGCCACCACTGAAATGCTCGTAGGTAGTCCATGACCTTGGACAAGTAACTTTCGCTTCCTGAAGACTTCAAGCGATTACTAGAGCCTACGTTAGGTGCCAAACTGGTGACAGGCGGTTCAAGCCCGTTACGATGGCTTTCCTATTCGGTGATCTTTGCCAGACTTCTTCTTGCTTCACTCAGAATGGTCTCACATTCTGCTATGTCCACATCAAGCCCCTTGAGAAGTCCTCTCAGCCTTCCGATGTCCTCGGTTGAACCCTTCATGAGCATACTCCCATCATCGAAGAAACTGGTACGGTTTTGTCTTTTTTCCCCTCATCAATCGTTGAATCAGTTTCTCGCCGAGGGATGGAGTCTTCTCTTCGTCCAACTTCATGTATGCGCCTAGAATTCTTTCAAGCTCTTGAACGTCTTTGTACGTGACGTTTGATGGGGAGATGAAGGACCATGCGGGGTTGAGGACTCCTTTCAGGGAGCCGTCTTTGAGGAGCTTCAGCTTCAGTCTGAATCCTCCCCTACCTGCGTAAGTGTAGACCCACTCGTTCTCCCTGCCCTTCGTGAATCCGAGCTTCTCAAGCCTTCCTTCATCTTCAGACAATGACGAGGACATGTCTATTCCTTAGAATGGAAATGTTGCCATGACTAGAAAAGCTTGATCCCACTAGAGAAGGGCCATGGTGAGGGAATTCATCAACAGGTAGTGTGCCGCATCGTGTTAACCTTTAATTGTCAACGAGTTGTCTCCATACTGGGCGGCCGTAGTCTAGCCTGGTCTAGGACATAGCACGACGTCCAATGGCCTTCCAAGCCAACAACCCGGGTTCAAATCCCGGCGGCCGCACCAGCCCAGACTGCAGTATTTCGGACTCGGCAGTGCTAGATCAGGTGACCTAAAGCCATACCCCACGATTCCATTCTACTGATCTCGACCAAGGCTATCCTGTTAGTCGAAAAGAGAGCATGAAAATGAGATATTGTGTCTTTATATCGTACTGAGTCGGACTAGATATTCCGGTCTACAGTGACTGATAACAAGCAACTAAACACCTGCCTTGATCGAATCAGGCGAGAGAATGCTCGAGTCGGATATCAGGTAGCATTAGACCTTTGGATCTCTCAGACAGGTGTGTGTTGGGATAGGGTCAATTCGGCGATAGTGACCAACAGTATCTTTGTGGGTGTGATTGGCCTAGCTATCTCGAACCTTCGTCCGATAGCACTACTGGTCCGGATTCTATCTCTTGCAGCTGTGGCCCTGAACCTCTGTTGGCTCCATCTCCTGCAGCGTGGCTTCAATCGCGGGAAATACTATATGCGGTCGGCACGTGAGCTGGAAGAGCAGTACCTCTCTGATCCGATCAAGACAGTTGGAAAGCGCGGTGATCTTAATGCAATGGGCAAAAGGGTCACGCTAGTCATTGACGGCAAATCGAAGGAGCTTGAGGGAAGCTGGTTTGGCTGGCTTAAGTCTGAATACGCTTCGTACGTCATAATAACTGTCTTTCTTGCATTGTACGTTCTGATTCTTATGGGAGAGGCCCTTGGTTGGTTTCGAGTTGATTGTTAAGAAGAAGCTCTTTCTTGAGTGTCTCCTTGAAGGCTAGACAGAGCATTCTAATCTGGTCTTCCTCGCGTTCTTGGCCGGTGTCGTAGATTCTGTGGGGCTCCGCCAGAGTTTGCCCTGTCAGAATCTCTTCTGGATTCATGCCCATTCCGCGAATGAACTCTTTCACCATTTCGATCTTTGACGTTTGAGCCCTCGGCTTGATTGATGGTCCAGTACC
>CAZVYD010000022.1:0-7168 GCA_964631575.1 uncultured Candidatus Bathyarchaeia archaeon
CTCCGAGGCGGGCATATAGAGCCAAGAATCTTTTCCTCGCCTCTTCGTAGGAAACCGACAGCCTGACTGCAATACGAGTATAGATCTCATGCTGAATCGCCTCCAGGAGATCTGGCTCCGACTTGTACAGCGTTCCGTCAACATCCCACAGCAGATGTCTGACATCTCTTAGCATACCGATTCTTTAGCTCCGGGAAGTGGAGCCTATACAGATCGGAATGCATTGATAACCATAATGGAGAAAAGTCGCCTCGTGAACAGTTTTTGACAGGAGCAGGTTTTGGGGAATGTACGTATTTACTCGAGGAAAGATGTTGCTTCTTGTTATTCTCATCGTAAGCTCTTGGGCGTTGGCACTATTTGCGTTCGTATACTACAGATTGGGTGGCAGTGGGCCTCCGGCATCTTTGCGCCGCCCTAGCTCCTCTGCTCAAATCATTGAGATACAGCCTGGCATCCTCAAACTTCCAAGTCCAGTCACAGTCGGAGCCATGTCAGTTGAAGAAGCGATCTATCGAAGGCGATCCAAGAGAGATTACCTTGACAAACCGTTGGATGGCTTTCAGCTTTCTCAACTGTTGTGGGCTTCGCAAGGCATAACCGAACCAAGATGGGGCTTAAGGACCGCTCCCTCGGCGGGAGGCACGTATCCTCTAGAGATCTATGCAGTTGTGGGTGAGAACTGCGTCAAGGATTTGAAAGCCGCCATCTACAGGTACAATCCGAAAGATCACACGATCATACTGGTTGCGTCCGGAGATTTCAGGGCTGAGCTTTCTGCCGCTGCGCTCAATCAGCAGTGGGTTGCCGATGCGCCTGTAAGCCTTGTCATAACTGCCGTCTATGAAAGAACGACGCGGATCTACGGCTCAAGAGGAGTCAGATATGTGGACATCGAGGCCGGTCATGCGGGCCAGAACGTATACTTGACTGCAACGGCCATGGGGTTAGGTGCCGTAGTCGTAGGAGCTTTTCACGATGAACAGGTCCGACAGGTCCTCAGGATACCTAAGGATCAAGTTCCCTTGTGTATAATGCCAGTTGGGCATCCGAAGGAGTAAGAGACCCCACGTGGAATAGAGCAACAACAATTGACAGTAGCTCACGAGTCAATCCTCCAGGCGAAAATGGTGGAACAAATCTGCAGGCCTTGAACGTGTTGTTTGCCAAACTGAGCGAGGGCATATAGGTCCAAGGCGAGCATGACATGTCTGCGCTTGAACGCTGATGGCGCAGGCAGACTAAGAAAATGAGCCACATGCGCTTACTATGCCCAGTCTGTCAAAGGGAAGCCGCAGTTGACAGCTTCGTCTATCGTTGCGAGAACTGCGATGAGGCGCTTGAGCTTCGCTACGACCTTGAAAGGTTACTAGGAAGGGTTTCACCGCGGACATTTGAGAGTCGGCCTTGGGACTTGTGGCGCTACTCAGAGCTTCTCCCGGTCAATGGGCATGCGAGAATCTCTCTGGAGGAAGGGGGAACACCTCTGCACAGGAGCAGAAGACTTGGAGATAGGCTCGGCCTCGAACATCTCTACCTTAAAGATGAGACCAGAAATCCGACGGGCTCCTTCAAAGACAGAGGAAGCAGCATTGGTGTTTCCAAGGCAGTCGAGTTGAAGGCCAAAGCTGTGGGATGCGTCTCGACAGGAAACATGGCCGCGTCAATGGCAGCGTATGCAGCAAAGGCTGGACTGAAGAATCTCGTATTGATACCAACTGGAACCCCCGTGGAAAAGATGGTCCAGACTATGATCTGTGGATCTAAGCTTATCGCAGTCACCGGGAAATATCCGGAGACATATCGAATGGGGCTAGAAGCGAGTGTGAGACATCACATCTACATGGTCCACTCGGATGCGCCGTTTAGAGTTGAAGGACAGAAGACTGCCGCCTACGAGATTTGTGAACAACTGGAATGGAATGCGCCAGACTTTGTGCTGGTCCCCACGAGCAGCGGGGGAAACATAAGCAGCTTGTGGAAGGGATTCAAGGAGATGCATGATTTAGGAATCGTAGCCCGTCTGCCTTCAATGGTCTGCGTTCAAGCAGAAGGCTGCTCGCCGATCGTGACGGCATTCAGATCAGGAAAAGAAACTGTCCAGCCATTCTCAAAACTTGGTACACTCGCCCACTCAATTTCGAACCCGGATCCTCCCAGCGGGAGGAGAGTCATCAGATTGATCAAAGATTCGAAAGGATTCGCGCTATCGGTGACTGACCAAGAGATTCTTGAAGCCCAGAGACTGATCGCTGAGACTGAAGGACTATTCATTGAACCGGCCTCGGCCTCCACAATCGCGGCATTGCGAAAATGCTTGGAGAGCGGCATGGTCGGAAATTCAGACAAGATAGTTTGCGTGCTGACTGGTTCTGGCCTGAAAGATGTCAAGAGTGCGACACAGTTGCTGACAAAGCCTCTCGAGATTGGTTCAGCAATGGAGCTTGAGAACGTCCTCAGACAGATATGACTGATCGATAGGATCCTACCTTGTCAAGTAGAGTCTCGCTGCAGACTTGAGAGTCTTTGCGATTAGTCTCGGAGCGAAGGAAGGTGGTTCGAATGGTCTGGCAACGGCTTCTATGTTTTCTCCAACGACGTTGATCTTTTCCGGATCCAATGTTCCCAGACCGCCTTCTGAGCACATCTTGACGTGGCTGATCTGAGAGGGGTCGAATCCCATGACTCGGCTGCATACTGCATCAACTGAAGCGGGGCGTGTTCCCGCTATGATTACCCCGGTCTGTACGGGTTCTCCCAGCAGGGGGCCATTTCCCTCCATTCCGACTATTCCATCAACTAGAATCAAGTGCTGTCCTATCGATCTGTTGACTTCAAGCAAGATCCTGTCAAGAGACTTGTGCATTGATGGCTTGTTCCGATCTGCGATGAGTCCAAAGGAATTCTTGAGCGAAAGCGTAACGGTCATTCCGGTGCAAGTCTTTAGTTTTGGAAGGTTCACTACGTAGTCGGCCTCAGCGACGAGCTTCGGGAGATGGAAAGCTACATCGTTAACATTCATCGCGAGAAGGTTCCTCTCCTTCGAGAGATTCCTAAAGGCAACATCCATACGTGCAAGCAGGCTGTTCAATCCCAGTGCCTCAACCCTATGGTCTGCTGAGCCAGTATTGTTATCAGACTCAACCACGGTTACCTTGCTAGTACGTTCCTTCAACCATTCCAGAACTATCTCGATCAGCTTGAAGTCTGTCACTACCATTCCGTTCGGATTGCGATGGTAGCAAACGTTAGGTTTCACAATGACTGACTCGCCGGACCGAATGTCGATGGATCCCAGCATGTCAAGCAGAGAGGCTACGACCTGCTCCGATGGATGAGATGCCTTGTGTATGCCTACTGTGCTCATTCAGATTCCGGCCATGTCCACTACTGCTTGAATCGTATGAAGGGTCTCCTCAGCATGGTGAATTGTCACTTCAGGTCTGGATTTCATCGTGACAGAGTCACAGAAGTTCTCGTGTAATAGACTGAATGAAGGATGCAACT
Organism: uncultured Candidatus Bathyarchaeia archaeon; assembly: GCA_964631575.1. GTDB lineage: Archaea > Thermoproteota > Bathyarchaeia > 40CM-2-53-6 > JALHTG01 > JALHTG01. The sequence continues at coordinate 3,508 of CAZVYD010000022.1, forward strand.
CGAACATGAGTGTCCGAGCCTCTGCCAATCGTCCCCCCAGAGGCTTTGAGAGAAGCCCCTTCTCTACTCCCTTTGCAAACATCATGTATGGATGCCAGATAAGATCCGTTCCAATCTCTGACGACGAAAAACGAAGCGAGATTTTGAAGCGGGGTAGTAAGGCCTTCCAGCTAGCAGACAGTTTCGCCGAAGCAGCCTTCTTGAACTCACCGTCAACGCGAACTCTGCTCACGACATTATTGTTTCCCCTTTCGGCCTTGACATCGGAGAGGTTCGTGAGTGGCCCGCATAGCCTGCAAGCAACATAGATCACATGATAGAGGAGATCCGGGATAACGCCAGCAGGGTCTTGCGTCCTATAATCGGTCTTTGACCGCCAACTATTGAAGCCCACAGCTAAATGCGCTTCAGCACTGATCAGGTCGCCTAGATCGCACTTTCTAACGAGGTCCTCTATGAGCCTGAGGCTGGGGGTGAAGACGTAGTTGTGAGCTGGAAATACTACAAGGTCCTTGTCGACAGATTTTGTGATGAGGTCGAGTTCCGAGATACTAGTAACAAACGGCTTCTCACATAGGATGTGCAGTCCTTGATCAATCGTATCCAAGATTATTTGTGAGTGAGTTTGAGGCGGGGTGCATATGAGAACTGAATCAATATCGCACTCAGTAATCATAGAGTGATAGTTTGTATATCTCTTCGCTATCCCATGCTTGCGCCCGAATCGTTCGACCTGATTTTCATCTACATCAGTAATGGCCTCAATCCTGACTCGTGGAACCTTCCGTATTGCTGGAACGTGGAAGAAGCTTGCTACCTGTCCGCAGCCTATCAATCCAAGTTTCATCGAATCGACCTATTCAGGCGACTCCAACACTCCTTCCATATTCTAGAAGGCGACTGGTCGCGATCAATTGGGTATCAAGGTTTGGCGGGCTCTTGACTCATAAGTCTTAGCTTGAATTCAATCCCATCAGAACTTGGCAGTTTACATGGTTGATTGAGGATTGTTACTTTCGGTAACGTTTATATGGCGCATAGTTACCTTGGGTAACGTTCGACATTAGATCAGGAGGCATAGAGCAGGAGTGAAAGCCGATACCGATGACGTAGGACTTAGCCTAGACAGATGTATGGATTTTGCCTGCGTCTTTGAACTAGTCAAGGAAGTTGTCAAGGGCAACATGGGATTGAGTCGCGCCGGCCTGATGCTAGGTCTAACTGACCTCCCAACACAGGTCGGGGCCTTTCACGGAGTCGGAGGCAACCTCATTGTAATGAACCGGAAGCTTCTAGACATGGTTGTACACTCGGCTGAGAGCCGCCGCCAGATCAACGCATACGTCTTCTATATTCTCCTCCACGAATATCTCCACGCGCTGGGATTCCTAAGCGAGGCACATGTCAGACAATTGTCAGCTCAGCTCTGCGAGAAGGCCCTTGGCGTGGATCACCCCGCGACTCATATGGCAAAGTATGGAGTCGGGGCAGTATTCAGAGAAATGCCATCACTTCAGCATCCTGACACTGGAGAAGATCTTGATATTCCGCGAGATTTCGAAATTGTCAGCGACTTCGATCGCGAAACATCAAGATGGTTCGTGTAGACAGACATCTCTCAAGAAGCGGCACACAAGATGCAGCCTAGGAGATGTAGTAGGCGAGGTACACTGAAACCACAATCGGAATTGTGGCGAAATACCATGTCGGCAAGAGAACCCCAAGCAAGTTCACCGATCCTATGATTGAAGCCTCGCCTGCCCTAATCCACAACCCTCCAAGAGGATCCGTTGGCAAAGGGAACATAGATCTCAAGGCGTAGTAGAAACCATCATAAAGCGTCAGAGACCACAGAAAGTTCACACACGCCAGAACCAGCGTCCTATTCCTTTCAGACCAATCAGAACGATGTAGGAGTAAGTCATCCAAAAGCGGAAAGAAAGCAACGATCGCCAGAGCAGGAACCAACGGAAAGAGAACATATGGAGGTATCTTCAGGAAGCCAACGTGATACATCTCTCTGTACGGAATGCCATCTAACGCAACGTAATAGTACTCAAAGTAAGAAAGGAAGAAAGCCAAAGCTGAGCAGAGCATCAGACTTCTTGGAAACTCTTTCCTCATCGATTGACACCGAAAGTCCTTTTGGCGAATCGAAAAGCCATGCATGTTGTGACCCCGAGAAGACTGACACCCCACAAGGGAGAGAGAGATTGTCGCGAAGGTTGTTCTTTGAAGCCTATCAAGACGGTATTTGAGGCTTCAGGTAGCTCAGGAAGAATAGTGAAATTTGCATTGAACACCGGCCACTCCTTTCCATTCACTTGAACCCAACTAATTTCCTTCTGACCGTTCACCAAGAGGGTGAGTCCTCTCTCTGAACACTTTCCTAGTGTAACCGTGACCTCGGATTCATATGCGACAGCGAATCTCTTGTAGGCCTTTGCTCTTTCGAGAGCGAATCTCCCCATCTCATCAATGTTAGGCGTCCACACATGGCCCTTTCTCAGAGCATATTCCATCGCGCGCAGGCCGATTGTGAGGGCGGTATCGTCATAGAGATGGTTGTACAGGAGAAGTATCCCCTGAGACTCGAACAGCTGATCGATCGCCCCTCTCAGCTCAATTTCCATGCTCACCGGAGACCCTAAAGGAATGTAACTCAACGTTTCAGGAATAGCGAAAATGGATGGCTCAGTGGCATCTGCATTTTGGGGCCAGAACCCGTAGAAGGGGCTGTCATGATCGTCAAGCAGATACTTGAAGCCCAGTCGCTCTATTGCTCTGAGGGTATTCTCATTCAGTTTGTAATGTGCAGCTTCAAACGCCAATACTCTTGTATTCAGAGCACGTTCGATTTCATCCTTACCAACGGATATCCTCCTCATCTGATCTTCAAAGCTCATCCAGGTTCCGTTGACTAGGAACTCTGTCCCAACTCCCGTTCTCTGAGCGCCGTGCTGATGGGTATAGCCGTGTTGAATAATGGAACCTCGTCCTCTAATGACCGTGCGAAGCCATTCCCTCACTGGTTCCGCCGAATCGCTACCGAAACGGATTTCCGACCTGCTTCCCGGATCCACATAAACTGGAATCAATGCGACAGATAGCGGTACGCTTCTTGCCACGTGCTCTTTCAGATATCTATGCGCTCTTGAGAGCCACTCGTCGCTCGTATGAAGCGGGTCTACGTCCTCTATTCGACAAATGAATGCGGAGGCCAAGTTCCGCGGATAAGGCCGCAACGTAACAGTAGGGATGTTAGACAGTGCAAGTCGTATGGCCGACGCCAGTCTGGCGGGCCTTGACCAAGGTGACTCGAGATCGACATTCCACCAGCTGGACACATCATAGGCGAAGAAGTAGGCGATACTTCCAGCCCCGAATTGAAAATAAGTTTCTGATGGAGAAAGCCTCTTGAACGTTAAATCAAGAAAGAAGCCCTCGGCTTTTGCTCCGGCCAACTCCACATTTGTTATCATTTCACGAAAGATCTTTGTGTTGCCTGAGCGGAAGGAAGCGTATCCCACACGATAGCTCTCGGCCTGTGCTTGGGAAATGAATCTTAAACCAAACACTCTGGCCAGAGTTTCTTGGTCGTCCTGGCCGAAGCCTGGCCCGATCCATAACAGATTTGTTCCTTCTCTTGCGTATGTGGAGA
>CAZVYD010000022.1:7268-17979 GCA_964631575.1 uncultured Candidatus Bathyarchaeia archaeon
CCGAAGCCTGGCCCGATCCATAACAGATTTGTTCCTTCTCTTGCGTATGTGGAGATTGTGGAAGACGGGTCGTCGCCAAGCTTGCGTAGCCCGGATTCAAAGATGACTAGAAGCGAGTATCTGCGTGGTTCGAGAACTTGGCTCTCTTCCTGAATGAAGTCATAGGGATACCCTAAGTGTGCCAACATGTCACTCAGGTGAGTTAGTCCTTCTCTTGGTTCCTCGTCTGCGACCACTCCGATCCTGAATGAACTCATCTTCGTTTCTTCCGGGCCAAAGGCCCGCAATGTCATGGTTGAGACTAGGGTCGAGAGGAATAGTGCACATGCCAGACACAAGAGTGCCCTATGCCTCAACGAAAACTCAACTCGTCCGTATGCCTGAAACGATTGTGGACAGGTCAGGGTGGTTGGCTCTTGTGTCGACACGTTGCGTCTTTGTCCACCTCGGTCTATCCCTCATCAGAACGTGAACCATGGCTCTGACGGTGCACGGTATCCAATGATACGTATACGCAGTCGTTATGATCATCAGTGGGATTAGAAGTGGCATCGAATACATTCTGAGACGAGGAACTTTGATCGACTTTCCGCAATAGTCACAGAACCTCCTGCTATTGGCCACCTCTCTTCGGCAATCGCGGCACAGTCTTGGCCAACCGTTGCGAATCTCCTCTCTACGCGTGTTCAGAAGGCCATATGCGATCAACGGAAAGAAACTCACACCGTTAGTGATCATGAAGTATGACGGGAAGGGGTTGTAAGTCGATATTACCGCGGCAAGGCTGAGGAAAGAGATTATCCAGCAAACGAGCATTACTGGCGGAATCAATATGAAGAACAGATAGTAAGCCATGTCTATCTTCTTCACAAGTCCGACCTTTGCTTTGAAGAGGCGGCCTGAGAGCACGTAGGTGGAGAAAGCCTGCAGGGTCCCCCATGCCCATCTGGTCCGCTGCTTGTAGAGCGCCCCGAAAGTGTTCACTGCTTGTTGACTGACGGCGGTCGTGACGAGGAACTCGTTCTCCCAGCCCTTCAGAAGCATCCTTGTTCCTATGTCTAGATCTTCTGTCAGAGCTTCTCTTCGCCACCATTCTCCGTTTTCAAGAGCGATTGATTCGAGAGCTGCAGATCTGATGAACTGGCCGTTTCCACCTAGAGCGACCGCACCCTTGAAGATGCTTCGAACAAACTGCGAGACTCGGGCGAAGGTGGAGAACTCTATGTCCTGAAGAAGGCCCAGGAAGAAGTCGTGTCTGTTGCTCATTCGGACTAGCGATTGGAGGGCACCTACTCTTGGATTCCTGAACTGGTACGATGCCTTCTTCAGCATGTCGCCTTCAGGTAAGCCATCTGCGTCAAAGACACCGATTATCCAGTCAGCACGTAAGCGCCGATGTTTCTGAAGCAAATACCTGAACCCTGTGTTGAGAGCGTTGCTTTTTCCTTGACCTGACTCTGAGGTGGGAATTCGAAGTATGTCAAGGTTGCCGAATTTCCTGAGAAGCTCTGTTCCGATTTGCGCTGTTCTGTCGCTACTGCCGTCGTCGATCAGTATCACCTCGAAGAGCGCTCTTGGATAGTCCAAGGAGAGTATTCTATTCAGCGTCTTCTCGATGACTAGCTCTTCGTTTCTCGCGGGAACCATTACGCTGAAGAAGTGATCTGTCGCTTCTTTCTCCTGTTTGACTCTTCTTCGATCATGAACAAAGACAACAGATATCATTGTGAAGTTGTAAAGGGTGCAGAACAAGAAGAAGAATAGCGTGAGTAAGGTACTATCCACGGTAACGTTAAGCATCGCAGCGGAGTGAGTTACGAAGATCGGCCCTAGAAGCGTTGCAAGAAACAATAGAAGGGTGAGTCCGAGTCCGACTGCAACGAAGGCCGCCAAGGCGATCACCTAGTCTTCAGATGCGGAAATGATGGGGAATTGCGGAGGTAGCAATGTCAACGAAGATTTGCGCGTGGACTCCACTATTTCGGCGACGATTCTTCCAATCACTTCTCCAGAAGACCCGTCTCCGAACGGAGACGTTGACGGCAGCTTTGCGTCAGCTTCCAGCATCTCAACTGCGCATTTTACTATTTCCTGCTTTCTTGTGCCTGCGAGCTTTGCGAAGCCCCATTCAACAGCCTCGGGTCTCTCTGTGGAGTTTCTCATCACGACGACCCGTTTCCTTATCGGCGGAGACGTCGCCTCCTCTTGTACTCCTCCAGAGTCAGTCAATATCAAGGAGGATCGCTTCATCAGGATCAAGAAGTCGAAGTATCCGACAGGTGGCAGGAGCTGAATGTTCCTATGCGAAGCTAGATTTTGCAGAAGGCCTATGCCTCTAAGACGGTTGACAGTTCTGGGATGAGCCGGGAAGACAACGGGCAGAGGCAAATCCTGAAAGACTTCGACAAAGCTGCGAAGAACGTCTGGATCATCTACGTTCTCTGCTCTGTGTGCAGTAGCTAGGACATATTCCTTGAAGCGAAGCTTTTGCGGGATTTTTGAGATGAATTCGGCTCTTGGCATGTTGTGGATAGTTGCGTCTATTACAGTGTTTCCTGTGACATGTTTTGATCCCGGGGCCTTTTCCTCGAAAAGATTCAGCAATGCTCTGTCTGTGGGTGCGAAAAGGTAGCCGGATACGTGATCGATCATTCTTCGGTTATGTTCTTCGGGCATTCGCCAGTCGTAGCTTCTGAGTCCCGATTCGACATGACCTATTGATACTTTCTCTTTGAGGGCCGCTATCGTCGCTGCAAGAGCGGTGTTGGTGTCGCCTTGAACCAAGGCTAGGGCCGGGTCAAGCTCTCTTATCGCCTCGGCGGTTCGGATAACGACTTCTCCAGTCAGTGTTGCGGAGCGGCCTGCTTTGATGCCTAGATCGAAGTCTGGCTCGGGCAGTCCCAGTTCGCTTATGAATGTTCGTGAAAGCTCGTGGTCGTAGTGTTGGCCTGTGTATAGGAACTTGAATGAGACTCTTAGCCTTCTCAATGACGATGCGATGGGTGCCATCTTGATCAGTTCTGGGCGAGTTCCGGCAATGATGAGGGGTTCGCTCAACGCCATCCGCCTAAAGGACCAGATAGGTCGGCTCTCGATATATCAATGTTCCGATAGTGGAACATTGGTGCACCGCAAATTCAACAACCGCTACATCAACACTCAGCGAAGACATGGCCCACTACATCAATCATAGGCACAAAGAGAGAAGCTCCATAGTCAATCAGACGCGCCGGATTCTGGCTGAACACTGGCAGTCTATGTTCAGCTTGAATTGGACGGTGTCAGATACATCCCAACATTTCCTAGTGAATTATCACGTGCAGAAGCAGACGCAAGTATGGCGACCGACTGCAAGCATTCGAAACATGAAAAACATCAAACATAATCCTTAAGAAGTCAGCCACCTCTTTCGAGGCATCGCTAAAGTGAGTTAGACCAGAAATGACCGATTCCGAACAACCAGCAACACAGGCGAGCGTGAAAGTAGAAAGTTTGGATCCGCGATCGAGACAGTTGAACCTTACGGTGAAAGTTGTTTCGAAGAGTGAGATTAGAGAAACGATCTCTCGAAGTGATGGCTCAAGCCACAGAGTCGCGGATGCACTTGTTGGAGACGAAACAGGCTCCATCTACATGACCTTGTGGGACGATAACATCGATAAGGTCAAGGAAGGCGACATCATAGACATCAAGAACGGCTACGTTTCCCTCTTCAAGGGTTCCATGCGGCTTAACATCGGAAGGTTCGGCAGTTTCGAGGCGTCTCAGGGAACAGTCACAGAAGTCAACGAGAAGAACAACCTCTCCGACAAGAAGTTTGAAGAGGAACGCCGCTACACAACCTTCCGACCCGCCTACCGAGATGAAGGAGGATATCGAGGAAGAGGACGCAGCGGATTCCGCGGAAGAAGACGAAGATACTGAAAGCTCAAAGATAGCCCGCCACAACCCCAAACCTATCTTTTTCCTTTTTTTACGCAATCAACCCCCTGTGGCGGCTAATGCAATACTGCATATCTCTAAGAACAATGCACATTGGAACATGGCCTGAGTTCCTAAGCGAACGGGGGACGCCTTTCCTCATCACATAGTCAAGAATCTCTTGCGACATGGCTCATCTGGCTATTTCCGAGTTCTCTTCGATCGTTTCAACAGTAACAACATCGCAACGGCAAGGATGACCGTTCCTGCGACAGCACACATGGTGACCACATTGGGAGCCATACTCGGAGGCACAGAAGTCACAGTTGTGGTTTCGAATGCAGTCCTTGTTGGCGGGCTTGTTGTGGCCATGCTGGATGTAGTCGTACTTATCACTTGAGATCCAAGGAGTACTTGCTCTGCGCTCTTGAAGGCTGCGAGTTCAGTTACGAGGAATAGGTTTGACGCAGTGAAGGCGAGTCCATGTTGAGCGGCGTCCAGTATCGTTGTCATCGCGCTAATCGAAGAGGTCGGCACTGAAGAGCTGACGGTGGTCGAGCTGCTCGTCAGTTGTGTTTTTACATTCTTCATGGTCCCGAGAGACATCAATGCCTTTGCTACGACGCCATCTCCGCTTGGGCTTCGGCCTCGCAGAGCGGCCTTTGCATCCGTTAGAAATGTGTCCATCATATCTATCTCAGTCCCTTCGATTGCTGAGAGTGAATCTTGCCAGATTCTTACAAGATTCGGAAAACTCTGCTTCAAGGTCCCATAGGTCTCTCTTCGCAGCAAGTTGCCTGAATCCCATAGCTTGCCGGATACCCAATCGGCCATAGTTTCACTGCTATACTTGCACTCTCCTATTACCAGAGGCACGAACGGCATGACGCACGGCTGGCCCATGCAGTTCCAGAACGTGGAAACTTTGCTCGGAAACTCGGGGTCAATTTCAAATAGCGCTGCGGAAACGGTGCCGAAGGAATCGCTTGTACAGGAAGTGCAGATGGATTTTGGACTGTTCTCGTGGTTCCTTGCTAGCCGGAAAACATCGGCCAACGTGATCTTTCTTCCGGCGTCGATGATGCTGCTGAGGAGTCGATTGGCTGAGTTCAGTCTTAGTGCAGTTGAAGAAGTGGCGCTGTAGCCTGCGTCGTATTTCCTTGTCTGATCAAATAAGTAGTGATTCGTGTGGGCGATGAATGATGTAGCCGTAATGTCAGCGCTCTCCCAATCTCCTGCAACTTCCATCACAGCCGACTTTTCCGGGTCTCCTATCAGATAGCAGCTTGCCCCTTTTCCTTTCGTACGTCTGATGTATGATACCGCTTCATCAACTCTGGCGCAGTTTTCAAGAACGAGACGCATGACTATCAGGTTGCCGACTATAGCCTGCCTCTCGTACTCCTTTGCCAGATACAGTGCGTTGTTCGCTATGGCTAACCCCTTCTCGTTGATGCCATGCGACACTGATGATGACCCTGCAGGCCCAACCGCCATGAATCTGAAGTGCGAAGTGCTTCCGCTTGAAGTGGCCAAGAAAAGGACGTTCTTGACATCTCGCTCTGTATCTCGATTCTTGAACACGAAGGTTCTTCCCGTTGCCGTCGCGGATGAGGAGGCAACGAAAGTTGTGCACTCTTCATGAAGTACGATGTTCGCCCAGTAATTTAGAACGAAGATATCTTCTTGACGACAGCCTGATCCAATGGCGACCCCTCTCATTTCTTCAACAAAGCTAGGATAGTTGACGTCGAGTCTTTGAACCCACTGATCCGCTAACCGGGTCAGCTCTTCGCAAGTATACCCATGCGCACCCGCAGACACGTACAGCATCTGTATGTTATGGGCCACAAGTGGTCTGACCTGTTTCCCATATGCGCATCCCCGTTGCAGAGGAGGCAAATCCAAGGAGATCTCAAAGTAACCATCGGGTGACTGGTCTGCAGATATGGCGCCAACCCTTACGATTGCAAGAACCATGATTGCAGCAAGAAAGACTCCTCTTCTTCTCAACAGAGACACCGCTTTTGATCGTGTCTCACTTGCATCTGATCCGGGTATATTTGTTTGATGATGGTTCCTCTAGTTGCGCGAGACCTTCAGTTGACGAGATCATACTTGGATGCGCGCACTTTTGGTTTGGAGCAAGTCTTTTAGGAGCAACCGTTGAGAGATTGTCTGACGAATGGCGGTTGTCACATTTGGGACTTTCCAGCGAGATAGATCTTCTTTCGCGGCTAGTTGAGATAAACTCGGACTCCACTCTTAAGACAGGCTACGTTGAATGTGCAAACCTAATCAAGAGAGAAGCCGAAGCCATTGGACTTAAGACCGAGGTTTACGACTCAGCGGAACTCGCCGCAGACAGGAAGCCTAGGCCGAACCTTGTTGCCAGACTGGATGCAGGCGCTGAAGAGACAGTCATACTTGTAACTCACTACGACATTGTGCCTGCTGGTCCAGGGTGGCGTTATCAACCATTCAAACTTACGATAGAAGGAGACAAGGCCTTTGGACGTGGTGCAGCCGACGACAAAGGCGCAATCGTTTCTGTAATCAGCGCTCTACGGGAACTGATGAAAACAAAGCCAAGAGCGAACGTTGTATTTCTCGCCTCTCCCGATGAGGAAGTCGGAGGAGAACTCGGTCTCGGATACTTGGTGAATCATGTGAAGATCAGCGGTGATGCCGGAATCGTGATAGACGCGTCCCCCTCGGCAGTCTCTATTGGCGCCTCCGGGCTTCTATGGGGCAAGTTAACAGTGAAAGGAAAGCAAGGCCACGCGGCGTATCCTTTCCTTTCTGAGAACGCTATAGAGAAGGCAATCCCATTTCTCGAAGAGATCTCTAGGTACGCCAAGATACGAGAGAGAATCCGATCAAAGATCAGGTCTCCTCCTGGATCACCCCATAAACAGATCTGGGGAAGATTCTCTCTGACTATGCTCAACGCTGGCACGAAAGAGAACATAATCCCGGGAGAATGTGAGGCTAGATTTGATCTCCGCGTATGCCCGGACGAGAGCTATGAAACTGCCAAGAAGAACTTCACCAAGTACTTCGAAAGGGTCCGTTCGGCATGTAAGGTGGACGCTACGCTTGAGTACACTCGACAGGATCCGTCGAACTACTTCACGGATCCGAAGCATCCCCTGGTCAGACAGTTTTCTCGGGCGGCTGAAGATGCGTTCGGACAAGAAATCCCAGTGGCAGGAGAGCTAGGTGGAAATGACGGTCGCTATCTGGCAAGAGTTGGAATTCCAGTTGTCTGCTTTGGCCCGATTCGAGATGACTGTCGCTTCCACGGCGTTGACGAGTTTGTCCATCTTAAAGACATAGAACTGGTGAGCAGAACGCTCGTGAACCTAATACGCGACTGGAACACCAAGAAGCAATGAGTTGAGCGGCCCAAACAGATACAGTGCCTCAACCTTCGGCCTTTGCCCTTGGAAAACCTGAGACATTGATAAGAACGTCTGGCCTGCAAGCGCGCTAACGTTTATAAGAGCCATACGTTACCTTGAGTAACAAGATCGGTCTTGAACAATCAAGATTGAGGCATACATCTTGGCTAAGATCATGGGAATAGATCTCGGAACGACTAATTCTGCCGCGGCCGTAATGGAGGCCGGCCGGCCAGTCACGATCCCGAGCGCTGAGGGGCCGACCATGGCAGGTAAGATGTTTCCTTCCGTGGTCGCTTTCACCAAGGAAGGCCAGCTCTTGGTGGGGGAGCCAGCCAAGCGTCAGGCAAGCTCCAACCCGGAAGGCACAGTCATCGAAATCAAGAGAAAGATGGGAACAGACTACAAGATCAGAGTGTTTGAGAAAGAATACACTCCTCAACAAGTATCAGCGTTGATTCTGCAGAAGATAAAGCGGGACGCTGAAACTTTCCTGGGAGATAAGGTCGATACCGCAGTGATCACTGTTCCAGCCCACTTCAATGACAATCAGAGGCAAGCCACGAAGGATGCTGCGGAGATCGCAGGATTCAAAGTCGCTCGACTGATTAACGAACCTACTGCAGCATGTCTAGCTTACGGATTGGAGAAACTTGGCAAGACGATGAAGATAATGGTGTTCAGTTTCGGCGGCGGAACTCACGATGTCACCTTGATGGAGATGGGTAAGCCAAGCTCAAGTGACGCAGCCACATTTGAAGTCCTTTCGACGAGCGGAGACACAAAAACTGGCGGCGCAGACATCGACAATGCGATAGTGGAGTATCTAGTTGGGGAGTTCCGTAGGGAGAGCGGGATTGACCTGAGAGGAGACAGAATGGCCATGACACGCCTCAGAGAGGCGGCTGAAAGGGCAAAGATAGAACTCTCCTCGATAGTGACAACCGACATGGATTTGCCGTTCATCGGTCAGGGTGTTTCTGGGCCCAAGCATTTTCACATGACTCTGACTCGAGCAAGGCTAGAGGAACTAGCACGACCGATCGTTGAACGAATTAGAGGTCCCATGATGCAGGTGCTGGCTGATGCTAAGGGCAGTTCCTTACAGCCGAGTGACATTGACAAGATTATCCTCATAGGAGGGCAAACGAGGATGCCACTGGTGCGCAACTTCGTGGAGACTATCATGGGTAAGCCCGCAGAACGGGGAGTGGACCCAATGGAAGCCGTGGCTGTGGGCGCTGCAATCCAAGCAGCGGTAATGACAGGTGAGGTGAAAAACCTTCTTCTGTTGGACGTTACTCCTCTCTCGCTTGGCGTTGAAACTCTTGGAGGAATCTTCACCAAGCTCATGGAGAGGAACACTACTATTCCGACGAGAAGGAGCCAGATCTTCTCGACTGCGGCAGACTTTCAGACAATGGTTACGGTTCACGTGCTTCAAGGTGAGAGGCCGATGACTGCAGACAATGTCTCACTTGGCATGTTTAACCTCACAGGCATTCCTCCAGCCCCCAGGGGGGTACCGCAAGTAGAAGTAACATTTGACATAGATGTAAATGGAATACTCAATGTCACTGCGAAGGATTTGGCGACTGGAAACCAACAGAAGATCACCATAACAGCTTCGACCAAGCTTTCAGAATCAGAAAAAGATCGAATGATAAAAGAAGCAGAACAATTCGCCGAGCAGGACAGAAAGAAACGTGAAGAAGCGGAAATACGTAACAACGCAGACTCTATGATCTACACAGCGGAGAGAACCAAGACCGATCTGAAAGACAAGGTGAGCAAGGATAAGGTTCAGCAGATTGACAAGACAATCACGGAGCTGAAGGAAGCCTTGGGAGGAAAAGATGTGCCTAAGATAAGGGAGAAGACCGAGGAGTTGGCGAAGACACTGCAGCAAGTCGGCGCCGCAGCATACCAGCAAGCTGGTCAACAGGCAAAGCAACAGCAAGCTCCTCCTCCGCCGGAAAGAGAGAAACAGGCCGGCAAGGTAGTGGATGCAGACTACAAGGTTATTGATGAGGATAAGAAGCAGTAGCTCTTATGGGAATCTGAACGGTCAGGTCATAGATGAAAAGAGATTACTACGAGGCTCTTGGTCTTTCTAAAGACGCAACCAAGGAACAAGTGAAAGACGCCTACAAGAAACTGGCACTCAAGTATCACCCAGACAGAAACAAGTCTCCTGACGCTGAGGAAAGGTTCAAGGAGATCTCTGAGGCATACGCCGTCATCTCTGACGACGAGAAACGGAGCCAATACGACGAGTTCGGCCACGACGGAATCGATCAGAGATATACATCTGAAGACATATTCAGAAGACCAGACTTTGAGCCGATCTTCAGAGATCTGGGATTCGGCTTAGGAGGCCTCGATAGCATCTTTGACATGTTCTTCGGTCGTGGAAGAGCTTGGCGAGAAGAGAGAGAACGAAGAGGATCGGATCTTAGATACGATCTGGAAATCTCACTTGAAGAAGTGGCAAAAGGAGCAACAAAAGATATTACATTTCCCAGAAGGGAAGCTTGTGATGTCTGCGGTGGAACCGGCGCGAGGGACGGTGCATCAAGAACGTGCTCACTTTGTCAAGGAGAAGGACAAGTCCGACAAGTCCAAGAAGAAGGATTCACCCGAACAGTCAGCGTTCAGACATGCGACCAGTGCGGCGGGAAAGGAGTCGTGATTGAATCTCCGTGTCAGGACTGTCGAGGAACCGGAATTGTTGAGCGTAAGCGAAAGGTCACTTTGACGATCCCGCCCGGCATCGAGAGCGGCATGCAGCTGAGACTGGCCGAAGAGGGAGACTCAGGTCTAGGAATACCACCGGGCGACCTATTCGTATACATCGATGTGAAAGCTCACAACATCTTTGAGAGAGATGCAAGCGACATCTACTGTGAGGTCCCAGTAGGGTTTGCTGACGCGGCTCTAGGTGCAGAAATAAAGGTACCTACGTTGGAGAGCCGAGCTAACCTTCGCATCCCTGAGGGAACCCAAACAGGAACGATCTTCCGTTTGAGAGGAAAGGGCTTACCGGAGTATCGGGGAGGGGACAGAGGAGACCTCTTGGTGAAGACTGTAGTGAGGACCCCCACGAACCTTACTGAACGCCAGAGAAGAATCCTGCGCGAGTTCAGAAGAGAGGAGATCCTGCGAAGGTAATGGGTCCTTGCTTGTCAAGATCGGAGATTTCTGTTACGGTAGCCTTGCAGATACTCACGCGTCTCCGTTAGTCTTGCCCAGCGTGGATGGGAGTGTGAGCACATCTCACGTAGGGGCACCGCAGAATCGCAGCGTCTCCCCGTGGTTTTTATATATATATCAGGCTTGTCTTTATAATAGTCAAAGGACGCGCGTCTCATGAGTAGTACAGCTAC
>CAZVYD010000022.1:18079-22471 GCA_964631575.1 uncultured Candidatus Bathyarchaeia archaeon
GAGGTAAGAAAGCTGATTCGTGCAGATGAAGAGCTTCTGGACGCACATAACCGAATTCTCACTGTGTATGACCAGCTCCTGAACGCCTACGAGCAGCTTCTGAGAGAGAGCCAAAAACCATCAAGAGTTCGGGGCTTTTTTGGAAGGAGGCAGACGCAGCAGGCACAGGTTACTACAAGACCCTGCCCCTATTGTCGTACTCCTCTCGAACCTAGAGATAGGTTCTGCCCGGCTTGCGGTAGGACAACCGAGCAGGCTCAAGAGACATTTCCGAGCATTCGGTATGTGGAAAAATCGCCGGGACGAGGCTGGCGCACTACGCAGGCAAGCGTCTAGTATCCGACATGATGCGGATCTGCCTGCCTCTAGGCATACCTATGAATACGATCGCGCTGATTACCGCAATCAAGATTACCACAACCAACACGACCGGCCATATCTCCACGCTCCCAGCTCTGATTAGAAGCGTTACGTTGATAGTCTTCTGGGAAAATCCAGTGTTAGCTACGATTGCCAAGTCATAGGTTCCAGGTTGGGCATCCTGTGTAGCGGTTAAGGTCAATATCACAGTGATGGGAGACCCAACTTGGACTGTTGCGCTTACAGTGCTAAGAGTCGCTACGACGCCACGTGGAAGATTCGTGACTGAGAAGTCAATTGTGGACCTAAAGTCTCCTTCAGGCACAACGGTCAGTGTGACGGATCTGGATTCCCCTCTGGCGTTCAGCGAGACTATTGCCTGATCTAATCTCAGAGAGTAGTCTCCCGAAGGTCGAACATTGAGCGATGCGTTTGTAATCCGTGTGATTCCCATGGTTGTAGCAGTGATCCGAATTGGGAAGATCCCAGGTTTTGTTGTGGACGGCGCGTTGACAAGCAGATTTGTCGATAAAGCTTCTTTTCCTTTGGGGATGAGGGTGTCTCTCTCAAAGCTCGCGACAAGTCCGGCAGGAATCCCCTCCACCGTCAGCGTTATGGGTTGACTTAGCCCTCTGCTTACAGGAGTGACGGTAACCTGCAGCTTCTGATCCTCACCGCCAATGTAGACATTCATGATAGATGGTCTGACTGCAACATTGAAGTAAGGCGGAACCACGATTGTCAAGATAGCAGTCTTAGTTATGAAAACATCTTGATAGGTGTAAGCACCGATCAAGTTCCCTGTTATCAGGCCACTTATTCCGATCAGCAATCTGTGCGTTCCACTTTTTTCCAAGAATTCCGGTGTCATCACTACACTGGCAGTAACCTCAGAGGTTTGACCTGCTCGTATATCCAACGAGCCCGGGTTAAAGGAGACGTACAGACCGGATGGCAAATCATAGAATTGGGGCGTGGTTGTAAAGAGAAGTTCGCCAACACTTACGGTAGTCTTCGGAGAGATCGTAATCTTAAGAGTCTGACTTTTCGATTGAGATATGTCTCCGGAGATTAAGAATGTGTCTGGCTGGAGATTGATTCTTACATCGGTGCGTTCAACGGCGGCCGCGGCGCCGTAGATAAGATCTGCGCTCAAGGGCGTACTTCTCGTTAAGCCACCTCCAGTCGCCCTGATTTTGAATTCCAAGGTAGCTAGATTTGCGTACGTGTAGTAGTATTGGGAATATTCATACATAGCGGTCATTGTCAACACTGAGTATGCTTCTGAATCCATTGCCAACTGCAGAACAGAAGGTTGGAACGAGAAGGATGTCCGAGCCCCCTCATCCTCTAGATCCATAATGCTCAGCTGGATCATCCCAGCAAATCCGTTGATTGAAGTGACTTTGACCGCATAACGTCCAATACCATCTGTGCCGATGGTTAGCCGGGAAGGAGAAGCACTAAGCAGGAAATCAGCTGCTTGTCCGCTGACGTGCTTGATTGGAAGCCCAACTAACAATGCAGTCGCTGCAATCACTATCAGCAACAGTGGCTGAATCCCAGTCAGATATCGCTTATCAAGTAGCTTCATAATCAACATCCCTTGGGGCTCCGCATCTTGGACATACCGTTCCGCTTCCCGCTAGAACGACCCCGCAATTTGAACAGTATCTTCCACGTTGTATGGCTGGTAGAGCGCGTCGAATATCCGATCGCGGGAACGCGCGTCTGTACTCAGGCGGCAATACCTCGGTAGTCACGTATTCCGCGTATTTTCTCAGAGATGCACCCTCTGAGTATAGGGAGCGTAAACCCACTAACCCTACTGCGACCCCAAAAGCAATCAGCCATACCACAATTCCATAAAGCACGACTGAGTATGCCAGCCCTGGCAAATTGTAGGCTGAATAGACCGCTAACGAAACTCCTAGAGCGGACCAGACGACAGAAATTCCGGCCACACGTTTTGCAGCATCCAAGCTCCACCTTGCTCCGCTCATTATTCCAGTGGCCACGAGAAACATGGCTCCACCCAAAGCCGCCAATGCGCTACCTTGAACAATCAACAGGAATTGTGTGTCAAAGTATCTTTCAAAGAACCCCTGATTGATCGCCAATGTGCCCAGCATTATGCCTGTCAAGCCAGCCGTCCAGTACAGCCCAGTAAACAATTGCATGCTACGGGGCATAAAGACCTCTATCGCGGCTTCGGCAGCCTTGGCTGACGCGTGCTCCTTTTGCTCCTTTTTACTCAATCAAGTTCTCCACGCGAGCGCCTGAGTAGCTTAGCTCTGGTCAAGATTTAAGCATTTTTAAGCATTGCTTGTTACGGAACTTGTCTACACTTGAAAGGAATGGTCAGGTGAGTTGTAAGAAGCCCGTTGATGACCTTCCCTGTTGACTGAGCAACCGTAGCGACTTTGGCAGACCCCGCGAGAGCTCATCTATCGGGAAAACTCGGCCCCGATCTAGCACCGAGAGGGCATCAGATCCCCAGACAAGAAGGCCTTGCTCCGCCAGTCACCCTCACCGGGGAAAACATCTGCGATCGCGTTCAAAGGGACCTAGAAGGGAGCTTACGCGTTAATATAGATCACGACAGTATTCTCCGCATTGATGGCAAGCATGATGGGGAGTCCATCGCTTGTTGTACATAGGCATTGATGTCGGAGGAACATTCACTGATCTAGTAGTTCTGAACGCCGAATCTGGCGACACACAGGTTATAAAGATTCCTACGACCCCGGCAAATCCGGAGGCCGCCATTCTTCAGGCTCTAGAAGCATACAAAGAGAGAGCTCAAGAGATTGCGTCAATAATTCATGCCACGACTATTGCGACGAACGCTCTTATCACGCACCGTGGGCTCACGAAGACAGCGCTGATAACCAACGAAGGATTCCGCGACTTGCTGGAGATTGGAAGGCAAAGGAGACCAGAGATCTACAACCTGCAGACAAAAAGGCCTGAGCCATTGGTGAAAAGAGCGGACAGGTTCACCGTGAGAGGCAGGATCCTTCCTGATGGAAAAGAGCTCGAACCACTTGATGTCGCTTCATTGAGGAGAATCTCAAGAAAGATTGCGAAACGGGGTTTCCAGTCTGTCGCAGTTGCGTTCCTGAACTCTTACGTCAACCCTTCACATGAGCGACAAGCTGAGAGGATCCTGAGAGAGGAGCTGTTTCAGGGCCACATCAGTCTCTCAAGTGATGTCAACAGGGAGCACAGAGAATACGAGAGGACAAGCACAACAGTCGTGAATTCCTCGCTCTCTTCTCTTGTGTCTAGCTATCTGGAGAATCTGAAGAGGAGTCTGGGGGAGAAGGGGATTCTCGCCTCGCTATATGTGATGAACTCAAATGGAGGAGTAAGCAATGTTAGACATGCTTCCCGGTACCCAATATCGATCATCGAGTCCGGTCCAGCAGCAGGGATCCTTGCATCAAAGTACCTTGCACGTATCTTGTCGATTGACAGAGTCATAACCTTCGATATGGGTGGGACAACTGCCAAGGCTGGCACCATTGAGAACGGAGAGCCTGACACAGCGTATGAATTTGAAGCTGCAGGCAAGACGCATAGCGGCAGATCGATAAAAGGGAGCGGCTACCCTGTCCGCTACCCCTTCCTAGATCTCGCAGAGGTGAGCGCAGGAGGGGGCACTGTAGCTTGGATAGATGAGGGAGGAGCACTCAGAGTCGGACCTCATAGCGCAGCCGCAGATCCTGGACCAGCTGCATACGGAAAGGGCGGAACCGAACCTACAATTACTGACGCCAACATCGTACTCGGCAGGATTAACCCCTCATATCTTCTTGGTGGAAAGATGAGAATCTATGGCAACCTTGCGTTCAAGGCCATTGAAGAGAAAGTTGCTGAGAAGCTAGGAATGGACGTTTACAGAGCTTCCGAGGGCATAGTGAAGCTCGTAAACAATGGCATGTCGAAAGCAATATCAATAGTCAGCCTTGAAAGGGGCCGGGATCCAAGAGACTTTGTTCTCTTTGCTTTTGGAGGAGCAGGGCCCCT
>CAZVYD010000023.1:0-21724 GCA_964631575.1 uncultured Candidatus Bathyarchaeia archaeon
CTATGATGTCTCTTCTCGTCTTCAGCTATCTGCTTGAGCAGTGGCTTTGCCTTTGGATCCTCTACCCTTTCAAGAATCCCCTCGAGTCGGTTCAACATTTCCTTTTCTTGTTCAACATGCTT
Organism: uncultured Candidatus Bathyarchaeia archaeon; assembly: GCA_964631575.1. Taxonomy (GTDB): domain Archaea; phylum Thermoproteota; class Bathyarchaeia; order 40CM-2-53-6; family JALHTG01; genus JALHTG01. Next base: position 123 of record CAZVYD010000023.1, read on the forward strand.
CTCCAATGATGTTTTCATATCTTCCTTATCCACAATCGTTACCAGAGTGCCAGCGTTGAGATCTATGAGAGCTTGCAGCATGTCAGCATGCTTCAGCGAGTCCAGGACAAGTCTATTTAGGAAGAGTTTAACGACAGAGTTCTTCGTCCTCTGAACAGTTGAACTCAAGACTTCAGCTGTCTTCTTTTCCAATGCCATCTGCTCCCTGAGAAGCCCCTCAAGTTCAGACCCGCTCATTCAACTTACCCTCTGCCTGACGTTCAGCGATCGCACTAAAATTGTTTTGGATAAGCCAGAGCACGGCTAGTCAGAGTTGATTTGTCCAGATAGATCTCCATGACAAGAGGAAAGAGTAGACTCACCTACTCCCAAGCGAATTTCCCATCTTTCTGAATGACCTTGCCGTCTAGCAGAATCTGTCCTGGCTTCATTGTCTTTATCATGTCCCAATGTATTGCGCTCTTGTTGACGCCTCCGCAGTCCTTGTATGCGTTGCCCAGCGCAAGGTGAATCGTGTCGCCGATCTTCTCATCGAAGAGAATGTTCTTTGTGAATCTCCTGATTCCTCTGTTAGTTCCTATTCCAAGTTCTCCCATCCGTCTAGATCCTTGATCAGTCTCGATGATACTCTTCAACGCCCCTAGGTTCGTTTCTGCAGAGTAGTCCACGACTACCCCCTTCGAGAACTTGAGTCGGATTCCCTTGATCTCTCTTCCGTATCGAATGCCTGGCAGATCGAACCAGATTTCTCCTTCTGCAGAGTCATCCGTCGGGGCAGTATAGACCTCGCCGCCCGGAACATTATGAGTAGCGTCGCCAACAACAGCGTTCCTACTCTTGATCGACATTGTGAGGTCCGTCTTTTCCCCAATTATCTGAACCTTATCAGCAGCGTCCAAGGCTTTCTTCAGCCGCTCCATCTGCACTCTCTGCTTAGTCCAATCAATTAGTATGGCCGAGTAGACAAAGTCCTCATACTCCTTCAGCGACATGTCAGCGTCTTGAGCGAACCCCGGTGTAGGTGCTTGCGTGAGGCACCATCTCTTCGTGAGCCTTTCATCCTGTATCTTCCTAGTCGTCTTGTCCCTTCGCGTCAGCTTCTTCGGATCCACGTTTCCAAGCGTGCGCGTGTTTATGTCTGACCTGATCGAAACGACGACATCTGACGCCTTGACCAACTCGTACTGGTGGTTTGGAAAGATGTCTAGGTATTCTTCAGGCGTGACCTCATGGTAGGCTCGGTTCACTTCTGATGGAGTCATCACTATCAGAGGACTGCCTCCCAACTTGGCGGCTTCCTTATAGATCTCAGACGCCAGGTCCAATCCGTAGTCAGAGGCCATTATCAGAACTTGATCTCCCTTCTTGATTCCCGTCGAGTACGTGACAATAAACTTCGCATGCTCCGTTACTCTAGGATCCATAATTCTTCACCGTGTCAAGTATGTCAACTCACCAAGAAAAAACCTTCCGATAACCACGCGGGTGAAGAGCTATCGCGCCCTCATGCACCGATAAGACGAAGACGAACTCTTGACAGTAGACGCCCATGGCCCCAATCTATTGACTCAGCTTCGGCTTGACAGGCGAATTCAGAATGGGCCTCCGCCAGTTATCTGAAGAGCAAAGCTGCAAAGACGGATGCCGTCAATGACAGAACTGTTATCAGAGTGTTGAGGGATGGCCCAGCCGTGTCCTTGAACGGATCACCCACCGTGTCCCCTGTGACAGCTGCCTTGTGAGTCTCGGATCCCTTGCCGCCAAGGTTGCCTGCCTCGACATACTTCTTGGCGTTGTCCCACATCCCGCCTGCATTCGACATGAAGAGAGCATAGAGGAGACCACTAAGTATACTGCCCACTAAGAAGCCCCCCAGCCCTTCCTTACCTAGTAGGAAGCCTGTTACTATTGTCGCCGCGATGGATAGGATGCTGGGGGGCAAGAGTTCTCTTATTGCTCCTTTTGCTGCGATGTCAACGCATCTTGTATAGTCAGGCTTTACGCCTGGCCTGCCTTCAAGGAGACCTGGAATCTCCTTGAACTGTCTTCTGACCTCAGAAACCATAAGGTCCGCGTTTCGGCTCACGCTCAAGATGATTAGGCCAGAGAAGATTGGCGGGATAATCATGCCAACAAAGAGGCCGACAAGCACTTGAGGGTTCATGATGTCAATGGTCCTTAAGCCAACTGTTTCGGAGTATACACCCAACAGTGAGAGAACTGTCAGGGCGGCCGCGCCGATGGCAAAGCCCTTAGTGATCGCCTTCGTCGTATTGCCTACAGCGTCAAGTTGATCTGCGATCTCTATTGCGCTCTCTTCTAGGCCGCTTTGTTCCGCAACTCCTTTCGCGTTATCTACGATCGGGCCGTACGCGTCTGCCGACACTATCATACCGACAATTGAAAGCATGCCAACGGCGGAGATTGAGATGCCGTATATTCCTCCAAGGTACCAAGCTACCAATGTTGCAACACAGATTCCTATGACTGAAGGAGCCACGCTCAACTGACCATAGGAAAAACCTGTTAGGATGTTGATGGCTGCGCCGCTTTTCGCCGCCTTGGCTGTATTGATAGCGAATCTTTGGTCTATCGAAGTGAACCAGTCGGTAGTCTTGCCGATAATGAATCCTGACACTACACCAGCGGCAGCGGCAATGAGGTAACTCCAACTAGTATTCAAGTAAATCGTTACGAGTGCAGCAAATACAGCGAATACTCCACCGGTGAAGAATGTGCCCAAGTCAAATGCCCCGCCGGGGTCCTTCCCCTTCCTCAGCTTGATAAGCGATCGCACAAACAATGTGCCGGCTATTGATGCGATGATCCCCATGGCTGCAAAGTAGATCGGCAGCAATACGCAGCTGCTACCCATTGTGATTCCAAGTATCATCGTAGCCACAATGCATCCGACATAAGAATCGAAGAGATCTGCGCCCATCCCAGCGACATCTCCAACATTGTCTCCCACATTGTCCGCGATGACGGCAGGATTTCTTGGATCGTCCTCAGGTATCCCAAGTTCCACCTTGCCGACGAGGTCAGCAGCGATATCCGCAGTCTTAGTGTATATCCCCCCGCCTGCCTTGGCAAACAGTGCCAAGCTACTTGCTCCGAAGCTGAATCCTAGAACTATCTCCGGGTCATTGAAGAGATAGTACATAGCATTGATCCCGAGAAGAGCGAACCCTACAACTCCTAGCCCCATCAGCGATCCTGCAGAGATAGCTACAGTGAAGGCTCTGGTCAACCCGGATTTTGCAGCTTGGGCTGTTCGCGTATTTGCTAAGGTCGCTCCCATCATTCCCACATACCCTGCCAGAGCAGACAAGGCCGCTCCGGCAACATATGCAAGCACAATCCTGAGATCAGCTTGCCCAGTTTGAAAGTTGAAACCTGCCAAGACAAGTATCGCGGCCATCACTCCCACAAATGCCGCAAGATAGATGCTTTGCCTCTTGAGATAGGCAGTGGCGCCAAGCCTAATCGCGTTGGAAACCTCTTGCATCCGCTCAGTACCTGGATCAGAGTTACGCACATAGCGATACAAGACCACCATCGCCACAACCGCAAGAATAGGCGGCACTATCGCAAGAGGGACATTGAGCTGCCCAGTCGATGCTACCATCTGCTTAATCCCTCCCGAGTGCTGCAGGCTCAGCGTTCTTAGTCATTCGCGTTCCATCCTGAAATGGGTATGTGCGCCCCTTGAAGATATTGCTCATATATGTAGCCTTCCTTTCCGGTTCGATGTCTGGGACTGACAGTCTGGCTTTAGCTAGCAAGTTGCTGCTCCGATAGTTTCTTCGCGAGGCGCCGACCAAGCACGCAAGAACGGCATGCAGTAACCCCTTTATATCGAATGAGGCGCTATCGGATGCGCGATTACCCGAAGTGACTGATTTGACTGATGCTTGGCACGCGATGGACAAGCAAGCCGTAATTCAGACTTTGCAGACAGCTCCTTCCGGCTTGATGGCCGAAGAGGCAAAGAAACGTCTGCAAGAATATGGATATAATGAACTCAAGGAAAAGAAACGAAGAACCGCCTTACAGATGTTTCTCGAAGGGTTCAAAGACATCTTTATAATGTTGCTCATAGTCGCGACGATATTCTCTGCCATAATAGGATACTACGAATCGCGGACCATCCAGCGAAGTTTTCTTGAGTCCTACACTGATGCCATAACGATCGGCATCATCGTCATCCTAGTAGCCTTTGCCGGTTTCATCCAAGACTATCGAGCTGAGAAAGCTCTGGAAGCCTTGAAGAAGTTGACTGCGCCTAAGGCGAGAGTGATCCGCGATGGCAAAGAAATGATGATACCTGCTAGGGAAGTGGTTCCCGGTGACGTGCTGGCCGTCGAGTCTGGGGATACCGTCCCGGCCGACGCTCGAGTCACGGAGTCTGTTGAGTTGAAGACAGACGAAGCTGTTCTGACGGGTGAGTCAACCCCTATCGGAAAAGGGCCGGAACCTGTCAAACCGGAGGCATCTCTTGGTGAAAGAAAGGACATGCTGTATATGGGAACTCACACGATCTACGGCAGAGGAAAGGCAGTTGTAACTTCTACAGGTATGCACACGGAGTTTGGAAGAATCGCCGAGATTGTGCAGACCGCTGAGGAGGAAGAAACTCCTCTCCAGAAGAGGTTGGATAGGTTCGCAAAGAAAATAGCGAAAGTCGTCGTAATCCTTTCTATAATCATTTTTGTCCTTGAGGTATACGCGGAAGAGGCTTTGATAAAAGGTGGGACCGCACTAATCTCTGCAATAATCGACTCGTTCATGACCTCGATTGCTTTGGCAATATCGGTCGTCCCTGAGGGTTTGCCGGCGATAGTAACGATTGGTTTGGCCTTGGGCGCTCGGGAATTTGCGAGACGCAATGTCATAATCAGGAAGCTCTCTTCAGCTGAGAGCTTAGGATCGGTCACATTCATTTGCTCAGACAAGACAGGAACATTGACCAAAGGCCAAATGACGGTACGGCGAATGTACAACAATGGAAGAATTGTCGATGTGTCAGGAGTTGGTTATCAACCGGAGGGAGAGCTCCGGGAAGGTGGCGATCCCATTGACGCAAGGAATGACAAGGACCTGTCACTGCTATTGACTATCGGGGCATTATGTAATAACGCCAGCTTGGAAAGCGAGAAAGACGTTTGGAGAATCATGGGAGACCCAACCGAGGGGGCGCTTATTGTTTCGGCTGAGAAAGCCGGACTTGGACGTGTGGAATTGGACAAGCAGTATCCGCGAATAGGTGAGGTCCCGTTTACCTCAGAAAGAAAGCGCATGTCTACAGTTCATCAGACCAATGAAGGAGAACTATTCGTTTTCATGAAGGGCGCTCCCGAAGTCGTCTTGGAACACTGCAACCTCATACTTGAAGACGGTGAAGAAAAGAAGCTAACAGACCTCAAGAAGAAAGAAGTGCTGGAGATCAACGAGAAGCTAGCCGGCGATGCGCTACGTGTCCTCGCAATGGCCTATGGAAAAGTGCCGAGCATTTCGAATGAGTTTGACGAGACTATTGAGAATGACCTGATCTTTGCAGGCTTGGAAGGCATGATTGACCCCCCGCGAGATGAGGCCATTGAAGCCAACACGCAATGCGAGCAGGCCGGAATAAAGACGGTCATGATCACCGGAGACCACAAACTCACTGCGACCGCGGTGGCAAAAGAAATTGGCATGATGAAGGAAAACAGCCTTGTCTTGACCGGTGCTGAGCTAGATGGGATGAGTGACGAGGAGTTTGAGAAGGTTGTGGAGAGCGTGTCTGTCTATGCTCGCGTCTCGCCTGAACACAAGCTGCGCATAGTCAGAGCTCTAAAGAAGAGGGGACAAATTGTGGCCATGACTGGAGACGGAGTCAACGACGCTCCAGCGGTCAAAGCTGCTGATGTGGGCGTTGCCATGGGAATAACGGGTACAGATGTCACTCGAGAAGCCTCAGACATGGTTTTGACAGACGATAACTTCGCCTCGATTGTCAAGGCAGTGGAAGAAGGGAGAGTCATCTACGACAACATACGCAAATACGCGCGGTTCTTGATCGCATGCAACTTTGACGAAGTCTTGGTCATAGGAACCTTCGCAATACTTGCTGGACTGTCAGGTTTAGCTGGAGAGATACTATTCCCATTGCCGCTGCTTCCGGCTATGCTACTATGGATAAACCTAGCCACAGACGGTGCCCCCGCAGTCGCCTTGGCTACAGACCCACCCGACGAAGGCGTAATGAAACGCCTACCACGCAAACCGGAAGAGGGCATTCTGCATGGCATGATCGCATTCATAATTGCTTCATTCATACTGCAATCGGTCGGAACAATATTCGTCTTCGTGGGAGAATACTACCTGTGGCCATCGCATCCATGGGGATGGCCAAACGGACCGATAATCGATGCAAATAGGATACTCAGCCTGAATGAGGCGAGAACAACAGCGTTCGTCCAAGCAGCTATGTTCGAATTGTTTGTGGTCTGGAACTGCAGATCGGAGAAACGTAGCGTTTGGAGGATGGGACGAAACGCGTTCAAGAACAAGTTCTTCGTGATCTCTGAAATAGTGTCAATGGCAGCCACACTTGGGATTACCTACATACCGGTCACTGCATCCATGTTCCACCTAGTTCCGTTAACCATAACCGACTTGGCGTACGTTATCGGAGTTGCAAGCTGGGGCTTCCTCGTGCTTCCGGAGATCTTCATGGGAAGAAAGATATGGAAATGGCGATAGCGTGACTGCCACACACCATGAAAAGCTGACGCATGAAACTTTCCAAATCTACGGATATCGCAGAACTGCTCCTTCATATCATTTCAATGATGCAATTCTTTAGGGCCTCCAAGAGTTGCTTTATGTATTGGAAACTAGTGATAATTGTGGGAGTGCTCACGACACACTTCTGAGAGGTCAGACATGACTGCAATGAAGAAGATCTTTGCTCCAGCTTCCATTCTCATTTGCATATGCACAATCTCTGTTCTCTTTGTGAGACTCTATGGAATAATGCCAGAAACCCCAGCGATAGCCAATCCAAGATTCAAGTATTGGACACGTGACCCCGTCTGGAATCTCACTAAACCGTTGATGTGGGAGGTATCTCTATTGATTGGATCCAAAGACCAAGGTTTCATAAGACGTGACATAATCAAGGACAAGACCTGCTTGGGGATACATGTGTATCAAGACGGGGCAAATGGCGCCTATCCTTGGGCCACCGTCCATGTGAGACAGAATCTACGAGGCAGAGCCACAAAGCAACTGTTCGAAGGAACACTGGAGACATGGGTATATCCGACTTTTATGCATCAGCGCTATCAGGATTCCGGCCACCCAAAGAATGTCTTCGGGATAGAGATAAATGACGGAACAAATTTGCTGTGGATCATCTTTTCGGAACAGCCCGATGAGGTTTACCAGATCAAGGGGCATCTAATTGTGATTATTAACACGCCTCTGAACGTGTGGTCGCATCGCGAAGTGCAGGTACGCAACTACTACACTTATGCAGGCTGGAAGCCCCCCACGGAAGTCGCTTTGATTCTCTTGGTCGGAGCGACAAGAGATGCCCCAGGAGAATGTGCAGGTTTCTTCGAAGAGATCAAAGTGGCCTCGAAAGGTCCACAGGTATTGTAAAGCCACAGGATCGTTGGTTTGCATATACATTCCGTCGCAAGCAGACCCCTGTCTCATTGCGAATGTGTCATAGAGTATCGGACTTTTTTTCGCGAGTGCGCAACCAGCACTAACAGTTGCTCCGACTAGTATGACAATACTAGGGCAAAAGCATGGTGACACCGTGACTTGCCTCTACGCCCAAAGTGGTTCAGGCAGAGAGCAACCATATGTGCAGTATTTCGCCTACGAAATAGCTGAAGCCAGCTCCTATGAACGCCAAGACAACGTATTTGATTGCATTTCTGATTGCGCTCTCGTTGCTTAGCTTTCCGACGTATACTCCCAGAATGGCCATTAGAATAACGGCTTCAGTGAAGGCCACCCAGAGCGAATCGGAAATGTTCAGGAACAGGAAAGGAGTCAACACAAGGAACAGCACTAAGACCGTGCCCCCAAATGACAGCACTCCGCTCATAAGAATCTCGCGCATTGAATGAACGGAGGAGTTTCCGCCATGACTACGATCATGAATCTGCGTGCCTCTTTCAGAGAGTTCCGACAAATAGAATCCGATCGAGTTTCCCAGTGCGTCAGCGAGTCCTCCAGTGAAGCCTGCTATGATTACTATTCTTCGATCCCAAGTGGCAACGCTGGCTCCAACTACCATGCCCAATATGCATATGACTCCGTCCGATAGGCCAAACGCTGCTCCTTGAAAACCTTCCACCAACTTCAATGGCTTATCCGCTTGCTCCATTATGCTTTCTCCTGCGGTGAGTGCACTGTCACCTATAGGTTTTTTCGCATTTCTAAACCGCTTAAATCCAAGACCTAACACTTTTTCAGAGACAACCGCAGCATCATCGGTAGTTGATATGACTCAAGTAAGAATGCGAGGATTCAAGCAGACGGCAAAACCCGAGCGGGCTTTCAGGACATTTCTGGATCATTTGAGCTTAAGATCGTTGGAATCTGAGCAAGTGCCCGTTGATGAGGCGCTGGGCCGAGTTCTTGCGAGGGACATAGTGTCAGACATCAACATCCCAACCTTCGATAAAGCGGCAATGGATGGGTACGCTGTAACTGCCGAAGATACTTTCGGGTCTTCTCAAACCAGCTCTGCTTTGCTGAGGATTGTGGGCAAGATAATCATGGGTGCCCCTCCGACACTTGAGGTCACTAGAGGAGAGGCAGCTGAGATCACCACTGGAGCAGTGCTCCCGCCAGGTGCAAACGCTGTTTTGATGCTTGAACATGTTAGGAGGAGTGGCGCAGAACAGATCGAAGTCTTATCGCCTGTAACTCCCGGCGAGAATGTCTCAAGAGCAGGAGAAGATGTCCGGAAAGGTGATGTTGTTCTCAGAAGTGGCACCCGCCTTATTCCTCCGGACATTGGAATGCTGGCAGCCCTGATGATGAATGAGGTTGAAGTTGTTCGTAGGCCCAAAGTTGCGATACTATGCACAGGTACCGAGCTCGTCGAACTGGGCGACTCACTTATGCAAGGTAAGGTTGTCAACACCAATCGATTTGTTCTCTCAGGGTTGGTCCGTGAACTTGGCGGCAAGGCTTTGTATCTGGGGATAGCCAAGGACTCCATCGAAGATATCAGCCGTTTAGTGAGAAAAGGTTTGGCCGAGGCGGATGTTGTGCTTGTGACAGGAGGGACTTCTGTTGGAGAAACGGATCTTGTTCCTGAGGCTGTAGGGATGCTGGGCAAGCCAGGTATGCTTGTTCATGGTGTCTCAATGCGTCCGGGTATGCCGACAGGGTTGGCTTCGGTCAATGGCAAGGCTGTTGTTTTGCTGTCGGGGCAACCTGTGGCAGCGATGATCGGGTTCAAGATGTTTGTTCGTCCCATAATGTTGCGTCTGCTCGGTTCGGAAGAGGAGCCGGCTCCTTTTGTCAAGGCGAATCTCTCTAGGAGAGCTGCTTCGGCCTTGGGAATGAGAACGTTTCTTCGAGTAAGAGTCGTGGAGGCCGATGGCAAGTATGTCGCGGACCCAGTAACTGCATCTGGGTCTGGGCTTCTGTCAAGCATGACTCAGGCTAACGGCATAGTCGTAATTCCCGAAGACAAGGAAGGAATTGAGGCAGGCGAAGAAGTCACAGTTGAACTGTTCCGTCCAATCGAGAAGAAGAGCCATGGCTGACCGGAAAGTATTCCGAACTCTCCTCAGCATAGAGGAAGCAAGGAAGAAACTCTACGAGCACATCTCCCCTCATCCCTTGGGCGTAGAAGAGGTCGCTGTTCCCGAGGCGCTCAACCGGACAATTGCAGAAGATATTGAATGCACGATAGATGTCCCGGGCTTCGATCGCGCCTCAATGGACGGCTACGCCGTCAAGGCTAGAGACACATTTGGCGCCGAAGAGAGGCGACCTGTCAAACTGAGAGTTGTCGGATCGATCGAGGCTGGAGACGATCCCCAGGTTGAGGTTGAGTCCGGTGAAGCCATCGAGATATCGACTGGAGCGCCGATTCCAAAAGGCACCAATGCGGTCGTAATGGTGGAGTATACTCAGCGCACGAAGGACCTCGTAGACATCTTCAGAGCAGTCACCCCCGGAGAGAACATAATGGCTGCCGGCAGTGATTTGATGGCGGGAGAGCTTGTCCTTCGAAGCGGTCAGAGATTGACTGCCAGAGAAATGGGGTTGCTTTCAGCCATTGGCTTCAAGAGTGTCAAGGTCTTCAGGCATCCGAGGGTCGCAGTCATATCTACGGGAAACGAACTGGTTCCTTCAGGTGGCCAATTGACATATGGCAAGATCTACGACATCAACGCCAGTGTCATCGCAGGAGCAGTTGGGGAATGGGGAGGCGAAGTCGTATTCGAAGCAGTGGCCAGGGATACTCCGGAAGACCTGAAGGAGAAAATAGCCAGAGGACTTCAACAGGCTGACATTGTCATAACATCTGGTAGCACATCCGCTGGCACAGGAGACCTTCTGTACAGAATACTAGACTCGTTTGGTGACCCTAGAACAATAGTTCACGGCCTCGCCTTGAAACCAGGAAAGCCCACTGTCGTTGCGATTGCGAACGAAAAACCCATATTTGGCTTGCCCGGGTACCCCGCCTCCGCCTTGATAGTCTTTAATCTTCTAGTTCGCCCAATCATTGGCAGAATGTCCGGCATCCATGAATATGAACAGGGAAGGCCACTACTGGCGAGGTGCGCATCAAGAATTTTCTCAGCCAAAGGACGACGGGAATTCCTGCCGGTACACATAATTCAAGACGAAAGGGGAGGACTGCTTGCTTACCCCACAACGGAAGGATCAGGTGCAATAACATCTCTAGCTATGGCTGACGGCTTCATTGAGATACCTGAGGAAGCCCAGTTTCTCGAGGAAGGGGAGAAGGTGACAGTGGACCTTTTCAGCCCGACTGTGAAGCTGGCTGATCTGGTAGTGATAGGAAGCCACTGTATCGGACTTGACATCCTCATAGAGTGTGTGAGGAGAACAAGTCCAACCTTCCACGCCAAGACGATCAATGCAGGGTCCATTGGAGGGTTCAACGCAGTGAAACGCGGAGAAGCAGATGTGGCAGGAATTCACCTACTTGACGAATCCTCCGGAGAGTACAATGCACCCTACCTCAAGCGATACGGACTATCCGATGAAGCAGTGATAGTCAGAGGATACATTAGACAGCAAGGCTTGATAGTAGCCAAAGGAAACCCGAAAGGAATACATGGAGTCGAAGACCTATTGATGAACAATATCACCTTCATGAATAGAAACCATGGGTCCGGAACCAGAATCCTCTTCGAGCTATGCCTTAAGAGAATCGCTGATCAGCAGATGACAACCACTGAAGAAATTGCCTCCAGAATAAGAGGATATGAAAGCGAAGCGAAGTCACATACAGCGATCGCGACGGCAGTGTCGCACGGGAAAGTGGATGCAGGCTTAGGAATAAGAACGGCGGCACAAAGAAACGGACTGGATTTCATTCCAATTGCAGACGAACATTACGACTTCTTGGTCTTGAAAAGACGTTTAGACAAGGAAGGAGTGAAGAAACTGCTTGACGCACTCAGATCGGACGAATTCAGAACTGAGCTGCAAAAGCGGGCTCCTGGCCTTATCCCCTCAGAGAAGACAGGCCTATTATCCAACTGATTCAATTCGTAGGTTCTAACCATTTCACGTGATATCGTTAGACTGCTATAGTAGCCTCGTCTTGTTTGTGAGCGAGAAGGCCAACACCCCGGTTACGAGTTGGGATAGCCTCGGCCGACAGACCCTTCAGCCATAGAAAGGATCGAATGTCCAGTAGTTCTGCTATTCGCTAATTCCTAGTAACCTTTGAATTCCCTCATATATGGGCATTAGGTAGATTCCAGGTTCGATGCTCAACATCACCGTGTATTTAGGAAGTTTGAAGAACATCAGCGTGATTTTTCGATATCGTATCAATGAGTATATGATGCTCCCCACATCTTTCTCAAGTCTCTCCGCCGCTCCAAGCATGATCGGAGGGATTATCTGAGTAAATTCCATGTCAGTCTTTTCGGGAGTCACGGGTTTCACGCCTTCTCTCATGATAGATTCCAAGAGGTCATATTTCGGGCCTGGGCCGATGATTCCTACGTAGCGAATGTTCTTGTCAACTGAGAATATCTTGTCAACAAGCTCTCTCGGTTCCATAGAACATGGCCATCATGGCCGTTGTATAAATGTTGATCGATTGAGAAGATGTGCGGGAGGAGGGATTTTCCTGAGCTTTGTGCTCATTTTGAACCTTTTCGTCAAGAGATTGCTCTTGATCTCGAACCCCTTCGGGACAGGATCCTCATTCCTGCGCCTTTGACCTGGCTTGGCAACCCCCGCACGGCCATCTAGCTATCCCCAAGAGACACATTAATCTTCTCTTAGAGATCTGAAGAAGCTAGCGATAATGATAATCGTCAACGTTATGGATGGAGCAAAGATAATTAGCCGCGACGCAACTTCATTCATTTCGAAGGACTAGGTAGAACTTGGACAAAGCAATTCTCTATTGCCAAGCACTTTACAGGATTGCCGTCGCTCTAGGCTCGGCTAGGAATCTCCCTTCTGTCCTCAACCTGATCACGAAGAGTGCGGTAGATGTGCTAAACTTGAAAGCATGTTCCTTAGGACTCTGGAATAAGAAGACAAGCAGATTTGAGACAGTGGCGACTCATGGCCTGAATGAAGAACACGTGGGAAAGAAGCGTGAAGCTAGGATTGTCCCGATTGGTCAAGAAGCACTCAAGGGGCACCCGGTCGTGATCACAGATCTTTCGAGATGGTTTTCCCCAGAAGAGGCGCGCCGAAGGGGCATTTCCTCGATGCTCTGTGTCCCCATCCAAGGCAGAGGCGACAAACTCGGAGTGGTCTGCGTTCACTCAGCGAAGAGACACAGGTTCACAAGGGCAGAAGTAGAATTCTTGAGGTCGCTGGGAAACCTTGGGGCAGTAGCCATAGAGAGCACACGACTCTACGAACGCCTTCAGAGGCGTTTAGCGGAAACCACAACTCTAGTTGACATATCGAAGACTTTGACATCCAGTCTCAAACCTCAAGAAGTTTTCAACGAGATCGCGAAGACCACCACGAAGGCCATGAAGATGAAGGGGTGCATAGTAAGACTATTGGATGAAAAACGTGAGAAGCTCGAGTTCGTGGCATCATATGGCCTCAGCGAAGATTTCCTAAGGAAGGGACCTGTTCATGTCGACAAGGGACTGGATGACGTGAGAACGGGAAGACCGGCCACCATGAGTGACATTTTGAAAGATTCGGGATTGGAGTATCCAGAGGAAACACTTAAGGAAGGCATCCGATGTGGACTCGCAGTCCCGTTGGTTGTGAAAGAAAGGATAATTGGCTCACTCAGAGTCTTTGGGCCATCCCCACATGAGTTCGAAGAAGAAGAGATCAGGTTCTTGGAGGCAATAGCCAGCCAAGCCGCAGTTGCAATAGAGAATGCGAGACTCTACCGGATCTCCCTTAAGAATTGGCAGGACCTGGTTCAGGAAATCTGGGAGAAATCCGATGTCTGGGGACAAACCAGAACCGAGCCTCAACCTGACTAGGTCTCACCATTTCACCAGTCCCCAGCATTGAAGACTATCCACTTGAAGAGGCCCCCGATGTTATCTCAGACAGAACAGTTTCTACTGCCAATGGAATGGCGTCACGCACGGCATCGCTCAAGCCCTGCCTGTACCTCCCAGTATTCGCAACCTCGATGCCTACGATCGTGAGCTTCTTTGGGAAGGCCTCCGGCTGAGCAAGTCGTCCTATCCTAAGTAGGTCTGCTAAGTTGATTTCATGAAGTGACCTGAGTTTGCATCTTCCGACTTGAATGTCGTCCAGTGACAACCTGCGAATAGTACCCGGCTTCTCTCCCCCAAGAGTAGCATCGATCATTATCACCTTGTCTGCTCCCGTCATTAGCTCTAAGATAGATGATCCAGCAGATTCAGCTGCAATGACCTTCACGTTGTCAGGTAGCTTGATTCCTAGAAGTCTGCGGGCCACATGAAGTCCTATTGCGTCATCAGAAGCAAGTGGGTTCCCAATCCCGATGACCTTCACTTTCAACTCGATCGGCCTGCAAGTGAATCAGATGAGAACCGGCTCGTTGCTGATAGTCCCGCTTCTGTTTCATTTGATCTGCCTAGGCTTAAATACATTCCACTACACTCTCGATTCAAATCTGCGAGATGTAGCGGCTGTGAGTTTGAACGAGGCCGAGAGTAGTGAAAACGCGAATCCTGATGAAAACAGACCTTAGCGACTTTCTTGATGAATTGAGAAGAGATTTCAAGGTGGTCGGACCGAGGAGAAAGAGGGGAGAGCATGTCTTCGATGACATTCGCAATCCCGGGGATCTGGATCTAGAATACGTTACGACTATTCTCCCGCCAAAGAAGATGTTCCTTCCGCCAGCTGAAAACCTCATGTCATTTAACCGCTCAGGAGAGGCGATCACGGCGAATGTTGATACGCAGAAATTGCTGATCTTCGGAATACACTCATGCGACCTGAATGGCCTGCTGTTGCTCGATCGCGTCTTCAATAGAGACTATCCTTACCCAAGATATGTTGAAAGAAGGCGAAACTCAATAATCGTGGCAATAACTTGCCTGAATGTCGGAGAAACTTGCTTCTGCGAGTCAATGGGAACTGGCCCTGAACCAAAGATGGGATACGATATTCTCCTCACAGACTTGGGAGACCGATTCCTAGCGGAAGCCGGAACAGTCGAAGGGAACAAGCTCATTGGAATGATGAAGGGGCGCGACGCAGAGGGATCGGATCTCGAGTTGAAGAAGAGGTTGCTTTTGGAAGCCAAGGCGAAATTCAAGAAGAGAATACACATCGATGGACTTGCAGAGATCTTCGAAAAGAGTCTTGACCATCCACTATGGAAAAGGCTTGGAGACAAGGACTTAGCGTGCGCCCAGTGTGTAATGTCTTGCCCAACCTGCTTCTGCCTAGATATCAGGGACCAATGGAACAAGATTCCAGGCGAGACAGTTAGATGCGTCGAGTGGGATGCTTGCTTCCTTCTTGAGTTCGCGGAAGTCGCGTTGGGAGGCAACTTCAGGAAGGATAGAAGCGCAAGACTCAGGCAGTTTATGGGACACAATCTGAGTTGGGGAGGAACGGCGCAGTATGGCCCTGTCAATGGACAGCACAAATGCGTGGGATGCGGCAGATGCATCCGTGTTTGCCCAGTCGGAATTGACATAACAGAAGTGGCAAAAGAAGTCAGAGGAAGTCAGATTGACTGATCCATATTTGCCGAGCATTGCCGAAATAGTCAATGTTAGAAGGCAATCCAATGACACTCGAACGTACACGCTTCGCTTTCTCAGCGACAAGAGACAAGAGGAATTCAAAGCTGCTCCAGGCCAGTTCGTAATGATCTCTGTGCCGGGGGTTGGAGAGGCCCCGTTCTCTCTAAGCTCGGGGCCCGAAAAGAGTGACTGCTTTGACACCACGATAAGGAAAGTTGGCAATCTTACAGGGATCTTGGATCGGTGCGGCGTAGGCGCAAGGATCGGGGTGAGAGGGCCTTATGGGAAGGGTTGGCCCGTCGAAGAGGCGAAGGGGCTGGATGTGCTTGTTGTTGCGGGCGGCATAGGGTTGGCTCCTTTGAGGCCTGTAATCAAAACTGTTCAGAGAAATAGAACAGAACATGGAAGCTTGGAGATTCTTTATGGTGCTAGAACCCCTGCAGACGAGATTTTCGCAGATGAATATGAAGAGTGGAAGCAAATCAAAGATACTGCACTGTCTCTCACAGTCGACTCGGTCCCTAACGGGTTCACGTGGCCTCATAGAATCGGAGTAGTAACAGCGTTATTCGACGACATGAAGACCTCTGCAGAAGACTCGATAGCGATGACGTGCGGCCCAGAAATAATGATGAGGTTCGTGGCTCGTGGACTTCTTGCAAGAAACTTTCGAAGAGAGCGAATCTATGTTTCACTTGAAAGAAGAATGAAGTGCGGCATGGGGCATTGCGGCCGCTGTCAAATAGGGCCGAAGTTCGCATGCAGAGATGGCCCCGTCTTCAGGTACTCAGACCTAGGAGGACTACCAGACCTCACGTTGTAGAAGGCGCAAGCCAATGGGTGACAAGCTCAAGATCGCTGTCTTCAAGATGACCGGATGCGCCGGTTGCCAGATGGAGTTCCTTCGACTAGAAGAGGAGCTGCCGTTTGTTCTCGAGATCGTGGAGATAGAATACTTCGTCATGGCCAAACGCGAGAACCTTGAAGGCCCTTACGATGTGAGCTTCGTGGAAGGGTCAATCTCAACCCCTAGAGAATTGGAGGAGCTTAGAGGCCTACGAGAACAATCCAAGATTGTTGTTGCGTTTGGAGACTGCGCATGTCACGGATGCGTGCCATCTATACTCAACTGGATCCCCCCTGACATTGCATCCAAGACCGTGTACGAGGATTTTCAGGCTATTCATTCAAAGAAGGAGTCCTACCAGAAGATCTGCCCCCTGCACGAGTTTGTTCCAATAGACATCTACTTGAGAGGGTGCCCGCCTCACAAGAATATGATACTTGAGGTTCTTCGCAGCATCACGCTCGGTGCAAAACCATTCCTCAGGAAACATCCCGTGTGCGTCGAGTGCAAGTTGAGAGAAAACGTTTGCATTCTGACCTTTGAAAAGAAGGCGTGCATGGGCCCCGTGACAGCTGCGGGATGCGGCGCAATATGTCCGACGGCATACAGGGAATGCGAAGGATGTTACGGGCCGATGTCGGATGCGAATGCTTCGTCACTGGCACAACAGTTTTTGGAGATAGGTCTGACAAGAAACGATGTGATTAGAAAATTCCGGAAATATGCAGGAATAACAGAGGCGTTTGCTAGAGAGGCTGACGCAAGATGAGCCAAGAGAGAGAGATTAGCGTAGGATACGTCGCCAGAGTTGAAGGACAGGGATCGCTTGAAATCAGAGTCTCATCCGGCAAAATAGACGAGTTACGTCTCGGCATATTTGAGCCACCGAAGTTCTTCGAGGCATTTCTGATTGGCAGGCATTGTGGCGAGGTTCATGAACTTACGTCTAGGATATGTGGCATATGTCCGGTACCTCATCAGATCACTGCCCTCCGTGCGGTCGAGAACGCGTTGGGTATACGTGTCAGTGAACAGACGAGAGATCTCAGGAAACTCATGAACTATGGATCCCATATTCAAAGCCATATCCTCAGCCTTTACTTTCTGGCTGCTCCTGACTATCTCGGCTACGAAAGCCTCTTTCAAATGGTGAAAGAACACCTCAAAATCGTTAAGAGAGCCCTGAAGCTGAAGAAGCTGGGGAACGACCTAGTCGAACTTCTCGGCGCTAGGGCCATTCATCCTACGTCAGCCGTGGTCAACGGATTCACGAAGGTGCCAGAGAAGGAAGATATGAATTTGATGCGCAGGAGACTCCTCGACGCAAAGCAGGATGCTTGCGATACCGTTGAGTTCTTCTCCTCGTTGAAGATACCGGAGTTTGTTAGAAGGTCAGAGCATGTGGCGCTCTCTACTTCTGGAGAGTTCGCGATTAACGAAGGCTTGCTTGTGTCGACCGAAGGCATGAAGATTGAAGAGGACGAATACCGAGAATGCTTCAAGGAGTCGCAGGTGGAGTATTCGTGGGCGAAGCATTCTCAAGTCATTGGAAGAGGCTCGTTCTTGGTTGGCCCTCTGGCGAGAGTGAATTTGAACTTTGACAGGCTATCACATGATGCGAAGAAGCTGGCTGGAAGAATCGGATTCGAGGTGCCGAACTTCAACCCCTTCATGTCACATATAGCTAGGGCTCTGGAGGTGGTCAACGCAATCGATGATTGCATAGAGATCATCGACAGGGTTCCACTTAGAGAAGAAGACAGGTCGTATGAGGTTAGATCAGGAATAGGCTTTGCTGTGACTGAGGCCCCGCGCGGGCTGCTTTACCACAGCTACGAAATTGAAGATGACGGAAGTGTCAGGAAGGCGGATATAGTCACTCCCACGGCTCAAAACGCAAGAAACATAGAGAACGACCTTCGCGAACTCGTGCCGACGATAGCTGACCTAACTGATGAAGAGGCAACGCTCAGATGCGAAATGCTAGTCAGGGCCTACGATCCATGCATCTCCTGCTCCGTGCACTATGTGAACCTTGACAGACCTAGGACGTAGCGAGTTAAGCTGATCATTGACACTTCGACCTGCAAACAGTCAGCCTTCCGCAGAAGTGCAATAGACATTCTTGCGTGTCATACTTTTAAGGCAAACAGATGTTGAGATGTATCTTCAACATTAGCCGTCTTAGGTGAAACTCTATGCTAGAAAGGGTTCCGACGGGGGTCGCAGGACTCGATCGTCTCATCGAGGGAGGGCTTCCGAAGAATATACTGCTCCTAGTGGCTGGAGCACCAGGCACGGGGAAGACTTCCTTTTCTTGTCGGTTTTTGGAGAAGGGGGCATCCGTCTACAATGAGAAAGGTCTCTATGTGTCTCTGCTTGAGTCAAGGGGGACTCTGATGACCCATCTCTCACATCATTTCGGGCCACATTTCTCCGATCTTGAGAAGAGTGGAATGATCAATATCCTTACGTTTCCTTCTATGAAGAGCGAGGGAGTGTCAGCAATGATGGATTCGATAATGATGACGATCAAGAACTCGGGAGTGAAGAGGCTTGTGATCGACTCGGTTACTGCGCTCTCCCAAACTTTCACTGACGAACGCGAGTCCCGTATCTTCGTCCACACAGTCCTTACCAAGGTGATTCCCAGCTATGGATGTACCACTCTGGTCACGAAGGAAATACCATCAGATGGCTCGAGAATAGGTGAGTCCGCCGAGGATTTCCTGGCAGATGGCGTTTTCATCTTGAGAAGGCTGGTATATCAAGGAAGAACTCTCCGAGAACTTGAGATCGCCAAACTCAGAGGAACTAGGATCGATT
This sequence comes from uncultured Candidatus Bathyarchaeia archaeon, assembly GCA_964631575.1. Lineage (GTDB taxonomy): Archaea > Thermoproteota > Bathyarchaeia > 40CM-2-53-6 > JALHTG01 > JALHTG01. Next base: position 19,215 of record CAZVYD010000023.1, read on the forward strand.
CGCCCAACCATCCTGTCACATTGGAAGGTGGCTTCACGGTGTTTCCGCCGTTCACTCATGAAGCATTGGGTCGAACGGAAAGGCTGAAGCGGATTCCAGATTCTGATGGCTATTTCTCAACTGGAAACGCCTCTCTGGACAGAATACTGGGAGGCGGGTATCCGAAAGGTGCCGTGGCTCTTCTCGAAGTGGGTGAAGCAATTCCGTTGACGGCTTTCGGCGTTGTGTCATATCCGATAGTCGCGAATTTTCTGAACAACGGATCGCCTCTTGTCGGAATCCAGTCGTTAGGAGCTGACCCGGCACGCACCTATGAAAGATGGAAAGCTGTTGCAGGAGAGAACGCAGCATATGGAAGGTCTGTGGAGAAACATACAGGGGACTCAGAGCAGGAGAGGCAGTACTTAGCGATTCTGAAGAACGAGAAGCCTGAAGACAATCTGAGAGAATACTTGCAGGTCGGAGACAAATTGAGGAAAGACACAGGGAAGCCTGTGATGTGGTGGGTCGCCTTGGATCACTTTGTCGACATGTTCGGAATTGAATATGCGGACAAGGCACTGAGCGGGCTGTCAACGAACGTAATTCGCCACAAAGAGCTTGCAGTGGTACTTGCGAAGCCAGGACTGAAGAGCATGCTGAGAACTGTTTCCAATGTCGCCGCAACTCATCTTCGCATATTCGATAAAGATGGAAGCGTGCTCATGTACGGAGTCAAGCCTAGGACTGCTCTTTACGCCATGACTGCCGAGGTTGAGAAGGGATTGAGCTCCATCTCTTTCACTCCCATAGTCTAGCTAGAACGCGAAATACACCTCTACACACGAACAGAAGAAAGCTGACCGTCAACAAGCCATGTCAGAGTACCTTCTTCCAGCATCCATTCAAGAGTTTCAGGAACCGATTGCTTCTTCCATCTCAAGAGGACCATTCAGCCAAGGCCAGTGGAAACATTCGTTTCATATGCGCTTCAGCAATCCATTACGGGCCCACCGTGATCTCAGGCAGCATCATGACCGTATTTCACAGTCCCCCGGTGAATGATACTGACCATGCCTTCATGTAATAGACTGAAAGTGGGCCTGAGCCGTGCGCATTTGGAGCCCCGGGCGGGAATTGAACCCGCGGCCTTCGCCTTATTGTTGCAGCGTTACCAAGGCGGCGCTTTTGGCACTTGTTCTACCAGGCTGAGCCACCGGGGCTGAGAGTTTGCAGAACAGATGACGCTATTTAACCTTTGCAGAGTACTCGTTTAGAAATCCTCCAAGAACAGATGAAGCTCACAGTCAGGAGGAGGTAAGCATGCATAGGTGGAGATCTCTGTAAGTACTCGACCGGATTCCTCTACAATTCCTACTTGGTGACCGCTTTGCCCTTGTAGAAGAACTCATTGATCATGGCAGATTCTCGGAAAGACTTAAGTGCCGACCTTGGAGATAACATAGAGTTCAACGGAAGTTAAAGGAGGAAAATTGTTGGTTAAGAAATGCCCGGAATGTGGAGCTGACAACAGGGATGACGCTATCTACTGCTCAAGTTGCGGAGTTCAAATGGCGGTCCCACCACCGGTTCCTACGGTTGTACCGGTTATGAGACCTGCACCACCGCCACGTATGCCGCCTCCGGCAATGACCCCCCCACTCCCAGCGGTCCTTCCATTGCCTCCTCCGCCAAGGCCGATCTGGGGCACGTTGGTAACTCTCGCTGCGGGGATATTGGTCATGGTTGGTGTGATAGCAGGGTGGGTCTATTCGCCATCGTCGGATCTGGCTGTATACTTTATCAAGCTCATACTGCCGGCATTGGCTTGGATCGATTTGATGAAGATAGCGACAATCATAGCGGTTGTACTTTCGTTCTCAATGTTCCTCGCCGGATTCCTGATGTATCATGGCTATGGAACATTTGGCGGAATCATAGGCTTCCTATGCGCCATCAGTAGCATAGCCATAGGCGGCGGGTTCCTAGCTGGATTCACTTTAGGAATCATAGGGGCATTCCTAGCAATAATGAGAAAGTAGCCGGAGCTACTTTCCTCCCTCTTTTCGGCGTTTTGAAGCTAGCTGTGGCTGTACGCATGGCTAAGAAAAGCAATGGCACTTGCGACCCGTGGATTACTTCATTGAAAGCTAGATTAAATATAGGTGACCTTCATACCTTAACCTTTGGCGAAAAGCAATGGCCAAGAGATGCCTTGAATGTGGATGCGATAACAGCGATCTGGCTGAGGTCTGTGTTGCGTGCGGAATGCCACTCATAGAGGTCGCGGCAGAAAAACCTCGACCTAGCCCCATTACTGTGGACATTCCACCGGGGTCAGGCGCTATTAGAACCCCTATAGACTTTCTCAAGGTTCGAGGTCCTCCACGATCGAAGGTAAGCTTTGCCCTGTGTCTGCTCGCGACGGTCTTGGTAACCGTGAATGCGCTATTGGCAGGTCTGGGAGGAGCTTACGTGCCCATTCCAGTATGGATATTCCCTCTCACCCCTTTCAACATTCAGGCGGATTT
>CAZVYD010000024.1:0-18888 GCA_964631575.1 uncultured Candidatus Bathyarchaeia archaeon
TTGCGGCAAAAGGTCTGGACAAACCGATCTTCGTGCAATACGGGATTTATGTCAGTGACCTACTGAGAGGAGACTGGGGTCTCACGCGTTCCGTGAATGACCGAGCAGTGACCGATGTGATCAAAGAATTCTTCCCGTCAACGTTCGAATTGACTGCCGCCTCTCTGGCAATGATACTTGTCGTCGCAATTCCGCTTGGGATTATCTCCGCAACCCACAAGGACAAACCCCTTGACCACGCAACCAGACTCTTCGCCCTGAGCGGGGTTTCCATGCCTGTCTTCTGGCTTGGACTCTTGATGCTATTCGTCTTCTACTATCGATTTGAGATAATGGGGTTGCCGAGTCTTCCCAGCGGTGGACGAGTAACCCCGTTTCTCTATCCCCCACTGACATCCATCACGGGCTTCTACCTACTGGACAGTATTCTGCAGGTAAGAGTTGACGCGTTCCTCGACGTCCTTGCTCATCTCATCATGCCTGCGTTTGTCCTTGGATATAACGGTCTTACAATGGTCACAAGGATGATGCGTTCAAGCATGCTGGAAGTGATGCGACAGGACTATATTATGCTGGCCAGATCGAAAGGATTGCCGGAAAGGATTGTCATCTACCGACACGCAATGAAGAACGCCATGATCCCGACTGTTACGGTCGTGGGCCTGTCCTTTGGCAGCCTTTTGACCGGTGCACCGATTACCGAGACCGTCTTCTCATGGCCAGGATTGGGCAGATGGGCGGCTGGAGCCATACTGAGAACTGATTTCAGTGCGATATCAGGATTCGCGATTGTGTCAGCCCTAGTTTACGTCATGGTGAATCTGATCGTGGATATTCTCTACGCGTTCATCGACCCACGGATCAGGTTGGGATGAAATGTGTCTGAAAGCAATCAACGGCCAGGAGCGAGGAGCCGTAGGCAAGCGCAAATCGATGAGTTGAAGTTCAGCCTTCATCTTCTACGGCAAAGCCCCCTCGTGGTTCTTGGCGTCGTACTGATTACTGTAACAGTTGTCGCAGGGGTTTTTGCACCCTATGTTGCTCCCTATGGCCCTGAAGAGAGACAATGGAATAGAAACTTAGAGTCCCCGAGCCTGGAGCATCTTCTGGGCACGGACGAGACCGGAGGAGACATATTTAGCAGAATTGTATGGGCCATAAGACTTGATCTTGGACTAGCCTTGTTAATCGTTTCAGGTCAACTAGCCGTTTCAATAGTAGTGGGATCTGTATCTGGGTATTTCGGAGGAAAAGTTGACGAGACCCTGATGAGAGTCACAGATGTCTTTCTTGCTTTCCCAAGCCTTATTCTGGCTATGGCGGTCGCAGCAGCTTTGGGGAGAAACCTGTACAATCTGGCTCTATCTCTGGTTGTAACTGGCTGGGCAGGCGAGACAAGACTTGTTCGAGGCGTTATCTTGTCGGAACGAGAGAAGTTGTATGTGGAGGCGGCCCGTGCGGTCGGTGCATCTAGAGGAAGAATAGTGTTTCGACATGTGTTACCGAACGCGATCTACCCGCTTCTCGTCAGCGCGACTCTTGGTTTGGGAGGCACCATCTTGGGGTTTGCGGGTTTGAGCTTCATAGGCTTCGGAGCTGGATCAGGAATGGCGGAATTGGGATACATGATTGCGTTGGGGAGGGATTACCTGTATCGTTCCCCATGGGTTGCAGGATTTCCTGGACTGGCTATCTTCTTCATCGTACTCGGATTCAACCTAGTTGGGGATGGGCTAAGAGACATACTTGATCCTAGACTGAGAAGATAGCTGTTCGGATCGAAGAGTTTTCTCGCGGAAGAAGTTGCCCATAAGCTTATTTACCAACTTACCGGTACAGCTATGAAAGGGAAATAAAATTGACTACACAACAGAAACCCACATTGAACAGGAAAGTCATCATAGGAATAATCGCGATCGTTGTGATTCTCGGCGCTACAGGCGGCTACTACTTCTGGTACCTCCCTGTCCAGCAGGCGGAAGAGGCCAAGAGGCTTGCCGAAGAGGCGTACAGGAGGAAGCTTGCGTTAATCCCCCATCCTGACACATTTGTCCACCATGTCATTGGAGATCCTCAATTCTTGGATCCGGCAGTAGCCTATGAGACATCGGGAGGATACATAATCCTGAACGTATACGAGACCTTGGTCTTTTTCAAGGGAGGCAGCGCAGCCAAACTTGAGCCCTTGCTGGCAGAGGAGATGCCTACGATCAGTGATGGTGGAAAGACCTACACGTTCAAATTGCGGAAGAACGTGAAGTTCCACGACGGGACGCTCTTCAATGCCAAGGCTGTGAAGTACTCGATTGATAGAATGATCATCATCAACGAAGCAGATGGCCCCTCTTGGATGTACGACAAGATACTCGGAGCAGAGAAGTACATGGCCTCCAAGATGACGGAGGCCGATATGAAGGAGTACTTGGCGGCCGGCGGAGTCGAAGTCGTTGATGACTACACAGTGCGGGTAAAACTCGATAGACCGTACGCACCTATGTTATACATATTCGCGTTTTCAGGTGCATGCATTGTCAGCCCAACGGCCGTCGAACAGCATGGCGGAGTAGCGCCAGGAAAACACAACGAATGGATGGACAAGAACATGGTTGGCACTGGACCATACAAGTTCGTGGAATGGATTCCAAGACAAAGGGTGGTAATCGAGGCTTTCGAAGGATACTGGAGGGCACCGGCAAAGATCAAGCGAGCTATCATACAGACCGTGCCAGAACTTGGAGCGAGGGAGCTTGCGTTGTTTACCGGGGAAGCTGACACGGTAGGCATTCCTGCGGCCAACATCTTTGATATCGTGCAGAAGGATCCTTGGATAAAGGAGAGAAAGGTAGTTCTGAGAACTGACCTGCAGTTGAAGCCTCCCGGAACAACCATAACAGTACATGCTGCATATCCGATGTTCTCTATAACCTACATCGGAATGAACGTCAGGTTCAAGCCTCTTGACAACATAGATTTCAGGTATGGCATGTCCTATGCGTTCGACTACAAGACCTTCATTAACGAGGTGCAAAACGGGTTCGGTGAACTACCCAAGGGATGTATCCCCAAGGGTATGTTCGGCTACGACGAGAATGTGTTCACATTCAGCCTAGACGCTGCAAAAGCCAAGGAATACTTCCTGAAGGCCAAGGCGGCAGGTGCATACCAAGATGGATTGAAACTAGAGTACTACTACAACGCGGGAAACGAGGTCCGAAGGAGAGCAGGTCTCCTACTCAAAGATAGCATTGACAAGCTGAACGTTGGGTTCACAATCGATGTCCAAGAGCTCGACTGGCCCACGTTCCTAGCAAAGACAAGGCAGGGGACAGCACCATTGTTCTGTGTCGGCTGGATAGTTGACTATGCTGATCCCCATGACTTTGCACTGCCATTTGGCCACTCTACTCAGGGAACACTTGCCAAGAGAGTGGGACTGAATATTCCGGGCTTGGACGAGAAGATCATGAAGGCAGCGGAGATCATAGACGTTACTGAAAGGCAGAAGGCATACACGGAAATCGTGAACATAATGAATAAGGAGGCGCGGTACATCTGGCTCGTTCAACCGACTAACTATTTTGCAGTCCGAGACTGGGTTCAGGTGACAATTGATCCGGAGCTGAAGATACCTGATCAAGCCAACCCGATGTTCTACGGATACTACCTGTACACAATGTGGAAAGGATACCCTCCACCTTCAACGAAGTGAAGAGGGAATAACCCCCAACCTTTTTCCTTTTTTCTTTGTCCGGACTGGGTTGTCATAGGCGCAGACATGCGTATGAGACTGTAGGCGAGTCTACGAATGGCTTTTTACTGTGCTTCAGGCAATTGGAATGCGGTGCCGATGACGACCACTATGTACTGATGATCAACCAAGAATGAGTTCAATCCTGGGGTAGCTGAGGCACCTAGCTTAGGCCCCTGTTGTCCTTCCATTGACGTAGAGAAGTCTCAAGACAAGCCGTCGTGATCGGCGGCCTCGCTCCCAGTAGAGCAAAGGATGCGGAACATGGACTATGTTGTCTTCTGTTTCATGATCTCCTCGAATTGCCTCTTGTCGATGGCGCCCATGTCGAACAAGGTCTTCGCAACTTCTGTTATCTTGAGGAAGGCGTGAAGCTTCACATCAGTCGCCTTCAACGCATCAGGCCCCCCTTCCTCACGGTCAATGAGAACCACTGCATCGTTGACTACGCCTCCTTCGCATCTCACGGCATCTATCGCTTCCAGTGTACTCTTCCCCGTAGTGATTAGATCATCCACTACCAAAACTCGCTCGCCCGGCGATAGCAGTCCTTCAACTCTCCTCTCTCTACCGTGCGTCTTTACCTCCCTCCTCACGTATAGGAAGGGCTTCTTTGTTCTGAAAGCCAAGACCGCGCCATACGGAATACCAGCCGTTGGCAGACCAGCGATTCTCTCAAACTTGTCAATTCCAATCTCATTCCTTGCTGTAGACTCATAGATCTCTGTGACAATGTCGAAGGTCTCTGGGAAGCTCGGTAGGATTCTCAAGTCTATGTAGTAAGGACTCATCTTTCCACTGGCAAGCGTAAATGCGCCAAACCTTAATGCTCCAGTCCTAACGAGGATCCTGCAAACATCCTCTTTGGTTTTCTTGCCGTCCAAGAGCAACACCTACGTTTTTCCTGATGGATAGATGAGGGCTTCTCCTTGCCTGATCACTTGAGATTCTATTTTCGGAGCGATCTTGCCAAGGGCAGTCACAAACTCCTTCTGTCCCTCACCGTGATAGGGAATGGCCAATTTCGGCTTGACGAGAGCGGCGATCTCGGCGCCAGCCTTGGGAGTTGCCTTCGGAGCGATCCCAATTGTGCACAGGCATACATCTACATCGTACTTCTTTCCTATGTCTGCCATCTCTTTGAATGGCAGACTGTCGCTCGTGTGATACAGCGTGACGCCGTCCTCACTAGTGATCAGATACGTCACCGGTGCTTCTGCTGGATGCGAACTCTTTTCCGCGTGTATTGTTGCGTCCTTAATCTGAAACTCGTCTCTAACATTCGCCACGGAAAGCTTGCCTGCCGATATTGCGGCGCTCAGCCGATCATATGATGCCTTGTCACATATGACTTGGCAGCTGATCTTGGACTGAAGATCGATGACTGTTCCCTCATCGAGATGATCATAATGCTCATGCGTCACTAGAATAGCGTCGATATCTGTGAGAATCGATTCATCAACCTCGACCGGGTCAACTACAATGCCAATGTGGGGGGACCTCATCAATATTCCTGAGTACTTGTTGAGCCACGTGATGGCGATTTGCCCTCTACTTAGAGAATTCTTATCAAATGCCACTCAAGGCACCAGTCATAGGGGTTCTAGAGAGCGTCTTTAACTCTTTTGGTTTCTCTCAAGCATTGAAGGTAAGCGTTCTTCGATCGGCTTAAATCGCAAGTCAGCTTCGACACAGATTGGATGAGATACATGGTAGAGGTCTGGCTTCCGTACGGAAGAACCGAGATTTCAGTCAGGATTCCGGACGAGGGGTTTCAGGGAATCATCGAATCCAAGGATGGGCCTTCAGCCAGAGACCCTTTAGTCGAAACCACACAAGCACTTGAGAATCCTGTAGACTCAAAGCCGTTGGCCTCAATGGTATCTGCGGGCGAGAAAGTTGCGGTCGTCATAGATGACGCAACGAGGCCTGCGCCGACTCGCCTTATGATGTCTTCCCTCGTTACCCAGTTATCTGAATCAGGCGTCCGAATGGAGGACGTGACTGTTATTGTTGCCACAGGGATGCATCGACCGCCGACAAGTGGAGAAATAGCTGCATTTCTCGACGAGGAGCTTGCTGGACGAGTCAAAGTAGTAAGTCATGACTGCAAGGCTGAGGATCTAGCGTATGTGGGCGATACTAGCCGTGGAACCAAGGTCTATCTCAACAAGGAGTTCGTAGCGGCCGACGTGAGGATCCTCACAGGTGATATTGAGCTGCACTATTTCGCCGGCTACGGAGGTGGCCGCAAGAGTGTGCTGCCCGGGATATCAGGCGCAAAAACCATCTTGCATAACCATGCCCTGTTATTGCACCCGAGGGCGCGACCAGGGATCCTTGACGGGAATCCAGTAAGCGAAGACATGCGAGAAGCGGCGGAGATGGCCAAAGTGGATTTCATTCTGAACGTGGTCCTCGACAGGAAGGACAAGATAGTGAAGGCTTTCTCAGGGAATCTTCGTAAGGCCTTCACGGGTGGAGTCCGAATTGTTGATAATATGTGCAAGGTTTCCTGCGAAGCTAGGGCGGACATTGCTGTCGTAAGCCCGGGAGGGCATCCAAGAGACCTCACCCTATACCAGGCTCTCAAGGCTGTACATCACGCACTCGACATTGTGAATGAAGGGGGCGCCATAGTTCTCATCGCAGAATGTCCCGAAGGACACGGCAACGACACGTTCCGTGATTGGATGATCAAATTCGATGAGTTGCGACAGATGGAGCAGGAGATCAAGAAGAGGTTCGTCATCGGGGGACACAAGGCATACTTCCTTGCTAAGGCGCTCAAGAGAGTGAAGGTGTATCTGCTCTCAACTATGCCGGATCACTATGTCTCAAGAGTATTCAAGCTACGTCCCTATGAGACAGCAAATGCTGCTCTTCAAGCAGCCCTGAGAGGGGTTGGGAAAGACTCTAAGGTTGTTGCCATCCCGCACGGAGCGGTAACACTCCCCACGTTTCCCGTGACTGATCGCACATAACAGAGATTCCTGTGTTGGCCAGCTAGGCGCTGTTGAGAGTGGAACTTGTGAAGTTGGAAAGCGAGATTACGACTTCTGAAGAGGAGATTGTGGAGCAAATCCGCGTGTTAAAGGGAACCAATATCAACGATACTCTCGCCACTCTAGCTTAGCGGAAACACCATGAAGATCTTTAAGATGCCCAGTTTCCTAGGTTTATGTTGATGCAGACTCCCTAGAGTCTGACGAAGAGGATGACAATCATGACTAAGACTATTCCGTAGAGAAGCTTTCTTGACTTGGAGGTAGGAGACCAATCGTCAAGAGGCGTCACTCCAGAAAGCCCTCTACCGCTTGCAAACATCATTATCGAAAGAAGCAGGGCAAACGCCCAGAAGCCTGAGATCGCCATCACCCCCAATCCGAGGTAGCTTGTGATCTTATGTCCCTTTGGCCCAAACAGCGCCCTAGAAAGGTGCCCCCCATCCAGCTGCCATATGGGCAGCAGATTGAGGTAGCTTATCAGACTGCCTACCCAAGCGGCAAACTCAATTTGTGTAAAGAAAAGCGCGAAACCTTCAGGATATGGCCTCACAATCGGTATGAGCAAGTCGAACAGGAACGGATATTCTGGCCATGATGCCGGTTGTGCAAGTCCCAACTTGTTCCAAAGTATGGCCTGTCCCATCGGGACGAGATAAGCTGATTGAATGCTGAGGATCGTCACCACGAGCAACGAGACGAAAGCTACTAAGGGGCCGCTTATGCCGAGATCAAAGAGGGCGTCTCTATTATTGGGTGGGCTTCTCAGAGAGATCACGGCGCCAAATGTGCCAGTGGGCGGGATGCCTGGCACGAAGTAGGGCATCGTTGCGTCCATACCATGAATCTCACATGCGATCTTGTGACCTATTTCGTGGAGCCCCACTATTCCCAGAAGCGATAGCACAAAGAGGCCTACTTGAAGATAGACATTGGCTTGAGGCATGAGCACTTCTCGCTGCACGACTGATCCTCCCCAAAGGACAAAACCTGTTACGAAAACTGTTCCAACAGTCGTGGCGAAAAGGCCGAGATTTAGAATCGGCCTTGTGGGTCTTGGCTTGGGTTTTGGAAATACTCTTATCAGAAGGTTTCCTGCTTCAAATCGAAGCGTTGGAACCAAGTCTTTGCTAGACAGCTCATCGACGAGAGCTTCGAATTTCTTCTTGGCACGTTCAGGAACCACCACAAACGTTGGTATGTCTTGAGGATCTAGGTACGCATCTGTGATATTGAACTTGGACGATACCGATGCTTTAGCCTCTATGAAAGAGAATGGCTCCTTCGCCTCGCCAGTGGACATGTCTGACATTTGCGTGCTCCCGACTTTTTCACGTATCGAAGAAACGAACGTCATATAAACCCATTGCACAGGTCGCTGAGACATAACAGACGAATTTTCCGAGTTCCGACAAGATCTTATAGCTGGTCCTTGAGACAAGGAGGCGACCTTACTTTGGACGAGATGCTGGATTTCGAGATTCGAGGATTCGAGCAGAAAGACCTAGAAAGTGTGATGGAAATCAACAGAACCTGCCTACCAGAGAACTATAGCTCCTCCTTCTTTCTGGAAATCTTTGAAAAGTACCCCGAGGCATTTCTTGTCGCCTTGAATGACAACCGAGTAGTCGGATACATCATGTGTAGGTTGGAACGAGGTTTCTCCGAGATGAGCAGATTCAGACTCGTAAAAAAGGGCCACGTGGTCTCAATTGCAGTTCTCCCGGAACATAGAGGAAGGGGAATTGCCACTGAACTTGTCAGGAGAGCCATGAAAGGACTTGTTGAAAAGGAAGCTGAAGAATGCTTTCTGGAAGTCCGAGCTTCGAATAGATCAGCTCAAGAGCTTTACAAGAAACTTGGGTTCATGGAAGGTAGAAGCATTCCATTCTACTATCAGAACGGGGAAGGTGCCATCGTGATGAGCAAGACTCTTAGGTGATTATTCACCTCCGGCCTGCTTGGGCCAGGGCATCAGTGTATCGAGTTATGAACGAGTAATGAGTTTTGACAGTACGCCACTCGAATCTGGATGTTGATCACCTGCCAGCTGTATCGGCGATGACTTCCTCATAGCTCTTCCAAAACCCTATCCGAGAACTGTCTGACCTATCAGCTTAAGAGCAGACAGCCTGTCATGGACCAACAGATGCGGCCTTATGAAAAAGGTATACCTGTGCGGAAGCCTCAGATTCAGAAGTGACATTGAAGAGCTGCTGAGAAGACTCAGGAAGGAAGGGATTGAGGCCCAAGCGTCCTTGAAATTAGATAAGCGTGGCATCGTTGCATGCCTAGAAGGAGTCGATGAGGCAGATGTTGTGTACGTAGTCAATCCGAATGGCTATATCGGAAAAAGTGTCAGCGTTGATATTGGGTATGCCTACGCAAGAGGAAGGCCAATCTACACCAATCATCCGATAGCTGACCCACCGGTGATGCCTCTAAAAGACAGAGTCTTATCCTCCGAGCAGCTGATCGACCTTTTGACGCACAGTTGAACGTCAAGGTGAAACAGCTGGAACATGCGAACTGACTGTCGTACAATGTCGCTAGAATCGAAAGAGAAAGTCACTCTTGGAATAACCCACGGTGGCTGCTACGTCTTCCCACTGGCTCCGACCGCAGTGGCCATCACAAAGTTCCCGCATCTTCTATCAACTCAGACATGGTGCAAAAACTGTGACTGCGAAGAAGATGCTCGAACGCCTGATCGCAAGAAAGACTGTACGGGAGCATCGCTATTCGTGAGAACCCCTTCAAAGACGAATCAGGGCGGCGCCTATATAGTTGCCAAGGATGAAAGGTAAGTATTGCAGGCATATTTCTCTCATTCGACTTCTTCACAAAGTAGTCCACGAGGCCCGGATCCACGGAAGACAAAAGCGATATGAAATAGCCTGAGCCAAATGGCATCTCAAGGTTCCGGAACAGGGTGAATGACAAAGGCCTTGGAAGAGTCAGCGGCTTCTTACGGAACGGGCTATACGTAGAAATCGGAATCTCGATCAGGCCTGACAGCCTTGCAGACGCACTGAACGGTCCATAGCTTGAGCTGTCGTAGACGAATCCTTGTCTCGCCAATTCTCTTAGGCATTCAGGCGTTATTGATGCCCTTGGCGCTCTAAATCCTCTGGGATGGAAGGACTCGATGAGCCTTCTAGATTTCTGAAGCTCTTCTCTCAAGGAATTTACTGTTCTTAGTGGCGTGTGTGTATGAGAATGGTAAGCCACCTCATGTCCTAGCTCTTTCGTTTCGGATGTGAGATCAGGATACCAGTCATGTACTTCGCCAACAATGAAGAAGGTTACTTTCTGCCTGTATTTTCTGAGGGTCCGTAGCATCCTCCTCGTAGATGAGGCTACAAAGCCATTGTCCAACGCCCTCCTATTCTCCTCGGTCTCCACGCTTCTCTTTCCGGCTTCAGATAGGTGCCTCCTCTCGGTCACATATCTATGCGATATTGACTCTAAGTCAATTGTTAGGCAGTTTCTCAATTGAATCATTGGCAAATGTCATGCCTCCTCGTCTTAAGAGCTTAGGCCTGCCTCTCTTAGATTGTTAGGTCTAAACAGGCAACGGCCACCTCCTAAGCAAAGAGCTAAAGGCTGTAGGCCGTCATAGTACGGCCAGCGCCTCAACGTGTCAACCGAGTTGCCTACTATGGGTGCCCAATATGCAGGAATCGGTAGATCGTGAGAGTCTGTTGCCGAACATCTCACTTGATCCTCCCTCATCAGCAAACTCTATGCGGACATCTGTGGTTCTTCCGACGATGAATGAAGAGAGTAATGTCTCTGGAATCTGCGGGAAGTTGTATACTCTCAGGCAGCACTATCCTCAGTTGGTAGAGGCGATATTTGTTCTGAACAATACTACAGACAACACGCAACAAGTTTTGACGGCCATATCAAAGCGGCCTGGGTACGAATTCGTCAAGATTTCCTGTTCGGATGGTGCCCGAGGAAGTGCGATAAGACGAGGAGTGGAATTGGCACAGGGCAACATAGTAGTTATCATGGATTCCGATGGTCAGTACGATCCCGGGGAGATACCAAAGCTAGTGCGGGTCATAAGTAATGAAGGATACCACATCGTTGTTGGAAGAAACCATGGGTCAGAGAGTTTCGTTCGTCGTTTCATATCCGAAACTTACAAGAAGGTGACAAAGATGTTGCTCGGGTTGGACTATGTTCAAACCGGGTTTAAGGCGGGTATCAAAGAAGTTCTTCTTGAGACGATTCCAAGAGGAGTTCCGGGCCTAGATATAGATGTGCGATGGATGAACAACATTGTGCGAATGGGCCATGGTGACAAGCTCTCTGACGATGTGGATGTCAGATTCCATCCGAGGCTGCAGGGCAAGTCGACATTCAACCCGCTCAAGCTTTCTCTTGGGCTACTGTACACAACTCTGAGCCTCAGTGTGGAGCGCAAGACCGGGAGGGAATTGCCCTTTCCTCAGTCATTGAGGAAACTCACTCTGCGCCCTGAGACGTGAGCTGTCGCTAAGAACCAACGCGCCGGGCAATCAGATTGACATCTCCTGCCGAATCAAGGAAACGCTCTGCGCCAGATTCAGAGATCCTTGTCATGAGGCAGATCTCGCGTCTGCTGCCTTTTCGGCCAGCAGATTTGCAGAAAATCAGAGAGGCCGCTTCGCTTCGATGGAAGAATCGCGGTAACTAGCCTTGCCCCGAAGGCTTTGCCTTGATCACGTACAGGAACGAAGTGGGCTCCTCAACCACCTCGATTCTGAAACCCGCTTGATCAAGTAGGGATGCAATGCGGCGAAGAGAAAACAGATTTATCCTGTAGCCGTGGCACGAGTGATACACCCAATACACGACACCGAAAATCGACACATTGAGAACAGAGAGAACCAGATATCCCTCCTTTGTGACATGCGGACGAAGACGCTTGAGCGCCGCCAGGGGCTGTCTGCAGAACTCTAGTGGCCCTGCACATAGAATCTTGTCAAACTGTCGGTTCAGGCTCAAGTGCTGTACGTCGTAGACTTCGGCCTCTATTCCGGCTCTCTTGACAACCTCGACCATTCTGGGAGATATATCCACGCAGAACACCTCAGCACCTCTGCTTTTGATGAGGGTTGCGTAGTAGCCTGAGCCGCAGCCCACATCGAGTACTCTTTCTCCTTTCCTCGGGGATAGGAGGCGCATCAAGGAGTCCTTCTCTTGATTCTTCATCGCACCTCCGATTCCTCTGGTAATCATCTTGGAATAGTTCCCCGAAACCCTATCGTAGTGTTGTTTCGGTTTCATGGTCGACATCTCTCTAGTCTGCGTGATCTGACCGGTATCACTCCTAATGGTGACTAGGATCCGCTATGCGATGCTCGTGCGACCCGAACTTTGTACAAAGCGATTCTGTGATCTTCGATCTCAGCTCGAGGATCTAGGTAGAACTCAGCTACCCTCGTCACCTCAAGTTGCAGCACAAGAGGGTGCCTAGCGAGGTATTCGAGAGCCGTACTTGTAATGAGCAGTGTTTCCTTATTCGCGGAATACCTCTCTAACAATCCAAGGTTGTCTTTGATCTGCTTCCTACAATGGAAGTACCGAAACTCCGGGGCATACATCCGAAACGCACTGTACTCATGGAACACAAGAATCGTCGTATTGTTGGGATCGTAGTTGGCCTTGACGTATCGCACGAGTTGAGTTATGGGTGCCGGCTCCGTGTGAAGTCTTGCTGCCAAAGGCAGGGCATGTGTGACCGGAGTCAGGAGCAGCAGAAGGTAGACACTACCACGCACGATTTCTTCAGTTCTAGTCGAATGCCTGAGCAGACGTTTGCCAGCCTTCATCGCACGTGTGACTGATGAAACAATGAGCAGCACCAGAGGCGGAAGGATCGGAAGATAGTAACGGTGGTGAATCGGTGAGCCAAAGAGATAGACGAAAGCGAAGTGAGGCACAACCCAAAGAGACATGAAAGCCTTCTCAGAAGTCTTCTTGCAGTTGAAAGCCAAGCAAAGCAAAGCACCTAGCCAGATGATGTCATAAAAAAGATAGTAAGCGGGAATGCTTTTTGATGTGAACGGGAATTCAAGGCCTGGCAGAGCAGGAAGCATCCCTCCTATCCCGAAGGTGAATATCGAGGCAAGCACAAAGAGCATTCTCTCGTAAGGGCCTAGTCCCAAAGGTCTCGCAAGTATGAAGTCAGTGTTAGCAGTTCCAATGTATACGTACCTTGTAGCCGTTAGGAATCTGTCCCAGCGAGTTACCCAAATCACCGGCACAAGCAATGCTGAGATCGTTGCAACAAACGCCAAGCCTGATAAGAGCATATTCTTGAAATCTCTTGCTTTCAAAGTCGCGAAAACCCAAAGCACTATGAACGCGAGGTTCGTGGGCCTCACACCGATTGCGAGAGCGTACACCACATATGAAATGGGAATCATTCGTCTGTGCCTTTTCATTCCGAAGTAGAGAAGAGCGACCCCCAGAGTCAGGAGAAAAGTTGAGAGAGAATCAGTCGTTGCTTTCTCGCTCGTCAGCCAGAAGCCTGGCAAAACTGCCAGTATAAGGCATGTGGAAATCGCTGTTTCTCTGCCGTACAAATTCTTAGCTAGTAGATACAAAGGAACTAGTGTTAGAGCTCCGCTAATGACACTGATCCACCTAAGAGCCACAAGCTGGTCTTGAACAAGTAAGAAAAGAATGCGACCAAGAAAGATGTAGAGAGGATATCCCGGAGCGTGAGGGTGCTCTCTCACCAGATCGAACCCTAGCAATGCCTTTGCAAAATTGAACGAGTCTCCTTCGTTGAATGAACAGGACGCGAACGAGGAATAGAGAACGAGGGCGGTGCCGGATACTGCCAATACCTCGTACTTGGTAACAGTGCGGCGTAAGCCACTGAGAATGGCCATGGCTGACAAAAGGGTTCGGGCAAAGAGACGCCGCATTCCCACAGTCTTTCTCCACGCTGGAATGGTTGATACCTGAGGTCCGCCATAACGCTTTTCGTGGAGAAGAGCAACGCTGACCGAACCATTGAAAGACCTCCTGTGCCCATTCTAGGCTTGAAATAGGATTGGGTAAGTGTCAGGTCTGCGGCACATCAAGGGTCCTAATATCGACCGGCGTCGGAGTATGCTCTAGATGCCTCTTGGAAAGAACCGATGAGGCGTTGTCAATAACTGACAGAGTTCACGGAGGGAGTCGCGCCAAGTTTGGTCTACCTGCTCTTCCACCCAGCGAGGGCGTGGCTTGCGGGGGATGCGCAAACAATTGCAGGATCCCAAATGGAGGAATGGGTTATTGCGGCCTCGTGTCTAGTTCTGACGGAAGGATTCAGAGAAGGGCGGGGACGCCAGATTCTGGAATTCTTGAATGGTATTATGATCATCTTCCAACAAACTGCGTTGCATGGTGGTTCTGCCCTGGATGTACAGGCAGCGGCTTTCCGAAGTACTCACATTCTAGTGAAAAGCCCGAGAAGGGGTACGATAACCTAGCAGTTTTCTATGGCGCCTGTTCCTTCGATTGCTTCTTTTGCCAGAACTGGCACCACAGAAGACTTGCTATAAGCGATGTGGTTCATATGAGCTCTGCGGCCCTAGCGGATAAGGTGACAGGCTCTGTTTCATGCATGTGCTACTTTGGAGGGGATCCATCTCCTCAGATGTCTCATGCATTGGAAACGACCAGGCTAGCGTTGGTACGGGCAGACCATGACGACCGAATCTTGAGAGTCTGCTGGGAGACCAACGGCCACATGGCCTCTGCTTACCTTGATCAGGCCATGGAGTTCTCTCTCCGAACAGGAGGGAATATGAAGTTTGACCTCAAGTTCTGGAATGAGGGGCTGGCTCGAGGGATCTGCGGAGTTTCGAACGCTCAGTCGCTCAGGAACTTTGAGCGAGTGGGGAAGAAGTACTTTGAAGCTCGCTTGAATCTGCCTGTATTGACGGCAAGTACCCTGCTGGTTCCCGGATACGTGGACGAAGTGGAAGTGGGGTCTATAGCCGAGTTCATATCAAGCATTGACGACAGGATTCCCTATTCTTTGCTCGCCTTCTCTCCTCAATACTTGATGAGTGATCTTCCTACGACATCCAGAGAGCACGCTATGCGTTGTCGTGATGCTGCTCTGAAGCACCTAAGACGAGTCAGGATCGGGAACGAGCACCTGCTTTCATGAGTCGCAGACAAACCAGGCCCAGTATCAATGTGGGAAGATAGAAGATGCAGAGCTCAAATTCAAGTACGAAGAAAGGAGAACGAAGGAGTCTAGTCAGCGCAACCACAAGTGAAGCGATTGACATGACTCCAAAGGCAGTGATCCAGCATTTCGATTCGCTCATGTGTGGAAACCATTAGCCAAGAGATCTTAGGGAAGCACTATTTCCGAGCTTCTCCTTCCAATAGCACTCTCAGAGGTATATTCTGGCTTTCTCCATCGGGAAGAGTTCGCCTGATGCTTATGGGGAGAGCTCCTTGCTCTAACTCCATGAGAGCAATGTCTATAGGTGATTTCGAAGATTGAGGCACGTCTATAAGAACCGGAGCCCCCATAGATATCTGCAAAGCCCTCGCTCCGACCACTCTCGCTCTCTCGAATCGAGTGAGCCTCTTCGGGCCGATCAGTTTGACGGGCTTACCTCTCTTGGGAGCCACTGAACTCTTTCTCCTGCTTCCTTGGAGAGATTCTACAGATCCATTCTTGGGTGAGTCAATGAGATTGACCTCTACCCTAGCGAAATTACCCAACAAACTCGGCAGATCTGATATAAGGTTTACTGCAAAGACTTGAATCGAGACGTTCCGGCTGAAATCGTGAAGAATCCCGAAAATGCTCGTTGAAATGACTCCAACTAAACCTCTATGACCGACATGTTCAATTTCTTTCCTATTCTGAGAAGCGTTTCGTTCCAGTCACCATATGCCACGACATGATGGTTCCCTGTAAACTGAAGAAGGCGCTCAACAGCTCCCTCAAGTCTGATCTTGGCCTGAGTTCGGCATAGGGAGAACTTGCCGATCTGGGATTCCAGAAGTTCTCCTCTAGCAACAACCATTTGAAGTGGTTTGAACTGTAGATTTGCAATCGTCACTGGCAAGCGTTTCAGGGGAACGTCAAGAGAGACACCCTCGCCTGATTCAAAGTGACTTCTCAGGATTACTTTCCCTCCAGCTTCGGCAAGCGAGGTGGGAGCTGTACAATGCGCCAAGGTTATTGTATTGAGATTTCGATCCGCTTGCACCAAGTTCGCAAGCCAGCTTGGCCCAGCAAGCTCTTTGAGCATCATCATCAACGCCGAAGATCGAAGATCTCCCTCGCATACCGACACTCTTCCTTCATCAATCAAGAGGGAAAATGCCAGACATGCAGAGGTGCCAGTTCTCTTGATAAGTCGAAAACAGTCCAAGGTAACTGCCTCGACCTTGTTCTTAGAGACCAGGGACTTGAAGGCTAGATACATCTTGCCTGATTTCTGAAGGTCTTTCTTGCTTGGCTCCATCACAGATGCGCCTGGTAACCTCTCATCAACGACCTTCGAAGCTTGATCATCATCTTGACCCCTGAATTCTGTTATTAGATCTCCAACAGGGATTCTGACAACTTCAGTTCCTAGGAGATCTGACAGTGCCTTTGACTCGTCTGCCTTGTCGTCGAAGTATTCTTCGTCTCCTATGAGGCCGATTCTCGACTCCTTGATTGACTTGAGCAGGCGTGAGGCTCTTGCTTGGCCCACTATGCTTGGCGGCGTCTCATCCAAGCTATTATACACGATCTCGCCTCGCCATGCTTCAATCCCGTTCAATTTCTCCCTGACGCTTAGGGCCGAGGATAGGCTGTTGACTTCGTCGTATGCCCAGATGAAGTAGGAATTCCCTGCGGCTATGTTCGCAGCAAGTTCAGAGGTGCCTCCACTAGCCAGAAATATGACCACTGCATCGTACTCCTCTTGGGGGAAATGGGGAATATCATCAATCTTTAATGCCGGAGACCTTCTGCCAAACACTTTGACTCCGGACTTCTCCAGTAACTCTCTGGCAAGATTTGCAGGCTCGATTGACCTGTCCATGTGCATCCTGGTCGCTAGAGGAATCATAAGCACTGTCGGTTGATCCATATCCAACAATCGCCTCTTTAATGCGCAGATGACCTCCAGACTGGCTTTCTTAAGCGTATCTCATCCTCTTGCTATGTTCTTCAACTAGGCAGCCTAGAGGTGTTAGCGTGAGATCTATTCTTCTCAGGTGTCTTTCGGACCAAACAGCGGGCAAGCAACTATCGATTTCCCGGGGCCCTACGCCTTTCTTGAAACAGTATTAACCTCATTGCAGGAAGGAAACACTCGAATGCCCCACGAACGTGGGGGCTAGAAATCCTTTTAGACATATCCAGTAGATCAGTTGCTCTGACAGGATGACCGAAAGTTGAGAGACCTCATCAGAATAAACCAACCACTGATAGGAAAGGAGGAGGTTGAGGCCGTCACTGCTGTTCTGAAAAGTGGAATTCTCGCAGACAAGAGTGGATCAGGGCCAAGAGTCTTGGAGTTTGAACGGGAGTTCGCACGGTTTGTAGGAGTAAAACATGCGATTGCAGTTTGTACCGGGACTGCAGCTCTTCACTGCGCTTTGCTCGCAGCGAACATCAGAGGTGGAGATGAAGTCCTTATCCCTTCCTTCACTTTCGCAGGAACAGCAACACCGGTTCTTCTGTGCGGGAGTAGGCCTGTATTCGCGGACATTCAAGGCGATACCTACTGCATGTCCTTGGAGAATATTGAGAACTCGATTAGTAGAGACACTAAGGCGATCGTGCCGGTTCACATCTACGGGCTCACCTGTGACATGGATCCCATAATGGAACTGGCTCGTAGGAAAGGAGTAACAGTGATTGAGGATGCTGCTCAGGCACATGCAGCTACATACAAGCAGAGGAAGGCGGGATCTCTAGCAGACATGGCCTGCTTCAGCTTCTATTCAGCGAAGAATATGACCACCGGGGAGGGAGGCATGATCACTACAAATGATGACGATCTGGCGCAGGTCCTCAGAATGATAAGAACTCATGGAGAGGAAAGACCATACTGGGTATCTAGGATCGGCAACAATTACCACATGACGGAGTTGGCTGCGGCAATAGGCGTTGTCCAGCTGAGAAAGCTTGTCGGGTTCGTGGAGAGAAGGCGGGAAAATGCGAAAACTCTAACCGAGCAGTTGGGAGTCTCAGGTAGGTTGATATTGCCTTCCGAACCTGAAGGGATGAGACATTCTTGGTACCTTTACACTGTTCGTGTCAGAGGCGCAAACGCAGGTAAGAGAAACAAGATCGTGGAAAAGCTTCGAAACAAGAACATCGAAGCCAATGTTTACTATGAAACTCCAGTCCATCTGCTTCCCTTGTATAGAGAGGTCTCTGGAGGTAAGAGAGGAATGCTGCCCGAGACTGAGAGGGTTGCCAGACAGGTATTCTCGTTGCCGGTCCACCCGGCGATGACACCAGAAGATATTTCGTATGTTGCTGACATTGTCAAGAAGGCAATTACTTGAATCTCTCCGACAAGATCTCCTCTAATGTCGGTCTTGACCTCTCCTCTACCTCGTAGCTCACCCTGACGGCAGGCTTGTCAAGCTTCACAATCCTTCTGATGTCAATCGGGGTTGCTACAACAATCACGTCACATTCGACCCTTTTGATCGTTTCTTCGAGCTCCCTGACCTGTTGGTCGCCGTAACCCATCGCAGGAAGAACCAATTCCAGCTGACGGTATTTCTCAAAGGTTTCCTTGATTGACCCCACTGCGAACGGCCGAGGGTCGACAAGCTGCTTTGCTCCGAGCTTTCGAGCTGCCATCATTCCCGCGCCATAGGCCATATCTCCATGTGTGACCGTCGGGCCGTCTTCCACAACGAGGACTCGTTTGCCCTTAACCAAGTTTGGATCGTCTACCGTCACTGAGGATGCCGTTTCAACGATGGTGGCATGAGGGTTCAGTTGCCTCACATTTCTTCTCACAGCCTCAACGGAGGCCGTAGGCGCAGAATCAATCTTGTTGAGAACTATGACGTCGGCCATTCTGACATTAGCTTCTCCAGGATAGTATCCAACCTCATGTCCAGGTCTCAAGGGGTCTGCCACGACGATGTGAAGAT
>CAZVYD010000024.1:18988-21271 GCA_964631575.1 uncultured Candidatus Bathyarchaeia archaeon
TAGTATCCAACCTCATGTCCAGGTCTCAAGGGGTCTGCCACGACGATGTGAAGATCAGGCCAGTAGAATGGCATGTCGTTGTTTCCTCCGTCCCACAGGATCACGTCCGATTCCTTCTCAGCCGCCAGAAGTATCTTCCCATAATCAACCCCGGCGAACACCACGTTTCCTCTCTCAATATGAGGTTCGTATTCCTCACGTTCCTCTATCGTGCAGTTGTATTTCTCAAGATCTTGGTAGGTTGCAAATCGTTGGAGTTCCTGGGCTCTGAGATCTCCGTAGGGCATTGGATGACGAACGATTACGACTTTCCGGTTGAGCTTTCGAAGTATGCCGCTAATCTTCCTGGCCACAGTGCTTTTGCCAGCTCCGGTTCTGACTGCACACACTGAGATTACGGGCACTTTCGCCCGTAACATAGTGCTCCGAGGGCCTTGAAGTATGAAATCTGCTCCTGAAGCCAAGGCAACCGATGCCTTGTGCATTACCTCTAGGCACGAAAGATCGCTGTACGCGAGAACCACGTGTGTAACGTCAAGTCTCGTTATTAGCTCGGGCAATGCCTCTTCCGAGTGGATAGGTATTCCGTTTCTATACAGCGGTCCAGCCAATTCCGGTGGGTAAACCCGCTTCTCGATTCCCGGAATCTGCGCGGCGGTGAATGCCACCACATCAAATCGATCGTTGTCTCTGAAGCAGACATTGAAGTTGTGAAAATCTCTTCCTGCTGCACCCATGATGATCGTCTTGGTCCTGGTGGTTTCTTGAGAGCGCATTCCGAGTCGCCAGCCACACGTTATCCGGTTGTGGAAGGAGTTATCTCTTTTTGTGACGGGTTGGGGTTCCAAGGATCCTAGGGTCTAGGAGAAGTCTATTGTTGAACGGGAGGTAGTCCGCCACGGGTAGAAACGTATGCGATGCATAGGAGGCGACAGGATTCGGAGAGCAACATGAGCCAAAGGGGTAGGTCCCGCAGCGAAACAGCCACCAGAACAGCTTGCGATAGGACGGTCAAACCGAGGGTGGGCTTAGGTGGATGTCCTCTTGCAGTGAACATAGCTAGGCCAATAGATGCAAGAACGGCAAGCCCCGTGTCCACTAGCTCGAAGCGCATGATGAGCCCTATTACAAGCGCTGCTATCGGATAGAGCATTGTCACGGGCATCTGCAGCCTGATAGGCTCCCCTGGTCGCTTGTCGATGCTGCCAAGCCTTGATGCGAGGACAGTTGGCAAGGCTATGGATGAAGTAACAAGCAGGATCATACCGAGCGCATTCTCAGTACGAAGATATACCATCAGAGAAGAGAACAATCCTAGAAAGCCTACAGCAAACCGCCTTGTAGTCGAAAGATTGGCAATAGCTATCGCAATAGCTGAAATCACTGAAAGGAAGACCAGGACCTCAGAAAGCAATTTCCTACCTCTTGCCCACCTCTATCTCAGCGAGTATTGCTCATACTATGTGGAGAAGACTCTGAATAATCAGTCTTTTCTATCATATGCTAGTCATAGTGATTCGGATCGAAGATGTCTGGCGAGCTTTCCAGATTCAAAGTAAGGTTCATGATCGAGTGGGTCGGCGAAGCAACAGGAGAACTCGCGAGGTTCCTTGCACCTCGCACGGTGGAGGCGCTAATGAGGGCAATGCCGATAGAGGGAAGGGCGGCCCTCTGGAAAGAGGAAGTCTACTTCGAAACAAGCGTCAAAGTCGGAACGGAGAAAGAGAAGACACAGGTGGAAAGAGGAACCATAGCATACTGGCCGCTTGGTTCAGCTGTCTGCGTCTTCTATGGAAGCTCGCAGCCATACGGTCCAGTCAACGTGATCGGAAGGGTCACCGAAGGTCTGGACTCGTTTAGAAAAGTGAGGCAAGGATCAAAGATATTGCTTGAGCGGCTCTAAGCAGCAACTGCCCGGTATATCCTTACCCTTGCGTTGCCTCCGATATAGGCTAGCGCTTTTCGCCTCTGCAGCTCTTCGAGAACATCCTTGGCGGCCCCTATTCGTATGTTGAATTGGGACGATAGTGCGTATGGCGTTATCGCACCCATTTTGGCAATCTCGCCCAGAAGTCTGGAATCGTTGACTCCCTGCAATTCCACTGCTCTTAGCTTCTTCTCTGTTGAGGTAGGCTTTGTCTTTCCTTTCTTTGGTTGAGTCGCGTCCTTTTCCTGCGATGTTTGCGTTTTCTCCATCTGGGCTAGACTTTTCTTCTTGGCGCCTCCGATTGCCGATACCTCCATCAAACGAATAGACCATTGAACAGCCAGATAAAACTGTTT
>CAZVYD010000025.1:0-6560 GCA_964631575.1 uncultured Candidatus Bathyarchaeia archaeon
CCGTTCAGCTCTTCATCATCTACTTCGGGCTTCCTTCGCTGGGCATCCTGTTCTCGCCCACTCTATCAGCCATAGTAGCTCTGGGGATCAACAGTGGAGCATATCAAGCAGAGTATTTTCGAGGAGCGATAGAATCCATAGGCGGCGGACAAATGGAAGCTGCTCTTTCGCTCGGCATGAGCAGGCTCCAGGCCATACTCCGTATTATGTTGCCTCAAGCATTTCGATTGGCTCTGCCCAGCTGGTCAAATGAAGCAGCGTACCTTCCAAAGTACAGTTCTGTGGCATTTTTGGTCACTGTTCCGGAGCTCTTGGCCAGATCGAAAATGGTGATCTCTCGAAACCTCAGACCTCTTGAGGTCTATTTTGTCGTTGGGCTTATCTATCTCGCAGCAATCGCGACCATTTCCAAGATCCTAGACATGGTATACGAGAAATACAAGATCACGATCGAATAACGGGAAGCCGCACACTTTGCGAACAGACTGAGAGAAGGCAAACTTTCAAGAAGTCGATGAGCGCTTTCGCACAAATGGCACCAGAGAGTCGGAACATGAAGCTTTCAAGCCGAGTATTATCTACTGAGAAGCTGTCATATCTCGAAGTTGCGAAGATGGCAAAGACCGTTTCAGATGTCATCTACCTCAACATAGGTGAACCTGATTTCCCGACTCCGCCACATATTGTTGAAGCTGCCAAACAGGCGATGGATAGGGGCGACACTCGCTACACTCCTGACGAAGGAATTCCGGAACTGCGAAGAGTTGTCGCTGAGATGGAGTCAGAGAAGCTTGGGCTAGAGCTATGTGAGGAGAATGTTGTCATAACCCCTGGCGCCACTGGAGGCACATATGCTGCGTTGATGGCCTCTGTTGAGCTTGGCGACGAGGTCATCGTGCCCACCCCGTACTACAGCGGCTTTTACTATGCTGTCCAGATGACGGGGGGAACTCTTGTGGGAGTGAGGCAGATGGAGGAAAAGGGATTCCAGATAGATGCTAGTGAACTTGAGCATAAAACATCACCTAAGACGAAGGCCATGATTGTCGTATCGCCCAACAATCCGACAGGGGCCGTCTTGAGTGATGATAGTTTGAAGAGGATGGCAGAGATAGCCTGCAAGAGAGATCTGTTGGTCGTGTCAGATGAGGTGTACGATCAGTTCGTTTTTGACGGAGAGTTCAGAAGTATCGCTACGCTTCCCGGAATGAGTGAACGGACAGTTGTGATCAACAGTTTCTCAAAGACATACGCGATGACAGGATGGCGAATAGGTTACGCTGTGGGGCCAGAGGAGATCATGGAACAGATCGCCAAAGCGTCCCACTCAACTGGAATCTGCGTCAACTCAATCGCTCAGTACGCAGCCCTAGCGGCGTTGCAAGGACCTCAAGAACCGACGAAGAAGATGCTGGAAACCTACAGGATTCGAAGAAAGTTTCTCATAGACGCATTGAAGAGCATACCTCAGTTCAGCCTGGTGGAACCTCAAGGCGCCTTCTTTGCCTTCCCTGACATATCAGCAACAGGGATGACATCAATGGATCTATTCAAGTATCTTCTGAACGAGGCGCGGGTCGTTGTGCTTCCGGGCTATCCCTTTTTTGGCGCCGAAGGAGAGAATCACATCCGTCTCTCTTACGCGACATCAACGAATAGGCTGCGAGAAGCCATCGAACGAATTATGAAGGCCATGAGCAAGCTTAAGTCTACGAGCCCAACCTTTCGGAGAGGAAACGCATGAAGGTGTCAATACCGTACGGCAAGGATGAAACTGAATTTGATGTTCCTGAAGCGAACCTCATGGGAGTGTTTTGCCCCAAAGATGTTCCCGGCGTCGATGATGAGTCGAAGGTCATTCATGACTCGTTACTGAACCCCATTGATAGTAGGCCCCTGCGGGAGATTGCAGAGGGAAAGAACCGCGTTGTGATAATTACCAGTGACGTGACTAGGCCCACCAAGGATCACGTGATGGTCCCAGTGATTCTAGATGCTCTGACTCAGGCTGGGGTCAGAGAAGAACGAATCAAGATCGTCATCGGTCGCGGACAACATAGAGAGATGACTCAACAAGAGGTTGAGCGGAAGCTAGGGAGAGAAGTGCTTAACCGAGTTGCAGTGGTCCAACACAGCCCTGACATGAATCTCACTGACCTAGGAACCACAAGCAGGGGCAATAAGATTCTGGTGAATACTGAGGTGGTCAAAGCAGACCTGAGGATTAGTACCGGGAATATCGTTCCTCATAGGTATGCCGGCTTCGGCGGAGGCGCTAAGAGCATTCTTCCCGGAGTATGCGGCAGAGAGACAATCTACAAAAATCATCTCTACATCATTGAAGGAAAATCCGGACCGGGGATCCTGAAAGATAACCCGATCCGTATGGAAATGGATGAGGTCGCTGGAGTCGTGGAGCTCGACTTCATCGTCAACACTGTGATGAATTCCGAAGGACGCATCGTCAGAGCTTTCGCGGGGCACTTCCTCTCCGCGCACAGAGAGGGTGTGGAATTCGCAAAAGATCTGCTGGGAGTTCATTTACCTTCTAAGGCAGAGCTGGTTGTCTCAAGCGGATCGCCAATGGATATCAACTTCTATCAGGCTTCAAAGGCTCTTGAGATGGGAGACGCAGCAGTAGCTGATGGAGGAACCTTCATTCTTGCCTCACCCTGCTACGAGGGAATCGGGGAGGAAGAACTCTACAAGCTTCTGACTCTCAACTCACCTGAGAAGATTCTGAGCGAGATTAGGCAGCCGAAGCAAGAGACAAATCTGGTGTCAGCTGTAATAGCGTACCTGATGGCCCAAACGAGCAAGCGGATCAGGATCGTTTGGGTTTCGGATGGATTAGAGAGGAAACAGGTAGAGGCTATGGGCTTCCGAAAGGCAGCGTCGGTTCAAGATGCTCTCAACGAATCGCTTGAGAAGAGCGAAAAGGGTGCTCGCATCGCAGTCTTCCCCAAAGGCCCCATAACCCTCCCTCTCCTTTAGACTATTTGCTAAATGGTTCTTTGATCGCTGCTCTGAAGTTTCTTGCACCACAGCAATTGTCTTTCTGCAATCCTGTTGCGCCGCTCATTCGAGGTACAAATCTTTTTAGGAGTGAGACGATTCCTCGATAAGGCGTGGGCCGGTAGCTCAGCTTGGCTATCTCAAGAGAGGAAGGTCAAGGAGCATCCGGCTGATAGCTCGATGTCAGAAACCGGAAGGTCATGGGTTCAAATCCCACCCGGCCCACCATCACTAGAAGTGGGAGTAATCGTCTTCCCCTGCTGTCACCTGTGAACTGCATCTGAGACCTCGTTTGGTTGAAAGAAAACGAAAGGATTCCGGATTCGGCTCCTTTGTGCGTGGCCCTATTAGAACTCGCTGCAAGACTACAGCGTGCTATTGAGACCACTATGAGGTGCTATGTTTTGACAAGAGGATTCGTGGGCTTAGCAGGGCAGTGATATATGTTCCCATTGTCGTCGCAACCATGGTGAGAAGATCTAGACTAAAGGAAAGAGATAATTGTCGTCATACTCATTCTTCAGTTTTGAGGGCTATGATTACAGCGAACACTCCAGTCAATTCTGCCGACGGGTAAGGAATCAAGCCTCCTGTTCCCATCGAGAGTCGTTTTGAGACACTTGTTGACGTGATTTGCGTGCAGCTCAGTTTGGTTGTTGATCTTGAGATTGGAAACGCAGAACCGTTCTCGTAACCTGCCTGTGCGGTTGAGCTTGTTGGTGGCGTCGTTGTCTGGACCGAGTAGCTGTACGTCAATTCTGTCTTGCCTGTCTCTCCGCGGTACCAGTAGGCTCCAATTTGAAGGAGCGATGCAGTCACACCTGTCTCCAGCATTATGTTGCTGCCCCTTGACATTACTAGGAATCTATCTGTATCGGGATGCCCTGAGAAGTAGTCACCAGGCCTATTGCTTCCATCTCCAACACTCGGATCCACAGGGATCCAGCCACATCCTGGCAAGAGGAACTCAGCCCACGCGTGAATACCTCGGTTATTGCCCGCTGGGTATGTTCCTGCTCGTGTCCAGAACAAGCCTGAGACAAGTCTTGCAGGTATGCCCACCACTCTACATAGTGCAACAAACAGAGCCGCATAGTCTCCACATTCGCCATAGCCGTTATCATATGCGAACTTGGCTCCTTTCCATCCATAGACAAGCTTGTATGACATGTGTTCCAATACCCAATCGTAGATCTTACGAGCTTGCAGGAAAATGCTCGTCACGTTGCCGACTAACTGCATGGCCTTGGTCATAATGGGCAAGTAGTCAGACTCAACGTATCTCTCCGACCGAGTATAGAGTAAGTACTCTGCGCCATTCTTGTCGTAGACGCCAATCTTGCTCTCATCAACTTGGCAACAGATCCTGCAGACCGTGAAGATAAGCTGCATCGACACGGTAACAGAGGAAGCGGGTTTTACACTTGCGAATCTCCAGTACGAAATCCCATTTCCATTCTGAGAGTCCTCAAATTGGCTGTCAGGACTCGGTGACATTTTCTCTATGGACACGCTTGTCTGGGACCCCCATTGTACAGGCTTCGGCATCCATATCTTGACCCAATCAACTACAGCATCTTTGTTTGTGAACGTGAGATTGTACGTCATACGGTAGGTCTTGGGATCCGCGTACGTCGTAGATGAGTTAGCGGTAAGGAGACTCGTGAACTCAGTGAGGCAATTCCGCTCATTGTATTCCTCATGACGGATCCACGTATCTTCCTTTGCAGTTGATCGCACGCCGCCAACGAGGGGTGAGATTTCTTTAACGTTTGCCGGAAGGGCGGAAGCCGAGGTCGCCAGAAGAATCAAGAGAGCCACATACATGCGTGTCTTCAAGAAGGCGCACCCCACTATCCTGTACTGACAAACACAATGTGATATAAAACTTTGAAGTGCCCCGAGGAAACTGCCTATCGACGGCCTTTCTCTCTCACTCTTTCGGTTCTGGGCATTCTTGAATTACCTGTGCAACGACTCCAAATTGACTGTAGTGAGCGTTTGATCGTGGTCTCGAATATGCGTGGAACGAATGAATCTGCGCAAAGCCCAGCCCCAAATGGGCAGACAATGTCGGACACAAATGAACCAAGAGCGATACTGGCTATTCGGCTTGCTGGAAGAAACCTGACTCTTCTAGGCAAGATCACAAATGCCATTGAAGTGGTTAGGAGGATAGCTACAACATGGGCTATGAGAGCATTCGTCAAAGATGTCGTGATTATGGTGGTTCCATCGTAGCGTCATAAGGAAGTCAGATGGGAAGCGATTCTCGGCGAATGTCATATGAACCAGCGCGCTGTAGAAGGCCGTTGACGCAACCGAGGCAAGAGATATGGCACGTTGCGACCAAGCAGTCATGCTTGTGCGACAGAGAGGAAACCGGCTTGATCGGCTACGCCTAGATCGAGCTCTGGGAGAACCTCTCGCGACGGATGAAGTAGAGGCGGTCTTGGCTTCCTATCAGTTCCCTGATGGAAGTTGGGACTATGATTCAGAGGAAGAAAAGCCTGAGCGCATTGGCTCCTTGGGGGGGACCATCCATTGCCTCCGTTGGATCCGTGAGTTCGGGCTAAGCAATAGCCCAAAGATGATTCGCACTCTAGAATTCTTGTCGTCTATCCAAGCTTCTGATGGTTCATTCTACGAGACCAAAGCTAAGCTCGCTCACTCTCCTCAAGAATGGCTTCAAGAGAATACCTTGATAGACCGTTTCTATTTCACTGCCGCCGTTCCAATGCGTCTGTTCTCGCTTGGATACAGGAAACATCCAGTTATCGAGCCAGCGCTAAAATGGCTTAGGACGCATTGGGCAGACTGGACTCTGGCAACTGGCACTTGGTACAATCTGTGGGCCCTACTATGCATCAATCGCACCGTCGCTGATCTCAACTCTTCTCAGTACCAACGTTGCCACCGAAAGGCGACGGAATGGCTTCCAAGTCTTGAAGCTCAGCCACTCACCTGGATGCTGGACGCATTGCATGGAGCAGGATTCCCGGCAAAGGAACCGCTGGTGACAAGGGGAGTCACTCGCCTGAGCAGTCTACAACGCGAGGATGGCTCCTGGTCAGATTCACAAGCAGTAGTAGAAACGACAGTGACAGCTCTACGTCTGCTGCGAGACTACGGCAACTCGCTAGTTGTGAAGGGCAAAGGCTGACGCATCCGGGATTCCCCCCTCTAAGTGACGGTCCGAACGGAGTGGCAGCATGGATCTCTTTGACACGAAACCGCT
Source organism: uncultured Candidatus Bathyarchaeia archaeon (assembly GCA_964631575.1). GTDB lineage: Archaea > Thermoproteota > Bathyarchaeia > 40CM-2-53-6 > JALHTG01 > JALHTG01. The sequence goes on from CAZVYD010000025.1 coordinate 6,254, forward strand.
GGTTTACACGTTCGCTGTACACCCGTCCACCAACTTTCGAACGTGAATGCTTCATCTCTGTGAGACAGTGAGTATTGCTGCTCTTAATCGTGTCTCGAAGCCCTTCTCACGACGAAGATGCACAATCAACATTCGCTTCGAACTGAACCTCAGAAATTCTGACAGCAAAGTTCAGATCACTCATAGGAAAACCTGCGGAACCATAGAGTCATCATGCGACAGCATGTGACACGGATTACAACTCCATCATGTTGAGATAGACCGATATATGGCCTCATCGTAATGGCCTTCGATCAGGATTGAGACC
>CAZVYD010000025.1:6660-20140 GCA_964631575.1 uncultured Candidatus Bathyarchaeia archaeon
TGAGATAGACCGATATATGGCCTCATCGTAATGGCCTTCGATCAGGATTGAGACCCCCCTGCGAGATCATCGTTCGGCATGTTCTGCCGAGATTTCGATCGCTTGTGGCGACAGAGCTCGTAACAAGGCACAATTTCTCACAAGCCGAGGCAGCAAAGAAATTGGGGACTACTCAAGCGGCCATCAGCCAATACATCTATTCGAAGCGTGGGGAAAAGCGATTAAGGAACCTTGAGACTCAACCGTCGGTCCGGAAAGCCGTCGCAGAGGTTGCGCGTCAGATTGCAAGAGAGAAACTCTCACCCTTTGAGGCGATGGTGCGATTCTGCAAGCTGTGTACAGTTCTCAGAGACAGGAATGTTGTCTGTGAGTTGCATAAGGACTCGCTGAATCATCCTGACCACTGCAACCTTTGCGTTTGAACGGATCGAAAGGTGAGAACCACATGATCCACGTTTCTGCTCGACTTGTCTGGATAATGGCGTCTACGGTGGAAGCCCCGCGATCGTACTCGAAAGATCTTGATCAGCATATGAGCATGGGATGCCGTGCTTGGCGAAGCAGTCAGAGCATTTCTTCATGTCACAGAGCTCTGTGCTGAGATACTTTTCGCCGCCATCGGGAGCCATCACAACCATAATCCCTCTGTCCAATTCCTTGGCTTTCTGCAAAGCCACGTGAAGAATCGCACCTGAGCTTGGCCCACAGAAAACTCCCTCCCGTACTGCAAGAAGTCGAGCGGTCTCCTCACCTTCTACCAACCTCACATAGTGCTTCTCGTCAATCAGCGATTCGTCGAAGATCGTGGGGACGTATTGAGTCTCAAGATTCTTCAGTCCTTGTATAGGAGTTTTGGCATCTGGTTCAACCGCTATTATCCTTATCTTCGGATTGCGGGCCTTCAAGTTTCTTGAAACGCCCATCAGTGTTCCAGATGTCCCGATGCCAGCAACGAAGTGCGTTATCCTGCCTCCAGTATCTCTCCATACTTCTTCTGCAGTAGTTTCGTAATGGGCAGTCACGTTATACTTGTTTGCAAACTGGTTAGGCATGAAGTACTTCTCAGGGTTCCTTTGAACGATCTCCTTGGCAAGATCCTCTGCTCCGTTCATGCCTTTGGATCCAGGGGAGAGCATGATCTCTGCGCCGTGAATCATGAGTATCTTTCTTCGTTCCATGGTCATCGTCTCGGGCATGACCAGCACGAGGCGATATCCCTTAACCGCACATACTATTGCAAGCCCTATTCCTGTGTTCCCACTGGTCGGCTCGATCACAATCTTGTTCTTTGTTAGAACTCCATCTCTCTCGGCGTACTCGATCATGTACTTGGCGATTCTGTCTTTGACAGATCCGCCGGGATTAAGCTTCTCTAGCTTCAGGTAGATTTCAAGGTTAGGGTTAGGGTTCATACGATTGAGTCTTACCATTGGCGTGTTACCGATCAAGTCCAAGATACTATTAGCTATCATATCAAACGCCGCGGTGTTGACGGCCGTTGGCTCATAAAAGCATAACGCTGTTATAGCTCCCTTGGAGTCGTCGTACCCCTCTTCGACAGTGGACACACTGTAATACGTGCGGTGGACAGTCCCGGTGTCCCTGTGTGCTGAGAACTTCAGAGGGACCGATATTCCTTTAGGAATAACTTTGTCAGAAAAACTTTAAGATTGGAATAACGTTCCGCGTCGGTTTCATCGGGAGTTGATAGCGTGACCGAGCAGAGAGGAGTTGAAACACTGAGAACGTATGATGAGATCAACGAGAAGATCAGGAAAGGCGACGCTGTGGTGGTCACCGCGGAGGAGTTTGTCACATATGTCCAGGATAGGGGATTGGATACCGTCGCCAAAGAGGTTGATGTCGTCACAACAGGGACATTTGGAGCCATGTGCAGTTCCGGTGCATTTCTCAATTTCGGCCACTCTGAACCGCCGATCAAAATGTCCAAGTGCTGGCTGAACGATGTTCCGGCATACAAGGGCCTCGCAGCTGTCGATGCCTACATCGGTGCCACTGCTATGAGTGAGTCCAAGGGGTTCGATTACGGCGGAGGACATGTGATTGAAGACTTGGTCAGCCGAAAGGAGGTTGAGTTACGGGCAGAGGCCTATGGAACGGACTGCTATCCAAGAAAGGCCATTGAAACGACGATTGTTCTGGATGACCTAAATCAAGCGGCTCTTGTTAACCCGCGCAATGCGTATGAGCACTACAATGCGGCTACGAATGGCACTGACAGAATTCTCTACACGTACATGGGGACTTTGCTGCCGAATCATGGGAACGTGACCTATTCTGGAGCTGGACAGCTCAGTCCGCTTTACAAGGACAGGAATTTCGAAACCATAGGCATCGGGACACGAATCTTCTTGGGCGGTGGGATCGGCCATGTCATAGGGGAAGGAACGCAACACAACCCACAGAACCAGTTTGGAACGTTAATGGTTTGCGGCGACCTCAAACAAATGAAGGCAAAATACCTTCGAGGTGCGACATACTATAGGTACGGAACCTCACTTTACGTTGGCGTCGGCATCCCGATCCCAATCATCAACCTGCGCGTTGCCGAATCTGCTGCACTTCCTGATGATCAGATCTTCACGAATATTCTCGACTACGGTGCTCCGTCTCGAAGCAGACCAGTCCTAGGAAAGGTCTCATACGCCGAACTAAAGCTTGGCGAAGTTGTGATAAGTGGAAAAAGCGTTCCCACGTCTCCACTGTCAAGCTTCAAGTACGCGAGGGAGATAGCTGAAGTTCTCAAGCAGTGGATGCAGGAGAGGCTCTTCATGCTGTCAAGGCCAGCTGATCTTCTGCCAAATGTGAAAGATTTCAAGCCTCTAGAAGTCCGTAGACATGAGCCGAGAGTCAAGGATATCATGACAGTCAACGTGACGACAGCTAGGCCGAGCCATGACATAAAGACAATAGCAAACTTGATTGTAAGGAACGGCGTAGATCACATCCCCATAGTTGACGACGACAACCGTCTTACTGGCATAGTCACATCATGGGACCTAGCCAAGGCATTGGCACAAGGAAAGAAGACGCTGGAGGAAGTAATGACTACTAGGGTTATAACAGCTCGGGAGAACGAGTCCGGAGATGTCGTTGCACGAAGACTCGCCCAGTATAACATATCAGGCATGCCTGTTGTGGACGATGAAAAAAGGGTGATCGGTGTGGTGACGACAGACGATCTAGCGAAGCTTCTGAGGAAGTGAGAGAGAATGAAGTTAAGGCTTCTCTACACGCGTGATAACGTCGGTAACCCTGTCATCTCCAACGTTGTGCTCAAGACAAAGGTCCCAATAGGCATACTTGAAGCGAGAGTCTCCGCGGACGGGGGAGAGATGGTTGTTGACGTTCCCGCTACTGGGAAGACTCTTGACGAGGTTAGAGCGCTGTTTCAGCAGTCAGGTGTCTCAGCGAAGGAGATCAAATCAGTCATAGAGATCGACTATGAGAAGTGCATATCATGCGGAGCATGCGTCTCTTCTTGCCCAGTTCAAGCGATGAAGCAGGATCCACAGTGGGAAGTAGAATTGAATGAGGAAAGATGCATCCGATGCCTCATCTGTGTCAACGCGTGTCCTGTCAAAGCGGTAAGATCACCTTGAAAGAGTCGAGCAGAAGCGGGGCCTATCCGACCCCGATCTTCGATCGAGGCTTCTTTCGTCTTAGACGGACAATAAAGCAGTCAAATGTGTTGATCATCAGCGATCTAGCGCGAGCCGTCGAATCAGGCATAGAATCCATACTATACCACAGAAGCCAGCTTGAGCTGTATATTGACAGGAGGCCTGAATACGCACTCTCACTCAAGCCACTACAAGTCGAGGAGTTCGCTCCAGAGGTTGTGAGGATGGCTTCATCGGCCGCTGAAGCTGCTCAAGTCGGTCCCATGGCCGCTGTGCCCGGCGTCTTAGCTGAACTTGCCTTGAGGAACATGGTGCTTGAGGGAGCCTTGGTTAGCCTCGTCGAGAACGGGGGAGAGATAGCTGCCACTTCAACTCAGCCGCTTGTCGTAGGCATTTATGCAGGGCCATCTCCACTCTCCGGCAGAATAGGATTCTACTTGACTTCAAAGGACTTTCCGATAGGCATCGCGACAAGTTCGGCTACAGTGAGCCATGCGCTGAGCTTCGGTGAGGCGGACGCAGCCGTGGTCGTGGCGAATACATCTTCTTTGGCTGACGCTGCTGCGACTGCTGTCTGCAACTCTGTTGCAGGCAAAGACATCGAAGCGTCTATACAACTTGGACTGGAGAGAGCTGAGAGTATCCCGGGTGTTAGAGGTGCACTCGTTATTCGACGGAACTTTGCTGGCACCGTTGGCAAACTTCCCAGATTGATAAGGTTGAACGGCACAAAGAGGGAGTTGTTCAAGGCAGGTCTTCAGGAACCTCCTCCGCATGAGATCGCCCCAATTCAGAGCGAGTTCTGAGAATCTAGCCTGAACTCATGATGTAAGGCTCGAAGAGCCTTGACGCCTCCACTCTCTTCCACGACGAACGATATGTTGAGTTCCGACGAGCCCTGGGCTATCATGTGTATGTTCACCCTTTGATCTGCAACGGTTTTGAAGACCCTTGCCGCAACTCCTGGTGTACCCTTCATGCCAGCTCCGACTACAGCTATGACACATACATCAGTTTCTGGGATAACCTCCTTCGCGAACCCAGTTCCTAATAGTGATAGTTCAAGAGTGTTTACCACCTTCTCAGAATTCGTTCGGGGGATAACAAAGGAGATATTCGCTTGAGAGGAGCTTTGAGAAAACATCAGGACATCTATTTTGTTCTCTCCGAGTGTGCTAAAGACTTTCGCAGCGATATCAGAGGCACCGACACCCCTAAGCCCTGTCACAGTAATCAACGCAACATTGCTGATCATAGCAACGGCCTTCACAACACTCTTGGGTCTCGCCTGTCGTTCCTGAACTATCAACGTTCCATGATTGTCAGGATTGAAAGTGTTCTTCACCCGTACTGGGATCCCTCTTTCAGAGGCTGGCTCCAAAGCCCTCGGGTGCATGGCCTTGGCTCCGAAGTAGACCATCTCCATTGCTTCTGAGTATGACATGGTCTGTATGGTCCTCGCTGATGGCTCAATCTTCGGGTCTGCTGTCATCAGCCCATCCACATCGGTCCATATCCAGACCTCATCCACTTGCAGCGCGGCACCTAGAGTCGTGGCCGTGTAGTCGGATCCTCCTCTCCCCAGAGTTGTTGTCAAACCATCTTGTGTCATCGCTATGAAACCTGTGACCACTGCCACCACACCGGCCTCAACAACCGGCCCGAGCTTCTCCTTGACCTGCTGCCTCGTGATGTTCATCAGGGGCTTGGCGTCTCCGAAGCGGTCGTCAGTGACAATTCCGCATTCGCCTCCAGTAAAGTACTCTGCTCTCAATCCAAGATCTCTCAGTGCTCCGAGCATTACGATCGCAGAGAGCTTCTCACCGAATGAAAGCACGTAGTCTCTCGACCTAGCGGTTAGCTCGCCCAGGTAGGTTATTCCGATCAGAACCTTTTCCAAGTCTTCGATCTGCTTGTTCAACGACTTGAGTGTCTGCTCAAGTATCTCTCTGTTCTGGATCACATCTCGAGCGGTTTGAGCGTGCATTTCAGCTAGGCTGTCCACGAAGGTGTCGATATAGGTTCGGTCACGCACACTCGCCTTCTCAGCGGCTTCGATCAGTTTGTCTGTTACTTCTGATATGGCTGAGACGACAACAACAATCCTATTCCCCTTCTGCGTGTGGTCTCGAACTATGCTTGCCACGTACCTGATCCTTGAACTCTCGCTCACAGAGGTCCCGCCGAACTTCATGACAAGTCTCATAAGTCGCCCCACTCACCTTACCAGAGTTCTTCTCACGTCTATCACATCCCTTAGTACTGCACTTGCAGTCTCAACGCCTCCCGCTCCCTTTCCTACGATTGTAATCTCGCCCATCAGCTCCGTTTTGAATGAAACCGCGTTCAATGTCCCTCCAACGCAGAGCGGATGTCTTCGTGGGACCCTTCTCGGTTGAACTCTTATCTCATTGTCATCTATGGAACCGATCAGCTTGACTTCGGAGTTCTCTCTTCTAGCCTCCTCCAAATCTTCAGGTGTGACCTTCCTAATTCCCTCGGCTTTCACGTCCCGCATCGAGGATTCCTTGCCCATTACGCAGTTCGCGAGGATCACAAGTTTGCATGCTGTGTCGATTCCGTCAATGTCATATGACGGATTGACCTCTGCATATCCTGAGGCTTGTGCTTCGTTCAGGGCCGTGTCGAACGATATGCTCGATTCCGCCATTCTCGTCAGAATGTAGTTGGTTGTCCCGTTCAAGATACCTCGAAGAGATTTGACCTTGTTCCCGTTGAAACATCTGTTTGCGAAGTCCAGGATCGGCGTCCCTCCTCCGACTGTGCCGCTGAACTTCAGGAGAACCTTGTTGTAGGAAGCCATCTCCATTAGGGATGGCATCGCGATTGCCAGAGGGCCCTTATTCGATGTGATCACATGCTTTTGGTTTCTCAGAGCGGTCTTAATGTGGGATAGTCCAGGTTCGCCATCTGCTATATTGGTCGGGGTCAACTCAAGAACTGCCTCTGCTTCTACGTTCTCTATGATCTCCTTTGGATCAACGCCTGTGCGACCTGACTCCGGATCTTGAGCCACTGAGCCTTTCGTCTGCTTAACCGTTAGGGCTCTTTTCAAGTCGAGACCTTTTTTGTCTATCGCAGCTCCACGACTATCGACTACTGCAACGATCCTCGGATAGAACCCGAACTCTTTCAAGAGCTGCCTTTCCTGTGAGTGAAGAATCCTGACAAGATTCTGTCCAACCGTTCCGAAACCTACGATGATCATCCTCATCACTATGTCGCCTCAGGCATGCAGGCCCATTGCCCTTCTGATTGCGTTCCTGTCCTTGCCTACTGTGATAGGTTTCTCGCACAGATGCACGGCAGCCTCCGGATCTTTCAGGCCGTGTCCTGTGGTGACACATACGACCTCCTCCTCTCGGTTGACAGCCCCGGATTCAGCAAGTTTCTTCAGACCTGCGATGCTGGAGGCGCTGGCCGGCTCCACGAAGATACCTTCGAGACTCGCGAGGAGTCTTTGGGCGTCTAGGATCTCTCGATCAGTAACAGTCTCCATAGATCCTTTCGAATCCTTGACTGCAGTCAGCGCCTTCTTCCAGCTCGCTGGTGAGCCGATTCTTATCGCTGTGGCAATCGTTTCGGGGTTCGGAGTTGGTTCGATCGTTTTCAGTCCTCTTCTGTAAGCGTTAGCTATGGGAGATGCTCCCTCTGCTTGCACGCCAATCATCCTTGGGAGATCGGATATGAGACCGAGGTGATTCAGATCTTGGAACCCTTTCCAGATCGCGCTTATGTTGCCTGCGTTACCTACTGGGACGATGACTGTGTCTGGAATCTCGCCTCCTAGTTGATCCCACACTTCATAGGCGAGGGTCTTCTGTCCTTCGAGCCTATACGGGTTGATAGAGTTCAGCAAGTACAGACTCTTGTCGAGTTGAGCGGATTTCATAACAGCTCTCAGCGCATCGTCGAAGCTTCCTTCCAACTGTACGACGCGCGCCCCATAGACCATTGCTTGAATAAGCTTCCCAAGAGCGGTTTTCCCAGACGGTATCACCACTACGCACTCAAGCCCAGCTCTTGCCGCATAGGCTGCCAGAGAGGCGGATGTGTTCCCTGTTGAGGCACAAGCAACCCTCTCTGCTCCGATCTCAACAGCCTTTGATACTCCGAGAGTCATGCCCCTATCCTTGAAGGAGCCCGTGGGATTCTGCCCCTCATCCTTCACACTCAGCCGCTTAAGCCTCAGTCTCTCCGCAATCCTGGTGGATTTGTGGAGGGTTGTTCCACCCTCCCCTAGGCTCACCCTTTGCGAGGTTTTGTCCAATGGCAGAAGCTCCTCGTATCTCCAAACCGTCATAGGCCTTGCCTTCCAGAGGGAGGTGTCAATAGACTCTCGCAAATTGTCGTAGTCATATCTGACTTCAAGTAAGTCTCCACAACTCTTGCAAAGGTATGAGATCTCGGTTGAGGAGTAGTGAGCTCGACATCCTATGCATTCAAGATAATGATCCATGTTCATCATTCCTCTTCGACAACAATCGCCCCTCTAGCAGACTTGGATGAGAAAGCCCGGCAGGTAACTCCGCCAGCCTCAAACGCCTCCTTCATTGCTTGAGCCACATGGAGCGGAGAAGTCTTTCTCTCATCTACAAGAGCGATCATTGTTGGGCCAGCTCCGCTTATGGCTACCCCTGCAGCTCCAGCAATGAGAGCGTTCTCCCTAACCTTCTGGTAACCTGGAATTAGTTTGGCTCTTGCCGGCTCCACGACAGTGTCTACCATGCTTCGGCCGATGAGGTCTAAATCTCCAGATAGCATCCCAACGATAAAGCCCGACGCATGGCCAATATTGTGAACCATCTTCTCTATCGGAACGGACTTCGGAAGGAGAGCACGAGCCTTCTCAGTCTTCTTCTCAGCGATCGGAACATCAGGCATGGCCAACGCGACTCCAAGATTCACAGGAGGAGTCAGTCCTATTGCGTGGAATGGCTCGTACGACTGTATAATTGTAAACCCTCCAAGAATCGAAGCTGCAACATTGTCTGCGTGAGGAAAACCGGCAGAGGCGGTTTCTCCCTTTGCCGCCAGCTGAATCATCTGGTCACTCGATAGGCCCAGCCCGATGATTCTGTTCAGCCCGACAACGCATGCAGCGGCACTTGCACCGCTACTTCCTAATCCCTTGCCGACTGGGATTCTCTTCTCAATGCGAATCTTCAGGCCGCATCTGCTTGGTAATCTCTGGGCCAAGCAGCTTGCGACCAGTCCGGCGGTATTCTTGTCCGGATCACATGAAACGTATTTCGATTCAGCTCCGTTGACTTCAACCTCAATCTTCGCATGTGGGATTGTCTCGATCTCCAGTACGTCTTCAAAGGTGTCGTGAGCCAGGCCGAATACGTCGAATCCTGCACCTAGGTTTGCAGTAGTCGATGGTGCAATAACCTTGACGTAGTTGGCTGAGAGAGATTTGGCATATCCCTGAAGTCTGATTCGGTTGATGATACTCTCTGCTTGCGGCCCGGCAGCCGTCTGCGGCGTCCGTTTGACACTCATATCAATTGTTCTCCTCTATACTTGTTCAAAACGAGCGGAAACAGCAAGGACCTGAAGAAAGGTCAGTCGAAAGAGGTTCTCGCCGCCCGACTCAGTCGGTAGTCTGAGTCGTGATGGTCGTGGTGGTGATCGCATCGGTAGCGAGAAGCTTCGAATTCAATGTTGAACCTCTGTCGGGCAGCTAAGGAACAGGCAGGAACATATAAATCTTATTGCGCCGCTCTTCGTGCGAAGCCGACTGGCGACTGTCGAAGGGCTTTTCTTCCCACAGAAGAAAGTCTGATGTCGTCTCAAATACAGTGTCTTCTGAAATAGTGGAGGTAACGGGAGAATGTCAGAACTTGTCTTTCTTCTTCTCTCAGAGGGAAACCTACGACTGTGTCGACGCCAAGCTTCTTGAAATTCTGGAATGCTCGGATGAATCCTTCCGCATCACCATAAACTGAAAGTTTTCCAATGGAATTCATCAGGGCCTCTGCAATCCTACTGTCAATTGAGTTACAGTTGCCATTACGTTCGTATTTCATAGATTCTTCCAGAAGGGACAAGTTGTATCCTTTGTCTTCAAGATCCTTTCTGACCCATTGGCGTCTCAATGCGTATCGCCAGAGTCTTCGTAAGGCTTCGGCGGAAATATCGTAGTCGCAACACCTGGCGAGGTATGGAACATACACAGCCATGCTACCGTTTCGATATGTCTCTTGGATTCGACTAACGTTACTCTCAAGCGCCTTGTCCAGCAGCAAGAAGGGGACGAGATCATATTCTGCTGCTATCTCCGATGCCCTCTCCGTTAGTCCTTCTGTTCCAATGAATACTATTCTTTCTTTCAGGTATCTTCTGACAATTCTGGCGAGATTGGCAAGCCTCTTGGCGGCAAATCTCCTGACCTCTCTATCTGTGAGATAGACTCTGTTCCCAGCGACGAGGTTGAGGCCTGCATTCTCGTATCTCTTCACAATCTCGATGAGCTTCCGGGTCTTCTCAAAACAAGATGTATGCCTCGCAGAGATTGTGATTATGGTCCTCAAGTCCGAGCTGCTCCTTTCTGAGAATTCCAGAAGACGTTCTAGCTCGCTGGGCGAGATGTAGTTCTCTCTCCACTCAGAATCGACTACGTGATAATCGAGTCCGAATCTTGCGCAGAGTTCAGCCGCCTTCACTGTTCCTGCGGCCTGCGACTCCTGGCTTGACCCGAATCTGCTTCGCTTAGTCGACTTTCCACCGTGGGAAACAATTCCTCCCTGACATCATCGCACCTCCAAAAGCCAATCCAAGGGCGATAGAGACGCAAAATCAGGAACTATCGAAGGGGTAGCGTTAGAGAATCTAGAATCCTGGAACGCGATACCTTCTCATCGTCCCAACGCCTTGCTCGGTGTGATGCACGACCATCTACATTTAAGCTTTGTGAGCCATCCCGATGGGTCCCGCGTCTACCATTGTTGGAGAATAATCATTGTGTTCGTGTTCGTAACCCCCTTGATGCTGCGAATCCTCTCGATAGATCGATTCACATCAGCGACGTTCAGTGTTGAAATCACCGCCGCGATGTCATATTGGCCAGTAACCTCATACACTACTTCAATTCCCGGAATCTTCTTCAGGCTTCTGGAGACAGAGGATGTGGGGAGCTGTGGGTTCACTGAAACCAGAGCCATAGCCTTCGCCCCTTTAGTAAAACCGAGCTGAACTGTAAACTTGCTGATGATCCCTGAACTCACCATCGCCTTAATCCTCTTCCTGACCGCCCCCTCTGACAGCCCGACCTTCCTGCCTATCTCAATGTGCGACGCACGTCCCTCATCCCTCAGGACCGACAGAATCTTCTCATCCAAATCGTCCAATTGCCATCACACCCAACGATCGAGCAACTCTTGGATAAATCTAACCATTCCCGCTGTGGAGGGCGACCCGGGTTCTACGAATTTCGTCCCATAATCTGCCCGTGACCGGCGTCGATACGCCTCCGACGCTCACCCAGTTTCGGAAAACGATCCGAAAACGGGCTGTGTCCGACGAAAATCGTTCCCACCGCGCCGACTGCTTCCGAAAGATTCATATATGATCCGATTTCCTCACTAGGGCTACAACATCGCCGAGACAGAGAGGATGTATCGGTTGGCGCCAACGAAATGCCCAGACTGTGAAGCAGATATGAAGATTGCCGATGATGCAATGGTAGGGGAGATTTTGAGCTGCCCTGACTGCGGTCTTGACCTTGAAGTGAAGAGGATCGAGGGCCAGACAGTGGAGCTCCAGAAACTCGCTATCGAAAGGGAAGATTGGGGCGAATAGAGCTCGGGCAGCTCTTGGAATGCCTTTTGACAGTACACACCGGCGTTGGAGAATCTGACCGGGACCGAAGCAACCTGTGTGAGGAAAACGATAGATCGGACGTGCAAGTTCGCGCCGGATGAAGAGATACGTTGAGCTTAGCCATTCTATACGAGTATCCTGAGACCGACGAAGAAGGAATAAAGGTCACGGCCGAAGACTTGGGCATCGACCTCAAGTATATCCCCTTCCGCAAAGTTTCTGTCTTGGTCGGAAACGGTGTCTTGGGCCTCAAGAGCCGGATCAGTGACTATGGTCCTCTTATCGAAGACGTAACCGTCATTCTCAACCGTGCTCAGAGTAAGAATCGCCGCCTATACTCAGCCCACATTCTTGAAGGCTTCGGGAAATATGTCTTGAATCCATTGAGGGTTGAGTCCATATGCTTCAGCAAGTTTCGGACTGTCGTTGAGTTCTGGAAGAGCCGCGTACCAACTCCAAAGACTGTCTACATACCATGTGACTCCCATGATGAGGCAAAGGGAGGCATCGAAATCCACAATGAGGAGGCAATTGCTGATCTGATGCAGCGAGACTTAGGCAATGGGAAGATTGTGATCAAGCCAGATGCGGGTACCCACGGAAGGCAGGTCCGCTTAGCTCAGGATCGCGAGTCATTAGTCCGATTTGTTGGCGAGACGAAGCCGTCAATGATCAACCCTGTCGGCTTCGTAGCCCAAGAGTTCGTTGAGAAGTGGTTCTACGACCTAAGAATACTTGTTACAAAGGAACGCGGAATATCGCCTTACTGCTACTCTACTGCATTGGCGCGGGCCGGATTGAACGATTTCCGCACCAATACGTATCTTGGAAACATGGTCTTCGGAGTCAAGCTCCCGGCCGAAGTACAGAAAATGGCTGTAGGAGCTGCAAAGGCCGTGGGAAGGGAGAAAGAGGCATGGGTATTGGCTCTTGATGCCATGGTCAATGTGGGAGAAGACCGATTTGTGGGCGATGAATACGTCAAGTCCGAATTCGATAACCTCGCTCCACTTTTCGAGAAGGTGAAGGAAGTCAAGCAGGACAGTCGCGGGAAGAGCAAAGATTTCAGGAAATGGAGTAGAAACTTGAAGGCGGCATTTGATGCGTATATGGCTGCTGAAGCATACGGGAACGTCAAGAGGATAATCGAGGAGAGCATTGAACGAAATAAGGGCCGAGTCCTATTCCACGAGGCTAACTCATGCCCGGAGTTCTGGGAACAGACACGCCTTGTCGCTGAAATCAACCTAGCGGTTGACCTTCTGAAGTGTGCAAAAAGCGTCGAAGGAAGAGCCTCCGCTCAGAAGATGGAACTGGACTGGCGGAATGAAAGGCGCAGATAGCTGAGAGGAAGGCTGAAGTTGTTAGTTGTTGTCAAAGCTGGAGGAAAAGTGCTCGAGAACGGCTTGCCCTCTGAAGCGGCTACGGACATTAAGACAGTTGCCGAGAACAATAAGGTCATCTTTGTCCACGGCGGAGGGGTTGAAGTCACCAAGATAGCCCAAATGCTGGGCAAGGAGCAACGTTTCATCGTCTCGCCGGATGGATTCCGAAGCCGGTACACGGATCGGGAGACAGTAGAAATCTACACAATGGTGATGGTGGGGAAACTCAGCAAACAAGTGGTCACCACCCTTGAGAGCAAAGGTGTAAGGGCCGTAGGCCTTTCCGGCCTTGATGGTCAACTCATCAAAGCGGAGAGGAAGAAACGTCTCGTGATAGTCAACGAGAAAGGACGAAGAATGGCTATTGATGGAGGCTATACCGGCAGGATACAGGAGGTTAACACCGACCTGCTTCGACTCATCGTAGAAGCGGGATACCTGCCTGTCGTGTCCCCTGTGGCGATGAGTAGGGAGTATGAGCCCTTGAATGTCGATGGCGACCGAACCGCGGCAAGTATCGCAGGCGCACTGAAGGCGGATATGCTCATCCTCCTGACAGATGTTGAAGGCTTAATGATAGATGGGAAAGTCGTACCGAGGCTCCGA
>CAZVYD010000026.1:0-17738 GCA_964631575.1 uncultured Candidatus Bathyarchaeia archaeon
CTCCATCGAAGAAACCTCCTCTCTTCACTCTTTCGACCCATGTGTCACTGTGAACCTTCAACAAGTCGTCCTCAGATGCAAACGCGGGCTCAAGAAACTCATAACCTCTGTTCTTAAGAATCTCATAGGCCTTTCTCACTCTCTCCGGATCTTCGATATGTCCAAAGTAGGAGTACTCCAAACATTTCTCCGAGAAAACGACTCTTTTCATACCTAGAAACTAAGAGTTGGAACATAAATTGGTGACGCCGAACGCAGGTCGAGATCCTGTCCTGCTCACTCCCTGTCTTGAGCCGGTGCACGTTCAGGCAACTGAGAGTACCTTCCATCTCCCGTCCTGTAAACAGCCAGTCTGCCTAGAGTCTCCCAGCCAGTCTCCGAAGGATGGCGAACCTGAACCGTAAGCACTTCCGCTGTAGGATCAGTCTTCCCAGACCAGATGGTCAAGCTCAAGAAGTCTCCGTTCGGCATTCTGGCGGAGAAGCGAGCCTTTGGTAGAGATTTGCCTGACAAGCCTGATTCACCAGAAATAGACGTATGATGATCCTTGCGTAATAAATGAACGGTTCTGCCTCTCACGATAGCATTCTAACCCTCCCAGATGAAGGCTCTTAAGAAGGAATACTGGCATCTTCAACGCACTGCAAATAGCGATGGCACATGAATAGCAGCGCATTCGAGTTCCATGATCGACCGCACTTTCAGGGGGATTGCCACCGTTAGCAATATTACCTGCTTTCATCTCAAACTAATCGAGGGATTGATCATGAAGACCGAACGAATATTCTACTTTGATTCGCCTGGCAAAGAGAACACAGAGGAAACGCTCAAAGCCGCGTTTGAAAGGGCACGGGCCCTAAGCATCAAGGATATCGTAATCGCTTCGACGACAGGAGCGACAGGGGCTAGAGCGTGTGAGATCTTCAAAGGCTTCAACGTAGTCGTAGTAACCCATCACGTGGGGTTCCGTGAACCAGGCGTACCTCAGCTCACGAAGCCCAACGAGGAGAAGATCCGATCTTTGGGTGGTAAGATCTGCACAGGTATCCACGGCCTCTCTGGTGTGGAACGGGCGATAAGGACGAAATGGAACACAGTTCAACCCGTAGAGATGATCGCTGACGCTTTGAGGCTTTTCGGCGAGGGCGCAAAAGTCTGCGTAGAGATAGTGATAATGGCGGCTGACGCTGGCTTAATACCGGTCGATAGGGACATTATTGCGATTGCCGGATCAGGGTCAGGAGCTGACACAGCCTTCGTTATGAGCCCGGTCCATGCGAACAACTTCTTCAAGATGACAGTGCGAGAGATAGTCTGCAAACCAAGAATCAGAGCCTAGATGAGAATCAGATCTCAATCAGAAGTTGCCGAGCTATCCTTGATCTTCTCACAAATTCATCCGAGAGGAAACGAATGAGACAACACAGGTCTTCTCTCCGTGACGGGTGGAGTAGGCGTCTCCGCCACGAAAGGTAACTTTGCGACCACATCTCACATAAAACTAGACTATGTGGTGCCGTGGCCTTCTCGAAGTTTCTTCATCCATCGTTCCAGAAGAGTCTCACCAAGTGAGGCCTGAGTAGGATCTCCGCTTCTCGTTAGCTCAATATCCAAATGAGCTTGATCATAGAAGCAATTTTCCGATAGAGATCAGATCGCGTAGGCTGACTATGCCTACAAGTCGCTCCTTCTCAATTACCGGTAGATGCCGCACTTTATGCGTTCTCATTAGAACAAACGCGTCCGTGATGGTGGTCATCGGTTCACATGTAACTGCTGGCTTGCTCATGCCGTCAGATACCCTAGCAGTTCTGGAGTCATAGCCTTTCGCAGCTATTCTTAGAAAATCTCGTTCCGTGAGTATGCCGACGACTCGCTCTCGATCGATCACGACGAGGCTGCCTATGTTCTTCTCCTCCATGATCTTGGCTGCCTCGGCAAGCGTTCTGTCAGGTGACGTGGTCGCCACGTTCGTAATCATGATTTCCTTGACGTGGTTTAGCATCTCAGGAAACAATCAACTCACTCCTCAATCTGCTTTTAGCAAGGATGGATTGCATTGAGTCTGCCAACTGTATTAAATCCTTGTATGCAGATCGAGTGATCCTCGAACGAATATGTCCGCTCCAATGTCGCAGTAGCACATCGAATAATCTGTCTAAGCTTATTAGGAACGCGCGGGGTTGGGTCAATATCTGACACATCGAGAGGAAACGTGATCGGTCAGCTGTCCAGAGGCAGTGAATCAAAAGATCTGAGGAAAGGCGCATGGTTGATTTTCCAAGTCTAGCATTAGCCTTCACAGCCGGCGTATTCACAGTATTCTCTCCATGCAGCTTTCCCCTTCTTCCGGGATACTTCTCTTACAGACTGATTATCTCTAGCAGTCGCGGGAAAACCATTGCAGCCGGATTGATCTGTGCGCTCGGGCTTGTCAGCGTCTTCTGCGTTATTGCGGTTCTATTGTCTCTTGCAGGAGCCGTTCTGTCCGTTTACATCAGCTCGCTTCCGCTCATGGCAGGGATCGTTATGACGGCGTTAGGATCCTTGATGCTGAGCGGGACGGAGTTGTCCCACTCACCTTTCATAGCCAGGATCGGGAAGGGGCAGGATCTTCTTGGAACGTTCAGTTATGGAATCGCGTATGGCTTCGCCTCGACTGCATGCTCGGCTCCTGTCTTCTATTCTATCGTCCTGTACACTCTCACTTCAAGAGGTCTTGTTGAAGGCGCAGTCACATTCGTGATCTATTCGCTCGGGATCGCAGGTCCGCTTGTTCTGATCTCTGTCTTGGTGGGGCTCGGAAGGTCTGCCATAGTCATGAGGTTCTCAGAGCATGCGCCGATACTCAACAGAGTCTCAGGAATTTTCCTTATCGGATTTGGACTCTATCAAATCTACAGATTCCTTTCAACTGCATAGAAAGGTATATTCCTTTACTCTTGGATGAAAGGAGCGGAGCCTCTCTTCTTTCTGTCAAGAATGGATCTAGCACATGGCCTTCTTCTTCCCTGACCTCTCTGCACGCGAAACATGAAGTCTGCGCTAGGATTGCTTTGTGAGTCTCGGTCGGAGCAGGAAGTAGGCCACACTCACACCAACCAAAACACAAAGCATTGCGACGACGACTCCGCCAAGCAGCCACAGGATCTCTTTAGGAAAGGTCTTCCCAACCACCATGACAGATGTCTGAGCTTCGACCTCCAATCTTTCACCGTTCCACCAAGAGCTTGCCTTGACGGCATAGTTGTCCTCTATCTGAGGTCTCCACAGTACCACTTGATGCAAGTCACCGTTGGTACTCCATTGCCAGACCTTTATGCGGGCGCCATTCGAATCAAGGATTTCCAGCCTGACATCATGGAGATGCACAATCATGATCTCAACGCATCCCGGAAGCAGATGGATGAAGTCCACGCTTATTGTCAGAGTTTCGCCAACTTGGCATGAATTCACGTCTGTTCCAACGTATATTGTTCGGCACGGCTTAGATCCTGGAGCGATCTGAAGATCGAAATTTAGCTCGGCCAACGCTCCCGAGTACTTGACAGCAGTGAACCAAGCCTGACCGGTAAAGAGCTTCTTTAGCCGGGGGTCAATGCTCTCCAAGTCTTGGGGCGAAAGCTGGAACTGAACTGCTTGGTCGCTAGGGACGTATCGGCCCAGACGCATTCTTGTGGGCAGATCGCTTTCCTTGACGAGATCTGGAGTTATCAGGTATAGAACTATCTCAGTGCTTCCCTTCGCGACCGAAGATACTTTCATTGGGTAGTAGAGGCTTGAGCTTTGAAACTGGTACACTAACGGTTCGAGGCTTCTTGCAGTTGGGTGAAGGTCAACAAGGTCAAACACCCAATAGTTAAACCCTCGGGCTAGGTAGTCTCCAAGAATTCGCTTGGCATCCTCCGTGACTGCCACAGTCCTACCTAACCCACTCCTCTCTAGGTAGTCCGACATGAAGTTGGCCAGTTCCGTCAATGATGTTGCTTTCACAATCGTGACTTCGTGGGCTCCTATCTTTTCGTGGAAGACTACTTCCAGGCCACCTTTATACTGAGAGGTAAGCGCCCGCGGCATGTTCCTCATCATCAGATTCTGGACAACTCGGAAGGACTCGAAGTTTCCCTTCTCGACGGTTGGCTGAGATGGGAGAGGTAATATCTCTAGCACCTTCGCTTCGACATGGGCGTAGAGATCCGTTGAGAGGATCAGCCGCTCTACTTCTCCATTCCAAGCAATGATCGCCTTCTGCCCGGGCCCATACACCTCAACATCCTTGATCGGCAAGATACATCGGTCTGCATATGCCTGTTGAACCGGTAGCGAAGACATGACTGACGACATCAGTAGGGGCACAAGGATGACCGTTACTATTCCACATCTCAACATGTCTCATCGACTGATTCGACGAGCTTGGAGATAGATCAACCTACGTTTTGAAACATTCTGTTCGTGAGATAGAACACCTTGTTCACGTGCGCGAAATCTTGGGTGATGATTGCTTGGCCATCTTTCTCTTTGATGGGCCACTTCTTGCTACGACAATTAACATCAATATGGCAAACCCCAGTATGAATGTTGGCGTTTGAAACTCCGGTATGCCAGCAGCCTCGGATATTGTGTAGATCACGTCAGCGAGGAGGTTCACAGTCAGGCTCAGGGATTCGCCAACTCGCTCCTGAAAGAGCTGGTCTGACGGATTATAGTTGTCATCCATCCACTTTGCCGTTCGTCCTTTTCCTGTGCTGTCGAAGGTCGTGTCGTGGGCCAGCTTTAGCGTGCCATTATAGGCAGAGTTCTGCTCCAACTTTCCGTCGAACTTGAGAAACGCCACGAACAGGCTGTCGTATCGGTCAGTTCTTCCATCAACCCACTGCTCATAGTCTGAGTGATGCTTTTCCTCGCCCCAATCAGTAGGCTTCCCCATCACGTGGCCAAAGACCGCAAGATCAGACATGTAGTGGGTCATAACTCCTAGCCATTTCGCAGCATTCCCATAGTCTCCTACGACCAGATACGATAGGGCTTTGTCAAAGGCTTCTCGCGCTCGCCGCGCTGACGAATCATCTTGCAGATCTCCGTTGGAGCGATAGTAAACATGATGTAGGTACGTATCACCGATCCCATCGCCTAAGGCTGCGTTCCCATTGTCAGGTAGTTCAGTGCCATAGAGGTAGATGGCTAGGTTATCTCTGACCCAGAAATCTAGGTCGTCTGGAACCCAATCGAGGGCGTGATGCGCCAGCCAATCATGTGTTCCGTATTTTGGGTTTGCAGGATCTGTACTGAAGCCACCATTGCTCCAGGCCTGCACAGGCAACATGGCGAGAGATGATGCAAGCACAGCTAGGCATAGGAGACTAGGCATAACGCGGACAAATTCGAGCGCCTTCGGCGTTCTTGACTTTAGCAGTGGTGACAGCGCTCCTATTCTTCTCGTTTCTTCAAGGCTCGATGTTCTCTGGTAGCGAGGTCGGATTGAAGCGACTGTTGCGATATCGAGTGCATTGACTCAGCAACTCCGAACAGCAGCAGAGAGACAAGTAACCGCGCGGGGTATTAAGAGCATATTACGAAATCTCCCAAGAGAGCCAATAGCCTCTAACAAGCAAGTGGCGGAGTCCTCCATTCCATGTTCACCGTTTCGGACATACTATTCCTTATGAATGAAGGGTTCATCACGCCTTTATATTGAGTTAATCTTGAGAAAACTGTGGTGCCAAGGTTGAGCCGGCTTAAGTCTGTCACGCTGCTGGTCCTACTAACAGTTCTCTTGTTGCCATTGGGCACAATGTGCTCAGCGGAACAGCCCACTGCTTCAGCCAAATATCTTGCGATAGTCGTCATAGACGCCTGCCGACCCGACTACTTTCAGTTGACAGACATTCCGAACCTACGTCTTCTCATGGCAAACGGCGCCACATATACTAGGGCTTGGCTTGCACAGCTCGAATCTAACACTCCACCTGGGCATGCTACGATAAGCACAGGCTCTCTTCCGCGTAATCAAGGCGTCATCGGGTTCGGTTGGCGAGACCCGGTTACAGGCACCATGGCCCGACCTACCACGATTGAGGCCGTCAACCAAGGAAAACTTGGTGAAGCGATAGTTGCTTCAGGGGCTGTCTCGATTCCGCAATTGGTGAAAGAGGCCGATCCCACTGCCAAGGTTCTTGCGATAAGCTCAAACAAGTTCTTTGCGGCAGCGGCAATGGGCAATCAGTACGCGGATTACATCGTCTACTCGATGCGATCAGGCAAGGCATCGCTTGTGCCGAGTGGCGTTGCAGGTCACATGCCACCCAGCCAGGTCCTCAACGATCCTACACTGGCGTACAGTCTTCCGATTCCGGCGATACGATACGACACTTGGGCCATGGATGTAACGGTGAAGATGCTTGAGCTGGAACGTCCACGAGTTGTGATGATAAATCTGCCTGAAATTGACGGAGTAGGTCACAGCACGGGAGGAATCGTCGCCCCCAACGCGATGGCCGAAGTCATGGCGAATGTAGACTTACAGATCGGAAGATTGATTGAAACATACAGAAGGTTGGGAATCTTCGATCAAACTCTTTTCATGGTTACAGCGGACCACGCTATGATACCCAACTCGCGTAATGTGCGAGGCGAACTGATCCGAAAGGCAGTTGAGAAGACTGGAACGACGGCCCTCTCATTGGGAGGCGGCACATCATTCAACATTTACCTGAAAGATCAGACGAAGGGCAGGGAAGCTGCAGTGAACATAGCTTCTCTAAACCTTGCAGGCATCGACGCTGTCTACTATCGGGTTCTGGAGCAGAGCAACTGCTACTATCTACCTACTGGCCCAACTGCCTCTAGGGTAAGCCAAGGCCTAGACGCAGCGTACAGGTATCTGCTCTCAAGCTACGCCGGGCCTTCAGGTCCGGATGTTGCAATAGCCCTTGACGAGAACACAGCTGTTGGAGATGAACCACTTAACAAGCATGGATCTCACGGCGGCTTGTCTTGGGGCGTACAATCTATTCCGATGATCCTCGCTGGGCCTGGTGTAAAGAGAGCATATGTCTCCGATATGCCTGCTAGGCTCGTTGATGTCGCTCCGACAGCGTTGTCTCTAATGGGTGTCTCGATTCGCAGAATGGACGGAATTGTTCTGGCAGACGCCCTGACCGGGAGCTCACCGGAGCAGCTGCGGTCACAGGCAGAGCTTGCTGAAAGGTTGAGACCGCTCCGAGATGCTCTCGTAGCGAAGTCCGATCGAGATCTTGGAAAGATGAGGTTCGAGAGTCGAGTCACGATAGAAGTAGACTTCTCAAGAACTATCGGTAGAATCAGGTCGTTGCAGGGGATCAATGCTGGGCCATTGCCTCAGAGGCCGCTTGAGGCGCCGCTGCATGAGCAGTACAAGCAAATAGGCGTCAACTTTGTCAGAACGCATGATGTCCGTGGGGCGTTCGACATAAACGTAGTCTTCCCGAACATGCAGGGTGACCCTTCCAAGGAGTCCAGCTACAACTTCAAATCAACTGATCTCCAGGTTGAGGCGATAAGGTCGACCGGTGCAGAGGTCTTCTACAGGCTTGGATACAGTTGGGGAGGCCCTAGTGACGTACCAAGCGACTATGGGAAATTCGCCGAGATCTGCAAGCACATTGTCATGCACTACAACCAAGGCTGGGCAAACGGCTTCAGGTACGGGATACGCTATTGGGAGATATGGAATGAACCCGACATTAAGATCTTCTGGAAGGGCACGCCTGAACAATACTTCAGGCTTTACGACACTGTCGCAAGGGCACTCAAGGCTGTTGATACTGGCGTGAAGGTTGGAGGGCCTGCGCTCGCAGGGAAACAAGAATTCCTAGAGAGGTTCCTCCAGTTCTGCAAGACAAACAAGTCACCGCTTGACTTCGTTTCATGGCATATCTACACCGGAGGCCGCGCTCCACATCTTGTCGCAGAAACCGCGAATGAGGTTCGAAATTTGCTCAGACAATATGGCTTCGAGAATGCTGAAAGTTTTCTGACGGAGTGGAATATCTACGCCGACTCTGCGAATCACGACGAGTTCTGGAACGCCAGAGGAGCAGCATGGACCGCATCTGCGCTCATCTATCTTCAGGACACGTCCGTCTCGGGAGCGCTCAGGTATCGAGGAAATGCTGGAGGCAAGGAAGGGCGAGGGTTCGGATTGTTCTACGACAATGGCGAATTCAAGAAGACAGCGTATGCGTTCCTTGCAATGAACAGGATGCTAGAGACGCCTGTGAGGTTGGCATGCAACGGGTCCAACGACGCAGGGTTTGCTGCGCTTGCAGGAAGATCCGATGGCGGCAGTACGGTTAGAGTGCTCATTAGCAGCTTCGACTCATACTACGAGGAGTTCACTCTTGCTTTGAGGAATCTTCCTTGGCAGGGCAGAGCCGTTCGATGCGAGGTATATGCGGTCGATGAAACAAATAACCTGACACTCGTAGACAAGTTCGAACAAGCACAAGTTGGATCCTTAACCATCTCACGCAAGATCGCGCCTTCCTGTATATATCTGATCTCTCTCGAAGCCAAAGAGTCCACAACAGAGCAAACCGCAACTAGAAAGGACTACCTAAGCCTCGTGACGCCTGCGATCATGATCGCTCTGGTTGCTGTAGTGGCTCTGGTTCTCCTTGTCGTAATCGTGGAAAGATCATGGCTGACTGTTCTTCCCCGAAAGGGCTTGAATGCAAGACCATCAACTACGCACGCTATGTAGGACGCCGCACACGCTTCTTTACAAACCCAAGGGTCATCACTGCAATTCCGCAGAGCTCCATCGCTGTACCTACATACCATCCTACTCCTCTTTCGCTTTTGGTCTCTAGTCTCATACTTACGCCAAACGGCCAGCTGGCTGTGTCAGCGGTTGGCAAGAGTACCAAGTCATAGTCACCGTCGGCCTGAGCCTTCCACGTTATTCTGCCCTGATGGCCGTGTACGTCTCCAAGCAGCTCGGTATTTGGGACATCCTGGCCACCTCTCCACTTGTCGTACCAAGATGCCGTTATCAACACCATGCGAAGCTCACCTTTTGGTTGGTGACAGATGAACTCCGCGCTGAACTCTTCTCCCCCCTTCAAGTTGTTTAGGAATGCATAGTAACCATCCTTTTTCTCAATGGACAGGTCCTGAAACCTTAGCTCGTGGGTGCCCTCCGTTAACATTGTGAGAATTAGACCAACTATCAGCATTGCGGCGCCCTTGTAGACAAGGTCTTTTCTCAATCTGGATCATCACTATAGCGTCCCGTCAAATTCTAATAACATCTTTCCATCATCGGAACGCATTTATCTTTGGGCAATCAGCCTCAAAGAAAGACTTGCTCGGTTAATAGACTAGCCAAGTCACAGTCTCCACTTCTCCAGAGCATATTTGGCCCGTTCTAGCGAGCTAGTAGTGATCATCTTCTGTTCGGCGGAGGTGTATGTGCACACCAAGAGATATCGCTGTCTTCTCATGAGTCGGGCGCCAAGGATGTGGAATGGAAGTCTATCCAATCCGCTTTGCGTTGTACTTAAGCGGCGCTAAGAAGAAGGCCAAAGATAGATGCGGATTTGCTTCAAGAATGGAAGAGGTGAACAAATTGAGGTTTTTCCGCTTTCAGCCTCGCCTTCTCTTCAAGACAACAAGAATCAAGAGAACGGCAGCTATGCCTGCCGCGACTGGTATCAAATTCGAGGTTTTTTCCCAGTTAATCTCACCTATCCACCATCTCGCTGTTGTGGTTGTCGAGGCTTGGGTTGTTGTGATTGTTGGCGGTGGCGGAGGCTTTACCATAAGCAAGCTCGCATAGTGAATGTAGACTTGACTCTGCGCATGTGCGTGAATGTCTTCAAAACCTGCCTCAAAAGCCACTTTGATTTGCTTCAACAAAAGTCGGGTTAGGTCCACTCTACCATCTTGACGCAGGTTCTCTCTGAGATTCACAGCGATGTCACATGACCTCGTGACGCATGTAGTGACTGAGTAGTACCTTCTGGAGTAGAGGAGAACCGTTCTCTCACCCATGGTCCCTGGGTCAAGCATATATGCGATCACTGATACCTCGAAAAAAGGACACCCAGCATCGCTATGGAACACAATTGTGACTCTATATGAAAACGATATATCTCGGGAAAAGTCCGATCTCTCTACAATCTGAGCAATGCCGGACAGTATCCTAGGTTTAGCGTAAAGTTCAGCGCTAAGTCCGTAAGAGACAACCCCCCACATTTTCCACCCTTGGACACCATTCGTAAACGAGCCATTCACCAACAACTCCACTTGCTCACCACGGACTGAACGCAATGCCAAAAGTGCAATCAACAATGATAGTCCAAAGACTCGTCTAGGCAGGGAAAGCAAGCCCGTGACCCCGGCGGTCTGCCTCGGCTCATACGTAAATAAGCGTATGTTCGCCCAAGCGAGTGTACAATGCTTGAAATTCCTCCCTTTCATCATGCCGACAGAGAGTGGGCCGCAAGGTCATCATCACGGGCATTATCCATACTAGCTTCGATAGAGTAGCTCACTTGTGCGCCTCAAACATTTCTGTGTACTAGTCGCGAGAATGGGCTATCTTTGTCCCAATTGACTATATGAGTAGTCGTTCGGCGAGCCACTGCTTGAGCGCCTCTTTTGCCGGCATCTTCTTAACCCAATCAGGATCCTCATAGAACCCTTCATGACGAAATGTCACTAGCTCCTCCAGACAAGATGGACGGTGGTCTGTAACATCTTGCCCGTGCAGGTGGAGCGGGTAGTTGTACTTCGGAGGCAGTTCCTGAATTTCATCAACCGATAAAGTCGATAGAATGACCCCTGACAACACTGCTTGGTGAATGAAAACCCTGTAACGTTCATCTTGCTCATAGAATTCCTGAAAAGAGGCCTCCTTGTAGACTTTAAAGAAGGTGTCACGCCAAGCCTGAAGCAGATGTTTTTCTGGGCGGGTGATCATGAGGCCCGCGTTGAAGTAGGGGCGGATTCTTGTTCCGTCCACATGGGTCGTCATGGGGAAGACGCGGTCTTCAGGAACATTGCAGGACCGGTAGGTCAGTGTCCAGAACTGATCTAGCGGTTCGTCATAGCGCGAGCCCACGAGGGTATGATGGACAGGCCTGAAGCCAAGGCTCTTGCCATCTCTCAGAAGGAAATCTTTCGGTTCTTGAAGCATGATAGTGTTGGCGTCTAGCCATGCAAGGATGTCGGTTTTGCCGCAGGCCATCGATTCGGCCAAGGAGGTAGCAGAGACTTGACCCGTAAATGGGAATCGCAGAGTTTCATGGTCGATCTTGAACGGGATCAAGGTAACATCCAAAGCATGTAACTTCTCTTCGACGGGTTGAGAGATTTGCTTTCCATATTCTGGTGTAAAGTACCAGATTGGGAATTTGGAAAGGGATCCAGCAAAGGTGCGAATGCTATCTGCCAGAAGCAAAGCGTTTGTTTCTGATGACTTACTTGGGAAAACAATCGAGGTGAAGACCAGTTTTCCCTTTTTCCTGTTCTCTTTGGCTAACAGCGTAGTTGATCCCAGATTACAAGTAACGCTTAGTCCTTGGCTTTTCAGCTCGCTACCTTGTGTGCGTATGAAACTCGCTAAAGCTCAGCGCGTCAAGAACCCTCTTTCACGAAGAGCAGATAGTGGTTGACCATGGTTGGGCTGCCCTGAGCTTGATACGTGTGCAGGCGCCAGCCATTCTTCTCCCATTCTCCAATCGTTCTGCCAATGTCCTTATGGTGGCCCACTTTGACACACTCCCATCTTCTCCCTCGCTCGGTCTTTCCCTCCATGTTCTTTCCTCTCTCTTCCTTGATCGCAACAGCCACCTCGCCTGCCACAGAACCTCCTGCCCAAGCCACTCACAATCGACCTCGGCGCGATGTATAACTTCAAACCTTAAGGGGTTTGCGTGTGCCATAAATGGTGCGGCCGATAGGGTTTGAACAATGGGAGAGACGTCGGCTCGCGGCAAGGCTTGTATTCGCTTTTGAAAGAGAGAGTTCGAAGAGCCATTTCATATGTGACTTGACCGTAAGCGCCTTATCACTCGTTCCACAAGTGACCAATAGTTTGTTGTGGAGGATTGATGATTGCCTATTCTTGAGTTCGAAGGCAAGAAGCCTAGGATACATCCCAGCTGCTATGTTGCATCCAATGCGACGATAGTTGGCAACGTAACGATTGGAGAGGATTCAAACATTTGGCCAAACGCTGTAATAAGAGGAGATTTGAACAGCGTCAGCATTGGTAAGAGAGCAAGCATTCAGGACTGCTGCGTAATCCATGTCGACGAGAGCCACCCTGTGAATTTCGGTGACCGGGTCTTGATGGGTCACGGAGCCATCGCTCATGGCTGCTATGTGGGAAGCAATGTCCTCATTGGAACTAGGGCCGTCGTTCTGGACGGCGTCAGGATCGGTGATTGGGCAATCATTGCTGCCGGTTCGTTACTGACAGAGGGCACGGTAGTCCCGTCAAAGTCCCTCGTGATGGGCGCTCCCGGCAAGGTTGTCAGGGAATTGGAAGACAGACATTTCACGATGATTAGTTCAGGAAGCGTAAGATACGTCTATCTTGGACAAACCTACAGGGATCGTGTGGATAAGGCGCAGACCTAAGCACATATTCGAGTTCCCGCTCAAGGGACAGTGTCATCTTCGAATGCGCGTAAAGAAACCTCCCACCGCTGCTTGGCAAGAGACTCCGAGGAAAAGATGAATCAGCAGACAAGCTTGGATTTGCCAGTCAACTATCTCTTGGCCTTCGTCCACGACGGAGCTACACCTGTACCTTCCACCACTAGGTGGGGTGTCCCACTTACCTCGGCTCTCCCAAGAGCCTTTATCAAAAGAGTGAAGGATAAAGTGAGAGTGTGATCGAAGTTGGAGATCGCCAGGGTTGCCGTCTTGGGCGCCGGCTTGATGGGCCATGGAATCGCGCAAGTCGCTGCACAAGTGGCAAGATCAGAAGTTTACATCACCGATGTGAAGCAAGAGTTTCTTCACAGAGGCTTGGAGATGATCGACGATAGTCTGGGAAGATTTGTTCGAAAGGGAGAGCTAAGCGAAAGCGAGAGAACTGAGGTCAAGAATAGGATTCATGCCACTCTTTCGCTCAAAGAGGCCCTAAGAGACGCTGACCTTGTGATCGAAGCCGCCCCGGAAAAGGCTCAATTGAAGCGCCGGCTCTTCTCAGAAGTCGACGAGATCGCCCCTCAACGTACGATTGTTGCGTCCAACACTTCCTCGATCAGTATCACTTTGTTGGCCAAGGCCACGAAGAGGCCCGAGAAGTTCTGTGGAATACACTTCTTTAATCCCCCTCAGCTGATGAAGCTTGTTGAGATCGTTAGAGGGGAGAAGACCTCAGACGAAACCATTCAGACGGTCAAGTCGTTCACTGAGAAGATGGGAAAGGAGCCGGTTGTAGTGAAAGACACGCCGGGCTTCGTTGTGAATCGAATTCTCGTTCCCGCATTGAATGAGGCCGTCTTCTTGGTTCAAGAAGGAGTCGCCGAACCTGCTGACATTGATAAGGCGATCAAGCTGGGCCTCAACTGGCCGGTGGGGCCTCTAAGATTGCTTGACTACATAGGACTGGACACAACGCTGTCGATAGCAGACGTTCTATCCGAAAAGATTGACGATCAGAAATACAAAGCCAGTTCACTACTCAGGCAGATGGTGAGAAAAGGGCTTCTTGGAAGAAAGACTGGGAAAGGATTCTACGACTGGACGGAAAGGAAGTAGTGCTGAGGCCGGACGAGATCCGAACAGCAACAAGATATAGCTATTTCGCGGCTCTCGGGATCAAGATACCTATTCTCTATGAGCTGCCTCACAGTCACGCCAAGCACGATCAGATCGTTGAAGTTACTTCGATATCTCTTCAAGCGTTCTGCCCTTCGTTTCTACGGCGAAGGCAGCGACGACAGCGGCTGCGACGAAATGTACTGCGAAGAACACCATGAATGTATGGAACATGCCGAGATTTGAAACAGTAACCGCCGTGAGGGAAGGGGCCAGTATTCCTGCTACTCGGCCGATTGCACCTGCCCATCCGGCTCCAGTTCCTCTAATCCTAGTTGGATAAAGCTCCGGAGTATATGCATAAGTAACTGCCCATGCCCCCAAGTTGAAGAACGATATGCAACCTCCCCAGAGCAGGATGCTTGACTCATTCTGAGCATTGCCGAAGAAATAGCTTGCCAGTCCTGCCAGCGTCATGTAAACCGCGAGAGTGTATTTTCGTCCTGTCTTCTCTATCAGAAAGGCGGCACTGAGGTACCCAGGGATCTGAAGAGAAGTGATCAGCATCGAGTACCATAATGCTCTGACCAGAGCGAAGCCTTCTGCATAGAGTATGGTTGGAAGCCAAACGAAGATGCCATGATAAGAGTACGCAATGCAAAACCATAGAACCCATAGCATCATGGTTCTTCTTCTCAAAGGACGAGACCAGAGTTCCGCTAGGAGAAACTTCCGACTATCTTTGTCATCCGTATGTTCCGATCCTTGGGTAGAGGAAGAGGCATCAAAGCCATGTTGCCTGAGGATCGATAGTGCTTCTTCTGTTCTTTGCCTGACTTCCAAGAACCGAATCGATTCTGGCAAGAATCGATGAATCAAGAAGATGAAGAAGAGAGCGAAAGAGGAAACAAGGAAGGTGGATCTCCAACCATAGGCTGGTATGAGAAACCAAGAAAGCGCGCTGATAAGTAGCGTGCCGAATGACCAAGAACTCTCCAAGACCGCCACGAACTTGCCTCTGTCTGATTTTGGCATATATTCAGAGAGCCATGTGCTCAGGACAGGCATTATGCCGCCCGTCCCGGTTCCTCCAAGAAACCTCAGAACTCCCATGGAAACCGGATCCCAAGCGAGAGAGCAAAGACCCGTTGTCGTTGCGTAGATGGCGACTGTAAGTTGAACCGTCGGCTTTCTGCCTATCTGGTCGGCCAATGCTCCGAAGGATGAGGCGCCTAAGAACATGCCGACATAGTATGCAGTCGCCAGAAGGCCTCCTGCCTGAATTGGCAACCCCCATTCCTTCAGTATCGAAGGCAGCACAAATGATAGAATCATCACTGAGATTGCGTTGAAAGCCCAGGCGAGTGCCGCAGTCCCCAAGAAAACGTAGTGAAACCTACGAACAGTCGCCCGCTCGAGTCTATCGTGAAGCGCCATACCACCTTCCTCATGAAGCACAATGCTCAACATAGAGTGACTGAGCAATGGTTCTCAGTTTTGATGTCAGTCTGACCTTGGGTGCTCTACCGCCTCTCAGCCTTTTCGCCGCTAGTGGTAATGATTCAACCTCGGCAAGTGCCCTTTCTCTAATCTCATCGATTCTCGGGAATTCATACACAAGGGATCCTCTATCGATTATCCTCTCAAGCAGTGCTAAGGTTCCGCAGGGTGGTTCTTCGTCAGCCATGCCTAAGAGGTCCCATTGAAGCTTTCCACGGTCCGAGCATTTCCGAAAGATCTGCTTCGGGCCGGGAAGAGTTCTCTTGCCAGTACTGGTTTTCACGCGTGGAACCCACTTCCCCTCCCTTTCTATGGCAACAAGCTTGTAGATGCCTGGCAATGCTGGGTCATCCCGAGATGTAACAAGTTCGGTTCCAACTCCAAATGCGTCGATGGGCGCTCTTCTTGAGACTAGGTTGCTGATCTTGTACTCGTTCATATCTCCGCTCACAAAGATTTTCGTGTCATGAAGGCCCGCTCGATTCAGGATGCGCCTAACTTTCACGCTAAGCTCGTATACATCGCCGCTGTCAAGCCTGACCATTGAAGGCTTCTTGCCGATCTCTATGGCCCTCCTCGTTCCTGCGATCGTATCATATGTGTCAACTAGAATCGCAGGTTTGGAAGGGAAGACCCTGGAGTATTTTTCAAACGCCTCTCGTTCGTTGTCATAGTTCATAATGAAAGAATGCGCAATGGTCCCGTAGGTCGGTATTCCAAGCTCGTAGCCAGCGATGACATTCGACGTGCCTATGCAACCACCTATGTAGGCAGCGCGTGCTGCAAGCAACGCGGCTTGAGGGCCGTGAGCTCTCCTTGCTCCAAATTCGACTATGTCTCTTCCCCTAGACGCTTGAACCACGCGCGACCCTTTGGTGGCAATGAGCGTCTGAAAGTTGATGGTCGATAGGAGATATGTCTCCAGAAGTTGTGCCTCAAGTATTGGTGCGGTGACCCTTACTATGGGTTCGTCTGTGAAGACCACTGTGCCTTCCGGCACAGCGAACACATCACCTGTGAATCTGAAGGTTTTCAAGTATTCAAAGAACTCGTTGCTCACGGTTCTGAAGGTTGGTTGAGTTCTTAGAAACCTGATGGAATCGTCGTCGAATCTGATGTTTAATATGTAGTGAATGGCTTGCTCAAGACCGGCTGCTATCAGGTAACACCTTTCTTTCGGGTAGGTTCTCACAAACAGCTCAAAGGTCGCCTTGTGGTGTTCATCGTTGTCGAAATATGCAGCAGCCATCGTAAGCTCGTAGAGATCGGTCGCAAGTACAAGCTTGCGCTCATCCAATAGTAATGATTTCATTTCTAATCATCTCCCTTTCGTTTTGACCAAAGAAACTCTGCGACAGTATCCAATCATGGTGTGAGATCTTGTCAAACATCCGTATTTATTCTCGTCTGCTGGCAGGTAGGGGGCGTTACCTCAAATCAAACCTTTTGACACACGACCTGCGTTTCACGACGACTATTCTTCCATTCGCAATGTTCACAGTCCTCTTTTAGTAATGGGCCTGACGATCAAACCCAGCTGATTTCTCATGCAAAATCTTATAGGAATGGTTGACGACGAGAATCGCCGGGGAGCTGGGTAGGCCCGGCTGAGAGGGCGAACTCTGGATTCGCCGACCCTTTGAACCTGATCCAGACAATGCTGGCGAAGGGAAGAAATGTGACCAAAGTCAAGAACAGTTCTGATACAAAAATACTGACTGAAGCTATCGTTTTTGTTGCCCTTGCAAATGCGCTTTACATCGTAAGCAAATTCTATTTTCCTTTCTTGAGACTACCGCAAGGTGGCAGGGTAACTCTGGCAAGCATGGTTCCACTGTTGTGGTTCTCGTTGAGGCGTGGTCTTCGATGGGGAGTAGAGACTGGAGTAGTCTACGGATTGGTTCACATGGTTGTCTCTGGAGACATCTACTATCCTGCACAGATTTTGCTTGATTATCCTCTGGCTTTCGGTGCGCTTGGATTTGCAGGAGCTTTCAGAAATCGTCCAGTCGTCGGGGTAGGCGCAGGAATCTTGGGTCGATTCATTTGTCACTTCATTTCGGGCGTGGTTTTCTTCGGTCAATATGCTTGGAAAGGGTGGAGCGTCCTCGCATACTCTGCAGCGTACAATGCAACATATCTTGTGCCAGAATTCGTGGTCAGTGCCACTATAATATTCATTCTGCTAAAGAGAAACCTATTGCATATCTATGTGTAGGAACTGTACTGCACGCTGCAAGATAGATGTAAGACTGGATGGCTTCTTTCCATCCTCCCGAGAACATCTACTGTTCGCGAATAAGACGAAGGCGGGTGAGTACTTCGAGACTCCCACCGGAAAGCAGAAAATCGAGTCGCTCAGAGAGTCGACAGAAATAGTAGCTGTTCCGCTGGGATAGTCGCTCACGGCACCGCCTTGAATGGAAACATCATCACAAACATTCCGACGACAGCCAAAAGATATAGCCCCATGATTATCT
>CAZVYD010000027.1:0-16986 GCA_964631575.1 uncultured Candidatus Bathyarchaeia archaeon
TAGGCCGTTCCCGTCCTAGACCAGGCTAGACTACGACCGCACAGGCCTAAACCCAGGCCAGATTCTTTCGATAGGGAACTGTGGCCTGATTCTGCCTCGAACCCAAACTCATAGCAGAGCCAGATAATAGGCTTTCCACTTCATTGACAAGGGAGGTCTCAATCGACATACGTCTGCCCTGATTCCATGCCCTGTAACGAACCGATGCGCCGGTCAGGTAGCATATATACGTTCAGCCAACCTCGTATTTCACTGCGTTGCGTGAACAGGCCTCCGCGCAGTTGTAGCAGAGCGTGCATTCCGGATCTGATGAAGGTTCAGGGTTGCGGGATATCTCTATTCCTGTGGGGCACTTCTTATTGCAGTCTCTTTGATGTCCACGACAGAAGGTTGAGCATTTGCCTGACTTCTTAATGTGGAGTAGACTGAACTTGTTGAAAAATGACATCAGGGCTCCTAGTGGGCAGATGTACGCGCACCAGAACCTCTTTGTGACTAGCGATGACGCAACCAGAAGCACCATGGCGAAGAATCCTATGTAGAAGGTGAAAGGCAACTCGGGAAGAGGTGTTCCCGAAAACAACGTGCCTACTAATGATGGCATTGTCGCGAAAAGTACCGGAGCCGGGCAAATCAAGCAATAGGGTGCTCGTCCGCATACGCCCAAGGAAAAAGCGTATCTCCTTCCCAGAAGTCTACTAAACGCGTATGTCGCGCCGGCGCTTGCCACAATCGCAATCGTAGCGAAAAGGACCACGTGCTTCATGCAAGTCAGCATGTAGTGAAGCTTTCGAGACAGCTTCCTCTGTTTTAGTCCCAAATATCCGGCGATAGATGTCAATGCGTCTTGGAAGAAGCCCAGAGGACAGGCCCAACCGCACATCGCTCTTCCCACAAGCGCTCCAACTATCAGGAACATAGCGATAGACGCCCAAGGAAGTAGAGGCGCGCGCGAAATGCTTCTCTGCAATATCCCAAAGTTGCATAGGATCGTCTTTTCAGGCATGGCAAAGCACTCGAACACTGGCAGGAGCAGAGGCAGAAGAGGCACTCCTAGAAACGCTGCGTTGAAGAACAGGAAGGAAACCGTCTGAACCAGAATTCGCTTCTTAGAGATCTTGATGGTGCTTCTCCCTCAGATATCAGCTAGGATCTGCTCAAAGTGATTGTAGTATATGGCTAATGTCAGAAGCAACGCGCCAATGCTTCCGAGAATGAGGAAAGATAGTCTTCTATTCAACCTTGTTGACTCCTCACCACATGCCCCAAAGAGCTGTTTTCAAGCTGTATTTCTCATTTTTGGAGTTCTGATAGTTTCGATGGCTCATACTAATGCATCTACAGCATCTGGGTCATTCTGCGCCTTCTTAATGCAAGCATTGTTGTACATGCGAGTAGAATGGTTGTCACCGTCGCTAAGGCAACAATCCTTGCCGTCGATTCTAGCGCTTCAAGGTTAGCTGCTCTGCACGTGTACTCTCTGGTTCTCGAACTTTCTCCGTTCGCTCCAATGGCCTCCACATATAGGACTATCCGCGTTCCTTCAGGTTGCCCCGGAACTGTTCCAACCCACTCATTTCCTGAGTTTCTGCTCATGGCGCGTTGATTCCAGAACGTGAGAGAATCCATCGAGTAGAACAGGATCGCCCTCTCTATGCCATCGGGACATGTGATATTGCATCGTACTTCTATGTCCTTTCCTGGACGAACGTACGCTTCTTGAGGGTCGAGGCCGGGTAAATTGCCAACAGGAGACACGATGAGTTCGCTTATTATGGGGGAACCTGTCACGATTTGAACTTCTCGTGTATCTTGGCCTTTTCTGAACTTGGGATCAACATCGGGATCTTCTGACAGGGCCAGAAGGCTGAGAGTGTGCTTTCCAGCCGCTTGGCATCTGGCAACCCAATCGACACGAAATGTGACAACTTCTCCCAAGAGAAGTTCAATTGTATGATTGAAAACATAGGAAGTGTTGGCCTTGCGACTGACGACTATACCCCTCGGATCAATTACTCGAAGATTAGACTCAGAATATACCGTCTTATTGAAGGTCTGCGACCCCTTACCTTCTTGAAGGATCAGCGCTTCGGGAGCTGTCAGCGTCATCTCAACGCTGACATCCCACGATTGTCAGCAGGTACCATTGACTTGAACGTAGGTCTGAATAGTGAGGTTTCCTCCGATGCCTTGGACTTGTGGAGAAACATTCAGTCGGGCATGATCAAGTCTGGGTTTCTCAGGATCCGCAGCGATGACCAAGGCGGAACGGGTACACATACTGATGCAGACCGCAAGGATAGAACATGTGAGCGCGAAACGTGCAAGGGCTACTTTCAAGATTCTCCTCCCTATGTCCTCCGGATTTGTCATACTCAAGTTCTTCGAATTGAGATTAACCTTTCTCTATAGGCTCTATTCTTCTGGGTTAGGATTTGAACTCGGTCTCTATGTATTCCTTGAGCATGTTTTTGAAGACTGCTTCATCCAGTCTTCCGTTCGCTGTCGGCGATTCAAAGACTCTTCGCGGGATCTTCACTTTGTCGAAGCTGAAGCCTTCTCTGAGCTTGAACTGGAATGCTGATTTGTAGATTTCTGCCCCGAGTTTCTCGAGGTCTTTGACTGATCTTTCAATCCCAACGGCTCTCAACGCTTCGACGACTTTTTCGTCTGTGTAGACGCGCCTTGCAAAGAGGCATATGACCAAACTTGTCAGGACGTAGCGCCACTCGTTTTCTTTAACGAGACTATCTATGATTTGCTTTGGTTTCACGGTCTGGTGGAGCATCTTTTGATCTATATCGTATCCTGCGTTGCTGTTGTGCGAGTGCCTGCCTGCCACAATCGTTCCAAGCACTGAAGCGTATCCTGTGTAGTACCCCGCTAAGCCATTTCCGCCCAAAGCCATGGCGAATTCTTCTCCCCCATAGGCTTCAGCTGCCTTCTCCACGCCCTTGGCGAGCTTGGCGTAGAATTCATTGGTCATCGAAGCTATGTTGTCCATCATAGTGAGATAGGCTTCTGTGTCACCCCATTTGGGAGCAACCCCGGCTGTATGCTTCTTGGTTATGTGACCCTTCTCAAACGCCTCGGTCGCCCAGCCCAGAACATTGCCGACAAGCATCGTATCGACTCCTAGGATGTTAGCTCGATGAATAAGCCTCAGAACTTCTTCCGCAGTCTTCATGCACAAGTTGCTACCCAAGGCGTAGATCGATTCATAGTTGTTGTAAACATCAATGGGCTCGTACTCGTAACCTGAAGCGAAGGAAGGCCTCAATCTGGCAATGTGCATACATCCTATGGGACAAAGGGGGCATGAGACTTTTCTATCAAGCCACTTTTCACCCAGAGTTTCTCCAGAAATCTCTTCAGCGCATTCAAAACTGCCCTGCTGGAAGTTCTTGGTGGGCAAGGCTTTGATTTCATTCAAGACCAGAACGTTCGCGGGCGTGCCCGTAAAGTGATACTTGGCCATCTTATCTGTCTCAACTACTTCAGCGTACAGTTCCTTGAAGGTCTTCTTGTAGAGCTCAGGATCAGGCACATCTATGGAGCCTGAGCCAACTATTGATATGGCCTTCAGCTTCTTTGATCCGAATACCGCTCCAAGACCGAGCCTGCCGAAGTAATTGTATCGATCCACGTTCACACAGGCATATGAGACACCGTTCTCACCTGCAGGTCCGATTGATACGATGCTTTGGATTTTGGCAACTGCGGCGCAGGCTCTGAGTCTCCTTTCTACTTCCAGCGAGGAAAAGCCTGTTAGAGGTGAGGCGTCACCAAAGGTCACACCTTCACCACTTATTTCCAAGAGAGCAGGAGTATCCGCTGAATTCCTTATCACGAGGGCTCCATATCCCGCCATCCTCATGCATGGCGCCAGTCTTCCTCCAGCATGAGACTCGCCCAGATCACCGGTTAGAGGCGACTTGAAAGTTGCCACGGTTTTTCCCGCGCTCGGAAAGAGTCCGCCAAGCGGGCCCGGAGCCAACACTATCGGGTTTTCCGGAGCGTAAGGATCAATTCCTTTCAGACACTCTTGAAGTAGGAGCTCTATCGCCAGCCCACTGCCTCCTAAGAATCTCTCGAAGAGTTCAGGTCGCTCTGCGACCTCGTACTTGCGCTCACCTAAGTCTATGTAGAGCACTTTGTCGAGATTCTTGCTCATTTCCTGTCTCCTTGTAGGTTATTACTTCATGGGGGCATACTTCTGCGCACTTGCCACATTGCGTGCACAGTATCGGCTTGTGGGTCCTTGCATCAATCGGCAGTGTATCTGTAATGCATGCTTTGGAGCAATCGAACGTTTCGCATTTGTCGCATTCGGAAACCAGCTTCAGCTTTCCATCCTTGTCCTGTTGCAAGGCCTTGAGTTCACAAACTTTCACACATGGAGGATCGCTGCATCCTGAGCAGAAGGTAACAACGAATCTATCGCCCGGACTACACGGCTTCATCGATATCGCGGTCCGTGTTGCTGAGATCGTGCCAAAGAGTTCGAGTGAACATGCGAAGACGCAGTTGTAACATCCTATGCACCGTTCAGGATGCTCTAGACGCACTGTTCCACGCGATGACATAGCCTCCTACCAACTCACAAAATGATCGGCTCTTAGATTTAGATGTGTCCAGACTCGTTTGATAGTTGCGTTCTTGACGATATGCGAATGTGATCGCGCACGCTGAGTAGCAGGGTAGCTGCCGACACGGTAATCAGGTATGTGAACTCGTGATAGGAGCTTTCTCAACGTGAACGAATTCGTCGGCCGCATCGAGGACAAGTTGAGGCTCCCCGCGGGACTATTCTGCCACAGCCTGAGCAGAAGACGTCTCTGCCTTGAAGTGTCAAGCCCATGATTCGCGACTGTGCGGAACCGACGCGGCCAGGACCTGCCTTTCCTCCTTTATGAACCAGCATCAACGCACTAATCAGGATCATTACTCCGACAATCATGGCGATAGGAATCGCGATTACTTGAGACTGATCTGGCGATTGGGTGGTGGTCGTAGAGGTTACTGCGGTGGTAGCGGTCGTAGAGGTTACGACGGTGGTAGTGGTTGTCGTGATAATCTTGGTGAGTTTGAAGTCCAAGGTGACAGTCTGTCCAGCAATAATGGACACGGACTTCGTTTGAGATTGATATCCGGCGGCACTGGCTTGTATGGTGTAACTTCCGGCAACTAGGTCAGGAGATGAGTAAGCTCCACCGCTTATTGACACGGTGAACGGACTGGGGCCGGAACCACTGACTGTACCGCTCTGAATGGAAAGCAAAGTATCTGCGTCAACCACGGAGCCTTGCACACGACCGGCTGGTGGAGGGTTCACAACGATAGATTTCGAGTTGGATACCGTTTGAGGGACATTCTCTGTATCGTAACCTGAGACTTGGGCTCTAAGAGTGTGTGTTCCACTCTTTGTGAAGACAGCGCTCCAACTCACTGTTGCCGTTGCGCTTCCTGTTCCACAAACCATCTGGCCAATTCGGACAGGATTCTCTGATGTTGTGCTTGCTCCATCTGGCAATATTAGCGTCGCCCGCACATCGCGGATGACGCATCCTCCTCACCCTCGTACCGATACGGTAGCTCTTACTGTGACCTGTTGATTAGCATCCACTGGAGACGGAGCAGAAAGAACCACCTTGTCTAGAGTGCCATACGCGGAGTAGACAGGGTAAGCGAGGAACGAGACAATCGTCATGAGAAGCAAAACAGGTAGAATTCTGCTGAGGCGGTACATCGGTCTCTTCTCCTGAAGGGAAATTGGCCCTAGATTTATAAGCGTTGGCTAGACAGTCGACCAACTTCGTAGTCATCACTGTAACTTGTGATGCCATGGAAATTGCTCACAGGGACAAGCCTCTTAGCCGAGAATGAACGCAGCAGCTACGAGAAGAAAGGACAATTAGTCACTTGAGGGCTTTAATCTCGATCTGAATATCCGACGATGCTTTGCCGCTGCGATTATGCAGGCTGCCAATGGAGTGCAGTAGACGACGCCTATCAAGTAGCTGGCTGCGAGTCCTGATACTATGATGCTGAGTTCTTGGTTGAAGCTCAGAAATGTCTGCATTGCCACCGCTACGCGGAGTATCGCCAGCAGTGGGTAGAGCATGATCCTCGTGATGATCTTGATCGTTGGTTCTGAGGCGATGAAATTCGCGACGTAGGGGCTGAACGAGTAGTACCATGCGTTGAAGGTCTGCATGAAACTGCTTCCCGCAAATGTGGACAGGACTATGTTGTCTCTGAAGGCTCTCAGAAGGCTGACTTCAGGTGTCCACTCAGAGCCGTACACTGCGGTCGCGATAAGGCATAGCCCTGGCTTCTGAGTGACGGTGATTGTTAGAGTCGCGCTATGCGATAACGTCCCACTTCTTCCCGTTATCATGATCGAGTAGCTTCCTGTGCCTGTGGAAGAGTCCACTCTGACGGATACCTCTGAGCTTGCTGAGCTCCCTCTTGGAGGAGTGACAGTGCTCGGTGTGAAGGTCACGGTGAGGCCACTTGGCTGGCCAATTGCAGTCAACGACACAGGATCGCTGAAACCGCCAATTGAGCCTATTGATATTGACGCTACGGCAGACTCACCCTGCCTTATACTGAGACTCGATGGCGAAGCCGAGATCGTGAAATCCGGCGGTTCGCTCACAACTACCGTGGCCGATCCAGAAACTTTGCACGGATTGCCGTCAGAATCGAGGCCTGAAGCTTCAACCCTGAGAGTTTGAGATCCGCTTCTTCCGAAGACAACGGTCCAACTGACTGCAGAGGAAGTGCCGTCATTCATGTCACCTATGCGGATTTCGAGGCTGCCGGAAGTTATGCTTGCTCCTTCTGGGAGTATTAGCATCGTTCGCACATCGCGAACGACGCAGATAGGTCAGGTATCGGTTGTGGATACCGTGGCCCTAACTGTAATCCGTTGACCGACTAAGGCCGAAGAGGGCGCAGAAATTGACACATTCTTAATTGTTGAAGAGACTCCTGAGACTGGAAGAGCCAGAGACATGGAAATTGCCCAGAAAAGCAGGACAGGCAAGGCCTTCTTAGAGCAGTACAATTGTTCTCTCTCCCTACGCAGATTGCGTACACGTGTCCCGTAAGAAGAAGAACTTATAAGAGTTGGCTTCGGGACTGACCATTTTAGCGATCACAATCGCTTTGTGGTAACTCCGGAAACGCCATCATGAACGAAAGTTCCGCGCATCTCGGTGATGCCGGTATTGCTTGATACTAGAAAGATCATCTAGCCTACTTGACTGAGTCGCGTCACGTTTATGACTGAATCTTCATAGACATCCACCAACAAATGCCCGAGGTCCATGAATGCGAGTGGATCTAGGTTTTCTCGGTCAGAGCTGCCCCGAGAGCCCCAACTATCTGGGGTTCCTTGGGGATGCAAAGTTTCGCCCCTATTCTTTTTTCCAGAATAGAGGCGATGCACCTGTTCTTCGCGACTCCACCGGCGAAGACAATGTCCTCTTTGAGGCCGATCTTGTCAACCATGGCCGAAAGTCGATGAACTATCGCTTGATGCACTCCGAGAGCAATGCTCTTTCGATCCTCTCCGCCGGCAATTAAGGAGACGACCTCGGATTCTGAGAAGACTGTACATGTTGAGCTTATGTTTGCAGAGCGTTTAGTTTTCATGGCTTGGTCCCCGAATTCCTCCATTTTGAAACTAAGAGTCTTCGCCATGATCTCCAGAAATCTTCCTGTTCCGGCGGCGCAACGATCGTTCATCTCGAAGTCTTCGACCAGGCCATTTTCGTCGATGCGGATGACCTTGCTGTCCTGCCCTCCCACATCGATTATTGTTCTGCACTGAGGGAATAGGAAGTGTGCTCCTTGAGCGTGAGCCTTGATTTCGGTTATTACG
This sequence comes from uncultured Candidatus Bathyarchaeia archaeon, assembly GCA_964631575.1. GTDB lineage: Archaea > Thermoproteota > Bathyarchaeia > 40CM-2-53-6 > JALHTG01 > JALHTG01. Next base: position 7,892 of record CAZVYD010000027.1, read on the forward strand.
TTGTCAGCAAAATGAGTTCTTGCCAAATGTCGTCCGTATCCTGTGGCAACTATCCGGTCGACCCTATGGCCGCTAAGAAGTTCTTTGGATCGAGTCAGGGGATTAAGCCCAGTATCAACTATCTGAAACTCAGACAATTTCCCCTCCTCTAGTAGTACAAGTTTTGTGGTTCGTGAACCTATGTCGATGCCTGCTACTCTGATTTCAACCACCTCTCAGGAATTCTTCTTTCTTGAACAACGGTCTACAAGTTCTTCAGTCGAGTCTTTCCAGGAAGGCCTCTATTCTCGTCCTCAGAGGTCCGATGTCTTCTTCAGAATAGTCAGTCTCCAGCTTGAGGATCGGAATCCCGGCCTTCTTGAGAGCATGTTCCATTTTGACCGCCTCTATGTTATACCCATGACAATACTGCAGCACATATTGGATTACGCCATCCACACTGTATTTCTTTGCCAAGTCTATTACGTCGTCCACACGCTCTTGGTTCGGCGTGAAGCAAGAACAGTTGACCTTCAGATATCTATCTGCAACATTCTCAAGGAGTTCATCCAGATCGGCGGCATTCTCCTCAACCGAGTTGGCGTAGTATCTGAACCCGGTGCAGGTTTCGTCGCAGACTACTGCTGCGCCAGATGTTTCCACCAAGTGATGTATCTTCCAGTTGGATACGACCATAGGACATCCTGCAACCAGAATTCTCTTTGCTTCCGGTGGAAAGACTTCGACTTTCTTCTTCGCTCGTTCTTCTAACTCCTCGTTCAGCTTCTCGACCTTTCCTGCAAATCTTTCCGAATCATCAAGCAGGGCAAGCTGGGTTACGAGAAGAGCGTCCTTGCCGCTGATGGGAAGAACGGGTCCTTTTCTGAGATCATGTAGTTGTGTGAGAGCTTCTCTCTTTCGATTGACTGTCCCTACGCCTTGCTTAAGAGTATCAAAGGTGATCTCTCTATGAGTCACCGCTTCCATCTTGTCCTTCATTAGTCTTACTTCCTTTGACCACAATTCTCGGTCGATCTGCTCCTTCTTGTGAGGCACCTCCATTACGTGCATTGGCACCATGGTGGCCAGGATTTCCCACGTCTTCTTCTTGCCATCACACGTTGTCTCGCCCACAGCCATGTCCACGACTGGGAGATACGGGCACATTCTTCCCAATCCTAGTCCCAAAGTGGACTTGATGAGAGGACAGATATCTCGAGGAAGCATAGCTTCAGCGTATGGAATGGAGAACTGGGTACCACCACACAGCGCAACGGGAGTCGCCCCAGCGGCAAGAATTACTTCCTCTGGGACATAGATGCAGAATGTCCCTATGACCTTCTCGCCTTTGGATTTTCTATCTACAAGCTCCTTTACTCGTGCACAATGCGCGACGGAAACTGATTCGTCAAAGTAGGCCATCGTCTTAGGGCGGTTCCTTTGAGACGCAATGATGCTCTCATATGTGCCTTCCAGCGATTCCAGAAGCTCGTCATGCCGGGTAAGGTCCAGCCCCAACTTCTTCCACATGTCTTCATAATTCGACAAGGATGCTTCTTCCCTCAAGAGATCGATGCAATCAACACAGCGGCTTTGCCGTAGCCAAAATATAAGGGAATGGGGCATCAAGAAGACTGAGGCACCTTGGTGCTTGATCAATCAGATCTTCGCACAAGTCGTGCACATGTTAGATGTCACTGTGGAGTTCTCTATGAACCGGGGATCTCCACAATCTGAACATCTTTATGCACGTAGGCCTTTCCTGCACCTTCTTTGACAATCCCTACTTCGTATCCTTTGCAGCCTTTTTCCGCAAGTGCCTTCAGTAACCTGTCCCTTTTCTGAGGGGATGCTGAAATAAGCAGGCCGCCAGCGGTCTCCACGCCTTCGCCTTCGCACAGAGGAATTCTGAGCATCTCGGAGATCTTGGGTGTCCATCTTATCACCGGCAAAGTCTGTATTTCCATGGAAACTCCGCTTTGCTCAGCCATGTTCGAAGCGTGCCCTAGTATTCCAAAGCCGGTCACATCTGTCGCCGCGTTGACACCCACCTCAATCATGGCCTCCGCGTCACTTCGGTTTGAGGTCGTCATGAGCTTGATCGCGAAGTCGATAGACTTAGAGATCTCCTTTTCAGGTATGAGTTCAGCCAATTTATCTTGTCCCTGTCCTGGAAGCCTCAATACTTCCATGATTGGCTGAATTCCCAATGGTTTCGTCAGAATCAGCCTGTCTCCAGGTTTAGCTCCGGAAATTGGGATGATTCTACTAATTTCCGACAGAGCCGTGACAGCTCCTCCTAGTATGGGCCAGGGACAGACTATGGTCTGACCGCCAACAACTGGAGCTTTGATTGAACGGCAGAAGTCGCAGAAACCTTTCAGCATTGTTGCCTGAATGTCCGGAGGCATATCTTCCGGTACACCGATCAAGGCAAGGACAGAAATTATGTCAAGCGCCCCTTTCGCGTAGACATCATTTGTTGAATTGCAGGCGGCAATTTGGCCTTGAATGTAAGGATCGTCAACTATGGGGGTGAAGAAATCTGCAGTCGTCAGAGCGACAACTGTGTCAGATATTCGTGTCATCGCAGCGTCGTCGCCGATGGAGCCGACTACCCTTTTGTCTTGAACTTCCCCAGCACCGGATTTGAGCAGAAGCTCCTGGAGCTTTTGCCTTGGAAGCTTACACTTTCACCCGGGGACAGGAGTCTTTGTCATGAGGCGGTACGAGAGCTGTTTGTATCTCCTCATTTTTCTTCGGCTCTCTTTGCGGTCCCGAAAGGATAATTAAACCTGATTAATAAAACCAGACGCGAGCTGACGTGGTTGTCTAAGCCTTTCTTGGTGATTCTCTGTGGAATTCCATGCTCTGGCAAGTCAACTCTGGCCGAGGAGGTAGCCAGCCTTCTGGAAAGCAAGTTTGAGTACTCCACTGTGGTGGTGACTTCGGACACCTTCAGACGAATGATTCCAACTTATCAGCACAGGTTTGAACCAGAGCTTGAACAATTTGTTCGCGATGCGACCTACGAGGCAATTGTAGCCGGATTGAGTCACGCTCTTCTCGTAATAAGCGACGACATAAACTACTACGCTTCTATCAGAAGACGACTTGTCAGGGCGGCCCAAGAACACAAAGCCGGCTATGCAGTATTCTACTTGAATACGCCATTGGAGGTGGCCATTGACTGGAACAAGAAAAGAGGCGAGCCAGTGCCAAATTCACTGATCGAGGAAATATACTACAAGTTCGATGAACCCGGGAAGGAATACAAATGGGACAAGCCATTCATGACATTGGATCTAAGCAAGGGCAATTTCCAAGAACTGGTTGAGATGGTGGCCGCGAAGATCCATGAAAAGGTTACAGAGGAACCCACACGGGTCAAAGAAGAGCGATTGAAACCTCCTTCGTTTACCGCGGATCTGGAACGTGAGACTCGTCGAGCAATGGGCGAGGTGATGAAAAGATTCAAGGACGTGAGCTTGGGGGTCCAGATTTCCGCCCTGAGGAGAAATATCGTACGGGAAGCCGTTGAAAAGCAGCTTGATGTTTCCGAGGCGGTGAGACTATTCTTTGAGCAATCCGAATCGCTCTTGGCTCGTGCGCCAAAGGAAATGCCCTCTGGACGCGTCATAGTACATGTGGGCCTTTTTGGGCATGTGGATCATGGTAAGACAAAGCTTGCGGCTTGTCTGACCGAGAAACCTTCAACTGCGGCCTTGGACAAGCACCCTGAAGCTCAAAGACGCGGTATGACCATCGACATGGGGTTCTCAGCTTTTCATCTGGACCGGTATTTGATAACGCTCGTGGACTTGCCGGGCCATTATTCACTGATCAAGCATGCAGTGGCAGGAGCAAACATAGTTGACTTGGGCATACTTGTCGTAGCGGCTGATGAAGGCCCCAACGTTCAAACCGTCGAACATATGCAGATACTGAGCGCACTTGAGATCGAAAAACTCGTAGTAGCCCTGAACAAGGCAGACCTTGTTGACGCACAACGCCTAAACAACGTAAGAGGCGAAGTGCAAGCGCTGCTTGCGAAAACTCGATTTGAAGGCTCGCCAATAGTCTGTGTCTCCGCTCTAAAGTGCGAAGGTATCGAAGAACTGCGAAAAGTGTTGCTTGAGCAGATCAGCCTACCTGTCAGACGATGGTCAGGAGACCTAAAGATTCCAGTAGATCACTCCTTTCACATCGCCGGAATGGGCACCGTGGTGACGGGTACCATACTCAGAGGTAAAGTAAAGGTGGGAGACATTGTAGATATTCGACCAACAGGGAAGCAGTGTAAGGTCAAACTCATTCAGATCTTTGGAGAAAACACGGAAGAGGCATCTGCGGGCGATAGAGTGGGCGTAGCCCTCGCTGATGTACGGCCGAAAGATCTCTCTAGAGGCTACGTCATAGCTTCGCCAGGCTCTCTCAGGGAACGAATGCTTTTGGACGTTAGTATGAATGTGGAACGTGACTTCAAGCTTAGCGTTCAAGCCAGAAGCATTGTCCATGTAAACATTGGACTTCAGACGGCTACGGGAAGAGTCTATCCATACATGAATCTTAAGGACGCGAGGGTAGTCAGCGAGAAGGTTGAGCCGGGATCAGCTTGTCGGGCTCTGGTACAGTTGGAAAGAGAGCTGCCTGTAGAAGTAGGCGACAAGGCTTTGTTGATGAAACTTGACTTACCTCCCAAGGAGTTCCGAATCATAGGTGTTGCGCAAGTAGTTGGTCTGCCAGAAGCAATTCCTGAAATGTACACTGCAAGAGTGAGACAAGGTTTCGTAAGCCAGAAGACTTCTGAAGGCATGTATGTGGTTTCAGGGCTATTTCAGACGAAGGTTGCAGCTCAACAAGTATTGGGTAGCAATGTGCTTACGGCGTCAAGGAGTAAGGGAACTATTGCAGGCGCGTATGGTGAAAGGGGAGAGGTGCTAGTGAACTTCGAGAGCGAGCCTGATCAGTCTGAAAGGGTCTACTATTACAAGTTGAGGAGGACAGCAATTGCCTGACCTAGATTCACTTCTGAAAGGAACAATACCTGACAGCATGCTCAAACACGGCCTCCTAGTATTACGTACGAAGCTCGAACCAATTCGAATCCTGTTCGAGCAGAGAAGAGTTCCGGAGCAAGGATGCGACGACGAAGTCATCGACTTTCTGCTTACAATTCTTTCCTTCATGGATTCAGACAAGGACTTGGAGTCAGCTCGCATTGGCGAACGGGAAGCTCGAGTTGCATCACCTCTCGTCTCAGAGCTGGCGCACGGATTCTGTCACGGTGTTGGAAGATCCGGTGATATTACTGCTCCACAACCAAAAGCTGCAGGCGGGTCATTAGCATATTTCTTTGCAAACAAGCTAGCCATCGATATGCTGCAAAGAATGGGTGCTCCAAACCTGAGATCTGCCTGCGTTGTTCCTGTAGCGACGGGTATGGCTGTGGGATTGGCAGTAAGTGTTGCCCGAAACATGACGGGTAGACGCGAGGTTGTCTATCCCCGTGTCGACCATCACTCTCCCATGAAGGGCATGCAACTAGCTGGCATGAGAATAAGGACTGTGGATGGTGAGGTCTGTGGGGATGCTGTAAAAGTTCCCGTCAAGAGCATAGCAGAAGCCATCAGCAAAGAAACAGCTGCAGTAGTTTCAACAACCACATTCTTCCCGCCGCGTGAGCCAGATGACATCAAGGCTATAGCGAAATTGTGTAAGGAGGAAAATGTTCCGCACATAGTCAACAATGCGTATGGTGTGCAAAGCAAGGAGATAATGAAACTCGTAAGAGGAGCGATTGATGCTGGCAGAGTTGATGCAACAATACAGAGCACTGACAAGAACTTTCTCACGCCGGTGGGAGGAGCAATCATAGCTTCGCCCGACTCTGATTTCGTAGAAAAGGTCTCCAAAATGTATGCAGGAAGAGCTTCAGCTGCTCCGATTATTCAATTCCTCGCGGCGATTCTATCGTTAGGCGTAAAACGTTATGAGGAGCTGAAGCGCGAGCAGGAGAAGAACCGCCTCATCTTAAGCAAGTCTTTGGGGGAACTTGCTGGAAGACATGGCGAGCGAGTGCTAGACGTATTCAACCCTATCGCTGCTGCAATGACTTTGACCAACTATGATGTGAAGAAGGTGGGGCATTACCTGTACACTCTTAGAGTAACTGGCCCACGCGTTCTGCGAGAGAACGATTTCGGTGTTTGCTGTCAAAGATATCACTCTCCCTACATAACAATGAACGCAGCCATCGGATCAAGCATCAAGGACATCTTACTTGCCACAGAGAAACTGGAGAAAGCGCTTACACAAGCAAGAAAATAGCTGTACTGAATTCAAGGGGAGTTTCCAGACTCTTCTAGGATGTTCGCTTCGCATTTGCCTGATTCTAGGAACTCTCTACAGAAACAGGTCCTTTCCACATTTTTGGGACATCTGTATCCTTTGTCAGCGATTTCAGCAAGGGCGTCAAGATTGATCTTGTAGGCTCTGAACGTCGCCTTTTGCGCTCTTGGATCGGATACATTGCGTACTGCGCCGCATCGACATTTTTCTGTCTCCAAGAACGGCGGGCATGGACAGGAATATTTGCCACCCCAACACGGGCACTTACGACCATAGAGGTCGACAATCATCTTGAAGTAACCTAAGTCAACTTTCAGTTCGGGCAATGGAGTGCTCACGGTGAACAGAATCGTCCAAATCTTCGGTTAAAGAGTTGCTATCACAAAAGATTCAGGGACTTGAGGGCAAGCCCCACTTAACGCCGGAAGCTGCAGATGGGAACTACTCTTATACTTCGTCGATCTAAATCGAATTTGGCGCCTAGTAGTGTGGCGGTCCTCACCTCGGACTTCAAATCCGATGCAGTCCGGATAGGACTGGGGGTTCGACAGTTCTAAATGCCGAGTGTCCCCCTAGGCGCCGCCAAACCGTCGAGAAGAATGAATCAGGTTGGACTACGACCTCATGCATCACGCCCTAGGAGGCGGGCGTCCTCAGGATTTTCTAGGGGAGGGGGGGAGCCGTTGTCAGACAACGGCACTCATGCGGAAACTCGGAGGCAAAAAGGATGATATCTGCCCCACTCTACCAAGGAGAGGCACCTTCCCTCTTTTTCCTTAGAATCTTCGAACTCCTGCCTCATCTCCACCAACAGCTTAGGTTCTGCGAACACGTCTAGCAATCCTGAAGCTCCACAGACCGGACCCAACACTACATCCGAGGCTGAAAGAAAGTGAATTCCTGAAGAGTGCTTAACTGGGATGGTGCCGAGGAGGAGATTTGAACTCCTGATTGGGCCGGCTTGAGGCCGTCAACCCGGTCTTCAGCTTCACCCATCGATTGGATGTCGGGTGCTCTCCCAGGCTGAGCTACCTCGGCTTTTCCTCGGCTGCCGGTTCTATCGAAGGTGTGTGTGAGGCTTAAAATCTTTGTCGATGTGAGTGATTGTGTGTTTTCTCATCTGGCCGCTTCTTCTATGTCTAGCGGCGACTATCACTGTTGTGATGGCTATGACGCAGACTGCTGCGACTGTTAGTGTAAATACAAGTCTTGCCGTAGGTTGAAGACGTGTTGCCTCGGTTGACGTTCGAGTGGTTGTTGTTGATTGCGTGACTGGAACCTGAGCGCCCAAGTTCTTCTCGTAGACTATCAAGATTGGGTCCGTTCTTGACAGCTGGTCGTCGGCCCCAGTTCTATTCTTAAGATACTTTTCGAAGAAGGCACAGCCGTATTGGTCTATTGCCTTGACTCGAGGATCCAAGGCTTGGCAGCTGGGGACTGTGCGGTATTGTTGGCAGGGCATGTTTCCGAATGTGAAGTGAGTAGAATTCCCGAGAACCAAGTAGTACTTGGGAGGGCTCGTGCGCTCATATAGGAGGGAGCGCGGAAAGTTCGGGTTCATGGGTTCGTCGTGATCACCGTGCATAGTCATCAAGGGAATTTGAATTCGATCTATCCGATCCTCATACGGATAGACTCCGGATGACAGAACCAATGCGGCTTTGACTCGCGTATCGCGCAATTCTTCCTTCGGATGGGCGCCGATGAGTCCCAGCGTCGTCAGGCCTCCAAGAGAGTGGCCTGATGCTCCAATGGTTCTCTGGTCAATCAAGCCATAGAACGGCGAGTCTTTCTTTTCTCCTATCTGAAGCATTATGTCAATTGCGAAGTGGGCTTTCCGTAATCGAAATGTCTCCATATACCAGACAAACTTCTCTCGGTCAGCGTTCATGATCTTGGCGAATTCTCCAACAATTCTCAAAACAGTTACGGGATCCTTGACACCTTTGCTTCCTTGTATTCTTTCAAAGGCAGCGGGCTCTACGAACTCAGGGGGAACAGTATCGACAAAGTCTGGAGCCGCAACGATGAACCCTCTGCTTGCAAGATACTCCGTTAGGCATAGCGACTGTATCCCGGTAGAATAGCCGCCGTGATAAAAGGCGATTAGAGGAAAGGGGCCGCTAGGCGCCGGCGGTGCGTCCGGCGCGACTCGGCTTCGAAACCCGTTGTTGTAAATGTAGTCAGATGTCTGACTGAGAGTGGGATACCAGACTGCGACTGTGACCGCTTCTTGATGAGTGCCTTCAGCGTATTGAAACTCCAGAATCGTGAAGCCGACATTGAAAACCGGATCGGAGTCCGGATGGCCGCATTCTGAGCAGGGCAGAGCTGGGCCAACTGCAGGTGCAAGAGCAGCTACTAACAGAAGTAGAAGATGGAGGTTTCTTCCCAAACTAGCAGCCTCGTAATTCACTTTCGTTCTGTACATTGATAAAGCCGTTATGACGTAAAGGAATTGCTTCATATCTATCTAGAGCTGCTTGAATATCTTCAGGCTTGTCAACCTTGTCAATGCATAAGCAAAGCTCGCTTGGTTTGGATGGGAAATCAATTTAAGAATGGCTTGGAGCTAGGTAGCCGGCGGTGGGCCGGTAGATCAGACTGGTATGATCGTCCGCTTGGCATCGCATAGAAGTGGACGAAGTGCGGAAAGGTTCCATCGCGAGCCCCGTAGGGACGCGGGTTCAAATCCCGCCCGGTCCACCATTAAATGAATCTCTCCTGATCGAGCAATGGATACCGCCCCCGAAAGACCTGATGCC
>CAZVYD010000028.1:0-16762 GCA_964631575.1 uncultured Candidatus Bathyarchaeia archaeon
TATCGTATATGGGATAGAAGACCGCTGCAAACTTCTTATGCTCAGCAGCCAAAACCCCCATCCCTAAGGCAATGCCCAAGGAAATGACATAGGCGACTGTAAGCCTCCCCAAGGTCAAGACCGTATAGACGGGAAGATTCAGAAACTCTGGGTCTGCGAAAGCTTCGTGGAAACCCACCTCACTGGGGATTTGTCCAGCTATGTAGTAGATGATCAAGAACGCTGCGGTCAAGGATATGGCGAGGGCGACAGCCTTCTCCAGACGAGTGTACCGCTTTACCCATTTTGATGCCAAGATCAGAGACTTCGGCCTGTGGATCCGATCACCCAAATGCAACCATCTTGGTCGAATCACTCCGAGTTTTCCGAGGCCTGAAAGGCCTATCCTTGCGACGGGTTTGTACGTGCCCGTGGCAGCTTTTTCCATGAGCCTGTGCCACGTCAGGAAGTTAAGGTAAAAGACTATTGCAGTTATCAAGACCAGAATTACCATGGAGAGATTCAGATCGTTGTAGACGTATGCTGCCTTGGCCAAGTATGATCCTAACCCAGGAACCGAGTATGTCGTGCCCAAGTAGACCACGTACTCAGCAGCTATCATGAAGAACCATCCGTCACACCAAGCAAGTGTGGATCCGGAAATCAGGGCGGGAACGATTGCAGGGAGGATCACGTGACGAACGTACTTGAAACCTGTTACACCGAAGCTTTGGGCCGCTTCGATTATGTTGACGGGGATTCCTTTGACCGCACCTACAACACCGAAGAATATGGCCCACGCCATAGATGTAAAAAGGAGCAATATTGCCGAGAGTTCAATTCCAAATTCGCCTCCATGAAAGAGCGATATGAAGAACAATACTATGACCGGGAAATAGCCCAGTATCGGAATGGACTGTAGCAAGTCAATAGAGGGGACAAGTATGACTGAAGCCGTCTTATTCGTCGAAGCTAGTATTCCGAAGGGCACACCCCAAGCAACTGAGATCCCCAATGTTATCGTGATTCTCAAGAGAGTTCTGAAGGTGTAATAGGGCAGGGAGGAGATCTCAGGATTCTCAACAAAGTTCATCACCAACCAGTACGCGGCAACTATCGCAAGCAATCCGGCAGTGAAAGCTAATGCTTGTCTTCCCACCCTCACCACATGCGCCAGCTTACCCTGCTCTCTTCGCGGTTTCTTCTGAAGCCGTCGCTCCAAGGGCGATTTAAGAATATCGCGCAGGATCCGTGCTGGATAGCGTAGAGGACTGGCGCCCGGGATTAGATGGCAATTCACGTTTAGAACCAACGAAATTCCGGATGAAGGATTTCTACGCAATGGATTCGCAAAACATCCTCAGAGAGGCTAAAGGACATGGTGCGGGGGGTGGGAACCCCGCGCCAGTCTACCAGTAAAAAGCACATCCGATTGGCAGACCCGCGGGAGCTCGAGCCTAGTAGGATTCGGATTCCCTCAGAAAATGACGCTTTTTGCGATGATATGGTGAACCGGGCGTACACTGAACCATAAGTACAGATCACTAGTTTCATGTCAATTGTGGGGGCATCTCTTACGGCCGGCCGTCAACCGAAATCTACTTGTACGTCTGTCAGCCGTACCTATGACTCCGGGGGTATGTAGGCTAATTGGCTGGGCTCGTCCTCCACCGGGAAAACGAAACTGATTGCCTTCGATATGGACGCTACTCTAATAGATTCTATGGGGGCATTTCGCAGGTGGCTCTTTTTCATGTTCTCGGCTCTGGGGCTTGACACCCCATCGCCAGAGGATCTTAGAAAGATTAGAGGAATGTGATGGGACTTGAGAAACTCACAGGCCAAAATAAGGACAGGCGGTGTCAGATTAATACAAGTAGATGGCAAGTACAACGTCTGGATCAAGAAATTCGGTAATAGTGCCACTAAGATGCTTACGTTGCATGGAGGACCAGGCATGACGCATGAATATCTAGAATGTTTCGAGGACTTTTTGCCGAACGAGGGAATTGAGTTCTACTACTATGACCAACTTGGATCTGCTTACTCTGATCAACCGAAAGATGAGAGTTTATGGACCGTTAATAGGTTTCGCGATGAAGTGGAACAGGTGAGAGTGGCGCTTGGGTTAGACGATTTCTATTTGTTCGGGCATTCCTGGGGCGGGATTCTAGGCATTGAGTACGCTTTGAAATATCAGCGTCATCTCAAGGCTCTCATCATATCAAACATGACGGCCAGCAACGGCTCGTATGAGAGATACATAGACAAGCTCCGGCAGAAGTTTCCTTCAGGAATAAGGAAAATCTTGGAAAAGTATGAAGCAAAACGGGAGTATGATGAACCAGAATATCAAGAGGTGATGCACAAGTATTTCTACGTGAAGCACATGTGTCGCCTCGAGCCTTGGCCAGAACCATTTGCGCGCGCAATCCAGCATATGAACATCGAAGTGTTTAATACAATTCATGGACCGGACGAGTTCGTCGCCACTGGTACGGCCAAGGATTGGGATAGATGGGATTACCTTCGATGCATCAGGGTTCCCACGCTTCTTATGGTGGGTCGCTATGATACGATGAGTGTGCAGGACGTTCAGAAGATGGGTAGGCTCATACCAAACTCACTTGTTGTCGTCTGCAGGAACGGAAGCCATCTATGCATGTATGATGACCGAGAGGCATACTTCCATGAACTGCTGGGGTTCATAAAGGCTGTTGAAAAAAACGAATTCGGCAGGCTGAAAAAGGCACGCTGACGTGCGATCCGCTTCGGCTAGCCTCAGCCCAATAAACCATTTCTGGTTAGGTCTCTGGGACGTTAGAGTTGAAGCAGTCGCGGGCAACCTTCCAAGAACCGTCGGCCTGTCTTTCAAGGATGGTCAGGTATTTACCATCATACTCTTCTCTATCGCCCCCCGCCTTAGGAACCAAAGACTCTGTGTAAGTACCACGTGCAAACCCCAGATCGCCAGATACCCTAAGTTCTTTGTTAGTGATTACCATCTTCAAGATGAACTGATCGAAGGCGGGCTTCATTCCTGCCCGTATCTGCTCCTTCCCGGCCCTAGCAGGGGTATCCGGCGGCATCTGTATTCCGTCGTCGGTCCACAAGGAAATCCAGCTGTCGAGGTCTCCAGCGTTAATAGCGACAGCGAATTGTTTTATCGTCTCTTTTATCGCAGCGAGGTCGGCTTTGTTCCCTTTTTCCAGTGAAATCACCTCCTTCTGCGTGATTACTTCTACTACTCTATTTCAAGGCGTATTAATAGCCACAGCCCTAGTTTGGCCAGCCTTTGAGTTATCGCCTCTTCATTTGCAGTGATTACTCCTGTTTTAAATAAGAAACTACAACCATTGGTTATATCTATCGCGCGTTCTTAAATACTTGCTTCACCGATTCTAGTTTTCTAGATGCTAGAAATGCTGGATGTACAATCTATTTCAGCAATTGCAGCAGCCGTAGGCGTCTTGGTAGGAGTAGCGCGCGCGCTTCAGGAGCTCAGACATCTTCGCAAACAAAGAGAGACGGACCTTTTTGTCAGATTAGCCCCATGGCTCAACATGTCCAGCACTGAACTATTGCAAGCTTATGTAAAAGTCTTAAATTTGGAGTTCAAGGACTACGATGACTTTGTCAAGAGGTATGGTCAGCCACTTGCTGAAAAACCAGAGCAAATGGCAATCATGACTGTTGGCAACTATTTTGAAGCAATAGGCGCTCTCCTAAGAAGGAAACTCTTGGATGTGGATCTTGTATGGGATTATTGGGGCGAAACTTTCGTCACGTTATGGCAGAGAAAATTCCGACTTTATCTAGAAGGCGTAAGGAAGGAATTCAATCAACCTGAATTCGCGGAGCATGGTGAGTATCTCTTTGATGAAATGCGGAAGAGACAACAACTAGTGAGAACCCAGTAAACACCCTCCGTTTTTCTTGTAAAATCGGATGACAATCCGCTCATCCTGTCGGAGCACACCTTCGCCGAAGTTGTTGATCGTGTGCTGGAACAATTCCGCGCGCGCTTATCTAGATCCAGTGATGGTATTCCAAGCACCTATCTATATTTACCAGTAAAATGGCGCCCGGGATGGGATTTGAACCCATGCGGCCCGTAGGGCCAATGGCTAGCCAGTCTATGCCCATTTGAATTCAGATCTCGAGGCTTGCGAGAGGGTCTTTCGCCTCACATCGCCTTAACCTGGCTTGGCTACCCGGGCGTTTTCTCATCGATTCTCTTGAGTCATCATTGAGTCTTCATTGCGAGCTATAAAAGTAGACCTGTAATTGAATGCTGGAAACTGTTCACATCGTAGGTCACATGAGCGGTTCCTTCTGCGTGTGAAGGAGGATCGATGCCTGCTCTTTGGAAGAGCTTTTTAATCCAGCAGATATACCGCTCCAAGCAGTTCCCATTGGCGTCATGTCCATAGTGATTCGATGATTCCGCTTGGAGACGATAATCCCACAAGGATAATGCCGATAATCACTTGGGCCCTTATCTTGGCAAATGTCGGAGTCTTTCTCTGGGAGATCCTTGTTGACCCGAGACTCTCTGACCAGATGATTAGGACGTTAGGCTTTGTGCCTAGCGCTATAGCCCATCAAAGAACCTACTACATGTTCCTGACCTCTATGTTCCTACATGGAGGAATCTTACACCTTGCAGGGAACATGCTGTACCTGCACATCTTCGGAGACAACGTAGAGGATCTATGCGGCCACATTCCGTTCCTTGCCTTCTATCTGATCTGTGGATTTGCTGGATCCCTTCTCCAACTAGCTTCCGATTGGGGTTCAACGGTTCCTTCCATCGGGGCCTCTGGAGCAATATCAGGAGTGCTCGGAGCATACGTCTACCTTTTTCCCCACGTCAGAATTAGGACCGCGGTTACATTCGGTATATTCATACGTCTGGTCAGACTACCTGCCTACTTCCTGATTGGATTCTGGTTTATCTATCAAGTGGCCTTAGGGCTTTTGGCGGCTGACGCCTCGGTCGCCTATTGGGCTCATGTCGGAGGATTCATGGCAGGCCTCGGGCTCGCAAGAGTAATGGCCCGGAGAAGAGACATCCATCCCCTCTTCCGGCAATACTTCGCAGTGTCCTAGAAGATAATATCCCGTTTCAATCCCAAGTTGCGCAGTTCTTTCATGGCACCGAATATGCGTTCCTTGGCTGAGTTCTCTTCTCTCTGATCAAGGCAAGTAGCTCTCAGAACAGATCTCTGAATGGATCAGCCGGTCGGTTCTGCCCCAATTGATAACTGGGTTCCTCAAGTAATGTTAATCTATTCGAACGATAAGCTTCCGGTTTGCACATTGGGAGAGATTGACTATGGAACTGAAAGGAAGCAAAACCGAGAAGAACCTTCTAGCGGCGTTTGCCGGAGAATCCCAAGCAAGAACTAGATACACTTTCTTCGCCAGCGTAGCGCGAAAGGAGGGCTACGAGCAGATCTCAGCCATATTCACCGAGACGGCTGACAATGAGAAGGAGCATGCGCAACTCTTCTTCAAGTTGCTTCAAGGCGGAGATGTTGAAATCACGGCAGAGTATCCTGCCGGGATAATTGGAACTACCGCGCAAAATCTGAAGGCCGCGGCCGCAGGCGAAAAGTTGGAATGGGGAACTTTGTATCCGAACTTCGCAGATGTTGCGGACAAAGAAGGATTAAGAGAAGCAGCGGACACCTTCCGCCATGTCGCGTCTGTCGAAGTGCATCATGAGAGAAGATATCTGAAGCTTCTCAACAACGTCGAGACTGGCCAAGTGTTCAAGAAGTCATCTGTTGTCAAGTGGAAGTGTCGAAACTGCGGCCACATCCTTGAAGCCAAAGAGGCTCCGGAGAAGTGTCCCGTCTGCGCCCATGCCCGAGCTTTCTTTGAACTCTTCTGCGAAAACTACTGAATCGTTGACATGGAAGACAGCAGTGAACGAGCTCTTTAATCCGGCAATCCACCTCTTTTGCTGCTGTGTTGGCCCTACTCAGGCCTACCGACATACGAAACTTGATAGATGGCCGGTTCCGGTAGGTTAGATGCTGACCTAGATTATCTTCAGTTCCTTTCCGACTTTTTCGAACGCGTTGGTCGCATAGTCGAGGTGGTCCTTCTTGAGGGCGGCGTTCATCATCGTCCTTATGCGGGCTTTGTCCTTAGCCACCATTGGGTAAACAATTGGAAGCGCGAATACTCCTTCCTCGAAGAGTCTCGTACTCATCTTCCTTGCTACTGCACTTTCGCCCACAATAACTGGCGTGATGGGAGTTTGACTTTGACCTATGTCGAATCCTAAGGCCTTTAAGGCTTTCTTGAAGTACCGGGTGTTCTTCCAGAGGTTTTCCAAGTGTTCCGGCTCGTTCTCGATGACATCGATTGCGGCCATGCAAGCCGCTGCTACCGGGGGCGGAGAAGAAGCACTCAGCAACCAGCTCCTTGATTTGTTGAAGGCGTAGTTGATCAGGTTCCTGCTTCCTGCAATGTATCCGCCAACAACACCGAAGGCTTTCGAGAAGGTTCCCATCTCGACGTGGACTCTCCCTTCCACTTTGAAGTGGGAGGTGATGCCGCGTCCCTTTTCGCCTAGAACCCCGTCTCCGTGGGCGTCATCGACGTAGATCATTGCTCCATGTAGCTCTGCCACTTTCACTATCTTGTCTATAGGGGCGATGTCTCCGTCCATGCTGAAGACTCCGTCAGTTATTATCAGGATTCGGCGATAGTTCTTTGCTTCTGCTTTGTCCAAGACTTGTGCCAAGTCATCTGTATCGCAGTGCTTGTAGATTCCTCTGTCAGCCTTTGAAAGTCGAACTCCGTCGATGATGCTTCCGTGATTCAACTCGTCGCTGACTATCAGGTCTCCTTCGTCAGCCAATTGAGGGATGAGACCCTGATTAGCCGTGAAACCAGCTGAGAACGTTAGCGATGCCTCAGCGTGTTTGAACTTGGCAAGTCTCTCTTCCAGCTTCATGTGTATGTCCATATTCCCGGCGATTGGCCTAACCGATCCGGATCCCACGCCATATTTCTCAATGGCTTCGATGGCCGCCTTCTTCAACTTTGGATGGTTGCTTAGGCCGAGGTAGTTGTTTGAGCAGAGCATGAGAACCTCTTTTCCATCGACAATTGACTTGGGTGAGCTACTGCTCTGCAGGATCCTAAGTTTCCAGTCTAACTGATCTCTGACCAATAGTTCGTATTCTTGCTTCAAGAAGTCTATGGGATCTCTCATCTTACTCTGACTCCTTAGAAGGATTCGGAGGCGGACTTGCCATAAAGCTATTTGTCCGGAAAGATCGAGTTCTGTGGCTTGAGTTAGCTTAGTTCAGACTAATCCCTGTGTTACCTGATCTGTCCTTCCTTGTACCGCTTGCTCAGCTTCTCTAACATGTCTTTGGTCATAGTGGCCAAGTCGTAGTTGGGTTTCCATCCCCATTCTTTGCGGGCAGCACTGTCGTCGATGGACATGGGCCAAGAATCGGCGATTTTCTGCCTGAAATCCGGCTTGTATTCACACGTGAATTCTGGAATGTGCTTTCTAATCTCTCCGGCGAGTTGTCCGGCTGAGAAACTTATTCCTGCTAGGTTGAAATCAGAATGATGCTTGAGTTGAGATAGGTCAGCTTCCATCAGTTGCATAGTGGCCTTGACGCAGTCGGGCATATACATCATAGGAAGGACCGTGTCCTCTCTTACGAAACATGTATATTTTCGGTGCTTGATCGCTTCGTAGAATATTTCTACAGCGTAGTCCGTTGTGCCACCTCCTGGAGGAGTCTCGCTGCTGATTATGCCTGGATAGCGAATGCCTCGGACATCAACGCCGAATCGCCTGAAGTAATAGTCGCAAAGTAGCTCACCCGCAACCTTTGTAACTCCATATATTGTTATAGGCCGCAACACTGTTTCCTGCAGGGTATTCCTGCGGGGAGTCTCCGAGCCGAAGACTGCGATAGAGCTTGGCCAGAAAACCCGTACGAGCCTCTTCTCTCTAGCGATCTCAAGAATGTTATAGAGGCCATTCACGTTGACTTCCCAAGCGAGCTGCGGGTTCCTCTCTCCCGCAACTGAGAGCACAGCTGCCAGATGGTAGATTGTGTCAACATCATGTTTCCTTACGAGCTCCTCAATGGCCTCTTTCTTGGTCACGTCGGCGAAGCCGAAGGGGCCAGAATCCAAGATCTTCTCGTTGGGCTTGGTCTTGTGCCCAAGAGCGACCACATTATCATTACCGTATCTCTTGCGTAGTTCCATCGTGAGTTCAGAGCCGATCTGACCGAACGCACCTGTTACAAGAATTCTCCTCATGGCGCCTTTCAACGACCAGGCCTCTACCGAATCGCGCTTTCAGATTGAAGCTCCAAGACCTTGCGAGCGTACTTAAAGATCACTAAATCCTCAAGGTCAGGCAACATTAGCATTCAGCAACTTAGGGTTCTGCGGTATGATGCTTGACTGTTTTTTGAAACTACTTGGAGCGCCGGTTCTGACTGAAGGTAACGAACTTGTCTGCAGCCAGCTATTGCTCAACGAGATCTTGGAGGCGCGTCTGAGTGTGAAATGCGTTCGTGCGGTATGGATATGGCAACATTTCGCCTATCTTTCGCATTAGTCTTGTCTGCTTCTGGATGATGCCGCCTTTCGCCATGACCATCACGACCCATATGTTGCCGTCTGCGAATTCCCTTATGTATTGCCTGCAGGCACCGCACGGTGCAAGGTTCTCGATTGAGGGATGGTCTGCCACTACCGCGACTGCATTGATCTTCTTGTTTCCATGGATGACCGCATGGTCAATGGCGTTTCTTTCCGCGCATACTCCTAGCCCCGCTACCTCGCTTTCGACGTTGCATCCTTCATAGATCTCGTTATCATTGCCGAGCACTGCTGCCCCAACTCTGAAGCCCCATAGAACCTTTGCGTTCCTCATACCTCTGAGAGCTGCGTCTAAGAGTCGCGATTCAACGGCCTCTGCCAAGGCATCGTCTGTCATGTTTCAATCATCCCCGAGGTAGAGGCGCTCCGTAGTTATCGTCTGCCTATTTTAGCATGTCTGTACAACATCTTCGTGCTTACCATCGTTTTTCTGAAGGGGTCGCGCCAGCTCTTGAGAGACTCTATAGGCCACCAACGACTTCCCCGATCCAAGCTAAAATAAACTCAGAGCGTCGTCCCTGCTCTATCAGGCACACTTACCTTCTCTTCATAATAGCATAGGCCAATCCAATTAGCATCGCGATTGAGGTCGCCAAGTAGACTGGGCCATATCCAAACGCTTGGACGAATGACGCGATTATTGGGGGAGCGACTATCGTGATCACGTCTCCAACTCCGAGATAGACAGAGTTTGCAAGGGCAAGATCGAAACTGCCAGACCTCGACACCACCAGCGCCATTGACGGAAAGATTATGCCGTGTGCCATTCCTGAAGCGAAGAGAAGCAGGGAAAAATGGACGAGAGAGTTGCCGAAGGGCAGAGCCATCAGCGCTATTGCGTATTCAAGGAACCCCAAGCCAATCATGCTTTTCTCATCAAATCTTCGAAGCAGCTTGGGAAGAGGAAGCCTAGTCGACACCATGGCAAGGGAGTATATTGCGAACAGGAACGAGATCTCGGCTGATGTAAGCCGGAATCCTTCTGAAAGGTAGAGGGGAAGGAAGATGAAGATCGAATTGACGCCCAGAGAGAAGAACATCTCAAGCGTCGCGGAAAACCGGACGTTCTCATTCTTCAGGACATTCTTCAAGCTCCTTCTGATGTTCAAAGACGTACTTAATCTTGGTGAAGTGACTATGCGGGTCGAGCAGAGAACGCCTCCAAGCCCGATTAGAGACGCTACGAGATAGGTTTCCCGGATCTGATATTGAAGCAGAAGGAAGCCACAGATTCCTGGTGCTATGAACATCGCCAAGGAAGATGATAGCGCGAATAAGGAGACACCAGTTGCCTTGTGCGAGGAATAGATTTCCGAAGCCATTGTAAGCCCAATGGTAAAGACGGCCATGAAAGCCAATGTGTCGATGGCGTAGGCGACAAGGATCTGAGCAGGCGTAAGCGCCAAGTACAGCATGAGTA
The DNA here is from genome assembly GCA_964631575.1 of uncultured Candidatus Bathyarchaeia archaeon. Taxonomy (GTDB): domain Archaea; phylum Thermoproteota; class Bathyarchaeia; order 40CM-2-53-6; family JALHTG01; genus JALHTG01. The sequence continues at coordinate 10,058 of CAZVYD010000028.1, forward strand.
AGGAGCCCACAACTCCAAATGCTCCGAGGCCGATCAGTAGCCGACGGCCAAATCGGTCTGAGAGGAGACCCATCGGAATCCTTGAGAAGAGCCTTACAGCAGAGGCGGCGGAAGCTATCAACCCTATGAATGCAAGGGACGCTCCGAGTTCAGCTGCGTAAAGGTATAGTGTAGGTGTAATCATGTTTGCAGCTACCATGGCAAAGAGGGCCAAGCCCACGAGTGTGAACATGGATCTTTGATAGGAGGGGGCAACTTCTCTCTCAGGCAACGGTCAACTCCCTCATACGCCTCACATCCAATTGAGATACTGGCTACAGCGCAGACATCGTGAAACCAGAAACTTGGTCAGGCATCGCTTATAGGTCTTCCACTCGACTGTGCCTGATGTCACATGTTCTTGTCGTCGAAAAAGTTGAAAAACCTCCCAGTCAAAGGACTATGCCAAGTTGCCAAGCCGAGGTGGCAGAGAGGTTATGCGGCGGCCTGCAGAGCCGCTCTATGGGGGTTCGAATCCTCCCCTCGGCACCAGTTTCACCTTCATCTCCTAGTTGTCTGGATGTTCTCCCTAGATGGATCGCTCACAGTCAGAAGAGACATGTGCAAGAGACGGAGGCGCTTATCTCAGTCAATCCGTATGAAATACCAATGACGGTTGCTGCTCCACCGTGAGAACTGGTCTATTATTGAGATAAGACGGCTCCAAAGAAGCGGTATTGGACGCACGGCTCCCTCGCTGCCTCTGCGTCATGGAACTAAACTTCATTAGGCTCAGAGCCTTGAGACAGCCGGCTCTGGGTGGACTTCGATTGGTGATAAAGCTTGCCGCTCCAAATCTATAGTACAATGACTGGGCGACTGGAGCCTTTCAAACCGCTCAAAGAGGGCGAAGTCAACATCTATGTTTGTGGTCCAACCGTCTACGACTACTGCCACATAGGCCACGCCCGAACTTACGTATCATTCGACGTGATCATCCGTTACCTAGAGTATAGAGGATACAAGGTCAGATATGTTGTCAACATCACAGACATTGATGACAAGATCATTGCCCGTAGTAGAGAAGTGAACGAGGAACCACTAGTCTTGGCTCGGAAGTTTGAGGAAGCCTTCCATGAAGATCTGAAAGCGTTTCATCTTAGACCCGCCGATCGCTACCCTCGCGTTTCAGAGCACATAGGCGACATAGTTGCTGTGATCGAGGATTTGATTACGAGGGGATTCGCGTACGAAGCCGACGGTGAAGTCTACTTCGATGTCACGAGGATTGAGGACTTCGGAAAGCTATCGCACCAGAAGCTTGAAGAGATGCAAGTAGGCGCTAGAGTCGCGGTCGATCGCAAGAAAAGGAGCCCATACGACTTCGTGTTGTGGAAGCGCGCCGAAGAGAAGGAGCTTGGCTGGGACAGTCCGTGGGGGAGGGGTCGACCAGGATGGCATATGGAATGCTCGGTTATGTCAATGAAATACCTTGGTCCGCAACTTGACATTCATGGAGGCGCTAAGGATCTCATCTTCCCCCATCACGAGAACGAGATAGTCCAGTCTGAGGCATATACCGGAAAGAAGCCTTTCGTGAAGTACTGGATTCACACCGGCTTCCTAAGTATCAATGGGCAGAAGATGTCGAAATCCCTTGGAAACTTCGTAATGATCAGAGACCTTCTCAAAAGGCATAGAGCTGAATCATTCAAGCTCTTCGTTCTATCAACGCACTACAGACGCCCCGTCGACTTCACGGAAGAAGGATTGATCCATGCGCAAACCGCGCTCAAGAGCATGTATGAGACGCGTGACCGACTACGGACTATGCTTAACGACCATAACTGCCAGGCCGTAGGCACTGATGAGGATAGCAAGCTGCTGGAAGAGATAGCGGACGCAAAGGAAAAGTTCCTAATGGGCATGGACAACGACTTCAATACGGCGGTCGCGCTCGCAAGCTTTCACCAACTGATCAAACTCGGTAACAAGATCGCAGATGTGAAACCATCAAAGAGACTTGTAGAGACAATACTGTCAACGATCAACGACTTAGGCTCGATCCTCGGCCTTTTCCAAGAAGTCAAGAAGGCTGAACTTTCTGAGGAGGCAAGACTTCTAATCAAGGAACGAGACAGAGCTAGAACGCAAAAGGACTGGAAGAAGGCCGACGAGATCAGAGAGCGACTCAGAAAGATGGGAATAACCCTAAGGGATTCTCCCAAAGGTACAGCATGGATCTTTGAGTAGTAAGTATCACACAAACGCCCTCTTGTGACCCCATTACGCCATTCTTGAACGCGGTCACTATTGAGAGTGATGTGTGACAGGCGGCGCTAGCTCTGATTAAATGAGAGCCCTCAGCACCGCCCGAGAAAGTGTCCTCACGGCCATAAGGTGCACTTGGAATAGACCTCACATCCTCCCCGGGTTCAGATGGAAAGGCCCACGGGATTTGAATCTTCTTGTTTAGTAGGTTATGGGCGGGTCCCATAGTGACCAGAACTGGTCATGATTGTCCAATAGTGGACAAAGCCGACCGTAACCAATAATAAGCAGCCGCGGGTAACCGGCGCCAAAATCCGGTGAGGGTATGAGGGAAAAGATTGTGCTCGCCTACTCGGGCGGTTTGGATACGTCGATCGCTGTGAGGTGGATGCAGGAGAAGCACGGGGCCGAGGTGGTTACGGTTACGGTGGATGTGGGACAGCCCGGAGATCTGAACGTGGTGGAGGCAAATTCTAGGAAGGTCGGCGCCGTGAAGCACTACTCGATTGACGCCAAGGAGGACTTTGTCCGAGACTATGTCTTCAAGGCGATTAAGGCGAACGCGCTCTATGAGGAGAAATATCCCTTGAGCAGCGCTCTCTCAAGACCACTGATAGCAAGTAAGCTAGTTGATGTTGCTTGGAAGGAAGGTGCCACGGCTGTGGCGCACGGCTCCACCGGCAAAGGCAACGATCAAGTTCGATTCGACGTTTCGATCAAGTCCTTGGCGCCGGATCTGAAGATAGTTGCGCCCATTAGGGAATGGAACCTTTCAAGAGATGAGGAGATCAAGTATGCCGAGAAGAATGGCATACCTATCCCCGTGGATCTTGATAACCCATACAGTATAGACGAAAATCTATGGGGAAGATCGATAGAGTGCGGCGTTCTAGAAGATCCGGGGCATGAGCCGCCGGAGGAGATATTCGAGTGGACAGTGTCGCCTGAAAAGGCACCGTCTGACCCTGAATTCTTATCCATAGGATTTGATGACGGAGTTCCCGTAAGAATCGACGGCAAGAAGATGAGCCCTCCGGAGATGGTGAAGACACTCAATGCGAGGGCTGGAAGACATGGGGTCGGGCGAGTCGACCACATGGAAGACAGACTCGTCGGAATCAAGTCCAGAGAATGCTACGAGTGTCCTGCCGCAACCGTCTTACTTGAAGCTCACAGGGAGCTCGAGAAGACCGTACTGACAAGGCATGAAGTACTATTCAAACGGCAGATTGACGCCCAATGGACGTTTCTTGCTTACGCTGGACTCTGGATGGAGCCTCTCAGAGAGGACTTGGAAGGATTCATCGACAGGACTCAGGACCGGGTGACTGGCGAGGTGAAGCTAAAGCTGTACAAGGGGTCAGTGATGGTTGTCTCACGATCGTCGCCATTCTCACTCTACGATGCAAATCTGGCAACATACAATATTGAAACAAGCTTCGATCAAACTTGGTCGCCGGGGTTCATCGAGATATGGGGGCTTCCAACCAAGGCAGCAAACATTCTGAAAACCAAGGGGAAGAGATGACATGAAAGGCCCTTTGATTTCCAATCCGATGAGGCCAAAAGGCAACGAGATAGTTCGGCGACATAATCAAGTCATGGTAACTTCTACCATGGTTCCGTATCCCATGGTCGGGCATGGCGCTGAAGGAGCCTTGGTAAGCGATGTGGACGGGAATGTCTACTTGGACTTCTCTTCAGCCGTGGCCGTGATGAACGTCGGCTATAACCACCCAGAGGTCAAGAAAGCTGTACTGGACCAAGCCGAGAGATTGATCCACTTCGCAGGGAATGATTATTACAACACCAAACAGGTCGAACTTGCCGAGAAGCTAGTGTCGATCACACCTGGTAGATTCCAGAAGAGAGTTTTCTTCTCGAACAGTGGAGCGGAATCGATAGAATGCGCCTTCAAGATTGCACGATGGCACACGAAGAAGCCCGGGATGCTCTCGTTCTTGGGAGCCTTCCACGGCCGCACATTTGGGGCCCTCAGCCTAAGCGCTTGCAAAGCTCTTCACAAGAAGCACTTTGCCCCACTTGTTCCTCAGGTGGTCCATGTTCCGTATGCGTACTGCTATCGGTGTGCCTACAAACTAGAGTATCCCTCATGTGATCTATGGTGCGCCAAATATGTTGAGGAAGTCGCGCTGCGATTCTTTCCAAGCGAGGACATGGCCGCCATAATAGCCGAGCCCATACAGGGCGAAGCAGGCTACATAGCCCCTCCAAAAGATTTCCTCGCTGAGATCGAATCCATATGCCGAAAGAACGATGTTGTACTGATCACAGACGAGGTTCAAACTGGATTCGCCAGAACAGGAAAGATGTTTGCCTGCGAACACTTCGGAGTGGAGCCTGACATAACGACTCTCTCGAAGGCCCTTGCAGCGGGTCTACCTATGGGCGCCACAGTGTCTAGAGCAGAGGTTGCTGATTGGGGTGAAGGTTCACATTCAAACACAATGGGAGGAAACATGCTGTCGGCAGCGGCTGCGCTTGCAAACATCAATGTCATCGAAAAGGAGGATCTATGCGGAAGTGCTCAAGAACTAGGCAACCATGCGATGAAGCGGCTTAATGAGCTGAAAGAGGAGGGCGAGCTTGTCGGCGACGTACGCGGTCTCGGGTTAATGATTGGTGTTGAATTTGTAAAGGACAAGAACACGAAGGAGAGAGCGATTAGCGAGACTGAACACATCGTCATCGAAGCATTCAACAATGGGCTGATACTTCTCCCAGTCGGCTTGAACTGTGTAAGAATAGCTCCCCCACTGAATATTGACATCACTCACCTAGACCAAGGCATTGACATACTGGAAAAGGCTGTACAGAAAGTGGCGGCAAGCTGACTTGTCGAAGCTGCTTCGAGATGCGAGGTTGGGATCCAAGAAGAAGGAAGTAGTAGACTTCACATCGTCAATCAGGGCAGATCAGAGGTTGCTTGAGAACGTCGTCAGAATCAACAGAGCCCATGTCATAATGATGGCGGAGTGTCATGTACTGGACCGGAAGAAGGCGGCGACTCTTCTTGAAGCGCTCGGAAAGATCGACTTGAACGCTGACATCACAGAGACCGATACTGAGGACATTCACATGTATGTTGAAGAATCAGTCCTAGGGGCCGCTGGTCAGGAGATAGGGGGAGACCTCCACATCGGGAAGAGTAGGAACGATCAAGTTTCGACTGCAATCCGAATGACACTCCGCGAGAGGCTGATAGAAGTCATGTCAGCTTTGACAGATGTTCAAGAGAAGCTTCTAGTCACTGCTGAAAAGCATACGGATACACTGATTCCCGGATACACTCATACACAGCCAGCTCAACCGATAACTTTCGCTCACTATCTCCTATCGTTCTTTGACGCCTTCAATAGAGATCTCGAGAGATCAATGGAATCATACCGACGTGTCAACAGGAGCCCAATGGGTGCTGGAGCTCTTGCTGGAACAAGTTTTCCCATAGACCGCGAGAGGATGGCGGAGCTGCTCGGGTTCAACGGAATTGTGGAGAACTCACTTGACGCAGTTGGTTCGAGAGACTTCATCGTGGAAGTACAGGCGGCGCTCACAATGGCCGCATTGAACCTTTCTCGACTCACCGAAGATCTGATCCTATGGAGCTCCCTTCACTTCAGCATAGTGGAACTTCCGGACGAATTCACGTCAACGAGCAGCATAATGCCTCAAAAGAAGAATCCAGAGGTTCCGGAGGTGATTCGAGCCAGAGTCAGTGACATAGCTGGAAACCTTCTGGCTACTGTAATGACTCTGAAGTCGTTGCCTTCTGGATACAACATGGATCTTCAGGAGATTACGCCTAAGCTCTGGGAATCGATCGATTCTATGTCAAGTTCGTTACTCATGCTCAACAGCTTGATTCCAGCCCTGAGAGTTTCTGAAGCAATTCCGAGAGAACTATTGGACTTCACTACGTCAACTGAGCTTGCTAATACGCTTGTTAGAAAGTACGGCGTCTCATTCAGAGGTGCCCACAGAATTGTGGGAACCCTTGTGAGAAACCTGATCGAGAAAGGTCTCAGTCTCTCTGACGTGACGTCAGATATGATCAAGTCTGTTTCGTCTAGCGTCGCTGGCTCCTTGGTGACAATGACTGAGGAAGACATTCGTTCCTCTCTAGACCCCAAGAAATTCGTTGAAGCTCACAACGTGAAAGGAGGGCCGTGTCGAACGGAGGTCAGCAGAATGCTGAGATCTAGTAGTCAAGAGTTAGGGACGTGGAGAGAGAAACTCTCAGAAGAGATAGATCGACTGCATCAGACTTGGGAAACGTTGCGATCTATCGAGGAGTCATATCGCCCGTTAAGCGGGTAGGTGGCGCTAAGACTTAAAAGCTGTGTTACCGATGTGAGGTAGGGTTCATTGGAGGCACCCCTGCGCGGCAGAAAAAGAAGAAAAGCGATTCTGGTTCTCGAAGACGGCTCCTCTTTT
>CAZVYD010000029.1:0-16423 GCA_964631575.1 uncultured Candidatus Bathyarchaeia archaeon
TGTCTGTTGGAAAGAGCCGGAGATATATGTCAAACCGGATCTATCGAATGGTCTTGGGAGTCTGCGGCATGTTTCTCATCGTATTGGGCTTAGCTTTCATGAACGGAGCACTAAGTGGAACGATCTGACCCATCTCTGTTTCTGAGATGCCCAGAAAGGCAAACACATAGTCTTGGGAAGGATGTACCCACATTTTGTATGGGCCCCCGGGTCCTCGGAAACGGTTTTGGTAACGGTGAATGGTAACACTCTTGGAGATGGACCTAGCCGAAAGTCCACTCCTCGACGATGTATTGAGCTAGAGACACGTATTTGGCCTTTTGCTCTTGATACTTGTTCAGGAAGTCTATGAATAGGTCTGCGCTGCAAGATCGAGCGTTTCGCTCAGAGCTTGTAGCCGATTTTTCTGAGAAAGGTCTTCCTTTCTTCTACATCCTTCTCTGTTTCGATGCCCTTTGATCTTAGCCCGTCTACTACTCCGAGTATGCCTCTTCCCTGTTCAGTCTCAGCGAGGATGACTTCAACTGGGTTTGCTGTTGCGCAATGTATACTGCAGACCTCTGGAACCGTCTTTACAGCGTTTAGAACATTGATGGGATAGGCGTTTCTAAGGAGTATGACGAAGCTATGGCCCGCAGCTATGGTAAGAGCATTCTTCTTGGCGTGCTCCTTCAGTTCTGCGTCGTTTCCCTCTGCTCTCACTAGGCACGGGCCGGAACTCTCACAGAAGCCTATTCCAAACTTCGCATTAGGAACGGCGCCTACAACTGCCTCATAGAGATCCTCAACTGTTTTGATGAAGTGGGAAGTTCCTAGGATTAGTTGTGCATCTTTTGGTGATTCGATCCTGACTACTTTAAGTTCCAAGGTTGGACATGGATCATATTCTTGCATAATTTGTTAAGCCTTTCTGGTCTCTACGCTGTCAGAGAAGATATAAGTCACTCACTTTGGTCTTGAGAGTAGAATTCTCGGTTGACAAAGGGTATCAACGCTGCGATGACTGAGTCGGTAGTCACTCGTAGTCTATCTATCTTGTTCTTTGAGAGGACTCCTATGGCGCCTTCATGTGTCTTGACCCCACTTCTTCCCAGTATCTGATCCATTATAGCTCCGAGTTCCTCTCCACGCTCCACTCTTTCAAGTAGGCTTGGCGGGCATTCCCATGCGAGGCCCCAAGCTCCATGCATTTCTCCAACCTTCGAGATCACTGCAGAGAACCCGGTGAGGTATGCTCTTCCTCCAAGATGGAGAAGCCCTCCCTCTATTCCAACTCCATAGTCATAGCCAAACTCGATGGCCTCCTTTGCCCTTAACATTGCACCTCTCGTGATCTGTTCGTCTGCAGGTTGCCTCTGCAGCATTAAGCGAGATTTGAATGACTGGACCTCTACTTCATCGAAGAAGTTTTCGAAAGCTATTCTTGTTGCGCTCGCCTTGAGAGGGTTACGCGTCGCTACGCCGACTCTTATTTTCATAGGTCACCGGCTCGCAAACATGTCTTGTCGACAATCGGGCTTAACTGTTGCTGCTCTTGGTGAGTAAAGCATGGCATGTTCGATTTGGATCAGACTTATCAAAGTCAATCGGCTAGTATGCGTCTAGCGATAGAGGTGCATCAAGATGTCCGTCGCAGTCATCCCGACATACAATGAGGCAGATAGCATCATGACGCTTGTCGAACGACTTGAGTCTCTGAGGGGACAGGTCTCTCGCATTGTGGTCATAGATGATGGCAGTGCTGACGGAACAGAAACGATTCTTCGATCATTGAACTCAACCTATCGGAACATATTTGTGCTTCAGCGGGGGAGCAAACTTGGATTTGGTAGCGCCGTCCGCGATGGTCTGAGGGAAGCACTGAGGGATGAGGATGCAAAACGCTTTCTGCAGATGGACGCGGATCTAAGCCACGATCCATCATATCTTCCATCTATGTTCAACGAAGATGCCGATATCGTGATCGGTTCGAGATATGTTCCGGGAGGGGGAACGAGGGGATGGAAACTGACACGGAAGATCGCGAGTAGAACGGCGTGTTTCTTGGCAAGCGCGCTCCTTGGATTGCCTGCAAAGGATCCGACGGCTGGGTTCAAGATCTATAGCCGAGACGCCGCGCGACTAGTGGTTGAAGAGACCAAGGAGAACAGAGGCATGGGTGCCTTCGAGATCGAGACGATCCATATTGCGAAGAAGCACCGGCTGAGAGTCACTGAGGTGCCTATAAACTTCGTGAACAGGAAGAAGGGAGCAAGTAAAGCAGGATTCCACGAGATTTACGTTGTCCTCAAATTCATTCTCTCGCATCTGTTCAAATCCTAGACTGAAGCTTTGATGGACGGAAAGCCGCTTTGTTACGAGACAGGTCAATGACTTGTGGGCTTTCATTCCTAGTCTGCTAATGACTCATAGACAGAATTGACCTTGCGCTTCCAATGTTCGAAGTATTCTGAAGAAGGATATTCTTGATACAGAGCTTTTATTTCTCGCATCCTATCTGCTGTCTTCTCAAGCTTTAGTAGAAGTCCGAGCTTTCCCGCACCTCTCAGCGCTCTTTCAGCTTTGTCTCTGGCGCTCAGTTGAAGGTCACCTGCTAGGCTTGCTCTCAATACATCCTCCTCCTTGACAAGTCTGTTTTTCATTCCGAAGTTTAACTCGTCGTCGGACGTACTCTGAAGCAAACGACGAAAGATGTCGAGGCTGGCCTGTTTCACTCCGTAGCTTTGCATGTACTTGACATTGTATTGCCAAAGTGTTTCTCTTTGCATGTCTTGTTTCTCCAAAGCTTCAACGGCTGTTTCAGCTGCAAGTTTTCCGCTTAGCATCGATGGTCCGATTCCGCCTCCGTGAATCGGGTTCACCAGACACGCGGCATCTCCCACTAGCATCACGCCGTGGGAGACGAGAGAGTCCATTGGCCTGCGTGTAGGGACAATTCCTCCTCCGCCCTGTTCTAGTTTTGACTCCTTGAAAGGAGTCTGAGAGAGAACATGCCTATACAGCTGTTCCCTTGGGTTTGGGTGCCTTCCTGTCATTTGTACTCCCAAGCCCACATTGACTTTTCCGTTGCCCTTGTCAAAGATCCAGTAGTAGCCACCTGGCGCCAACTCCCGAGAGAGATAGATCTCACCAAGGTCAGAACCCCATGAGACTTCTGTGCGGATCTCTCTGTAGAGTACGACCAAGTCGCTACTGCTGATAGTCGATTCAAATCCGAAATCTTGTGGCAGCTTGCTTCTTATCGCTCCTGAATATCCGCTGGCGTCGATAGTGATGGAAGCAGAGATCTCAAGTCTGTCCTTAGGATCAGTTCGCTCGGCTTCGACGCCTGTGACACGCCCATCTCGAAACAAGGGAGAGGTAGCCTTTGTCTGATCGAGCAAGGTTGCTCCCGAATCAAGAGCCCACTTCAGAAGTCTCTGTCCGAACCTATGTCTATTGATCATGAATCCTGTTACGCCTTCGCCTTGAATTTCAAATAAAGTCTCTCGGTCTGGAGAGAAGATCTGCATCCCCTTCATCTCTCTCTCGAATTCGTCACCTGAAGGATAAGGCATCTTTAGTCTGTCGAAGTGGTGCTTTCCTATGGCGTCGCCGCAGACCTTTTGTCCGATGAGTTCGCTGGGCTTCGTGTCGACTATGCAGACTCGCAGTCCTCTTTTCGCCGCCTCTGCCGCGGCGGTGGTGCCAGCGGTTCCTGCGCCTACCACAAGGAGGTCTTGTCTTTCCATCGGGTCCTCATCTTTAGTAGTGATCGCTACTAATTAATATAAGTGTATCGAAAGGATAGGGAGCGGAGACCTAGAATTGGAGAGGCTCGTGGATCCACTGAGAAGACTTGGACTCACTGAATATGAGGCCCGAGCCTACATCTCTCTCGCTGAACTCGGACCATCCACTCCTAGAGATGTGGCTCAACGTGCAAAGATTCCGTATCCAAGCGCCTATGATGCCTTGAAGACATTAGTGTCTAAGGGCTGGGCTGAAGCGGCTGCGTCTAGGCCAACAATATACACCCCAAGAGCTCCCGCAGTCATAGGAATGGAAACCATTACGGGTTTGAGAGAAGCTTTTGAGCAGTTGGACAGGATCTACAGGGACGTTTCATCGAGGATCCCAAGAGCAGAGATAATCTATACTGTGATGGGGAGAGATAGAGTTCTGAGAAAAATGTTCGAGATGCTTGACCGAGCTGAGAAGACTGTAACGATTGTGTTACCTTGGAATTCGATGTTGAATAGTAGCGTTCTTCGTAGGCTCCAAGACTTAGAAAGGCGAAAGGTTGAGGTGCGGCTGATGACAGACAGCAGCGAGGCACGATCGTCGATAAGGAAGGCGAGGCTTCGAAGGCCTGTGCTGGCAATTGATCTGCTAGTAGATGAGAATGAAGCATTGATCGGTCTGCTTGACTACTCTGCTTGCGGTTGGGTTGAGAACCGGTTCATAGCAGCCCACTTTAGAGAGTTCCTCAATCTGATGTGGAACAGCTCACGAGCTCTATAATCGTCCAGCCAACAGGCGCCTTGATCACTTTCTCCTATCTCTATGCTTTTTCTCCGTCGATGATCAAGCTACTTGGTGAGATACGCGCCCAGAGAGGATGAGAGCCGGGTGGCCGTCCAAGAGATCCGCTGGCTTACAGACGTTATTCCATACAATACTCTAGGGGGCATGCCCGCTCTTGATGGCATAGAGATCTCTCGGTCACCTTCCGCCTCACTCTGCTTGCACTGTAAGGGAGGACGGATGCTTTGTGGAAAGACAAGCTGCCCTATGATCGCAAAGGCTCAAGCTTTGGCCCGACTCGGCGAGACCATAGATTCAGAACATATAGACGGATCGAGTCCACCCGCGGTCTTTGTAGGCCGAATCGGCTATCCAAAGGTCTATGCTGGACCAATGATACCGCCCTACCATGGAGACACTGAGATTCTGGACGTTCCCGAGCAATGGGTCGGCAAGTCAGTCCAAGATATAATCGACTACAGGTTCTCGCTGGTAAGAGGCAAGTCGCGGTGTGACATCCACGACGCAGCTCAAGGAGGGGGCCTCCTTGATACCTTGCAGGAATTGGCAATGGGAACATGCCCAGCAGATTCGGAAGCATCCTTTGCGCGAAAGCCGAGAAAGATTCTCACACTGAGCGAGGAGACTCAACCCTTCGGACCCTCGGCTCTGTTGCGGTCTTTCAAGACATCCAACGTGAGGGTGGACAGGAGGATCGAAGATGCCTACTATGATAGGCATTTGAAAGCACAAGAAGCGGTCTTGGAACTATATGAGGACGGGGTCTTGGTCTCTCAGATTCAACGCGCATTCAGCGTAGGCATGTTTGGAGTCGGAGCGAGGCGGCGGTTAGTTCCAACTCGGTGGAGCATAACCGCCGTGGACAGTACCCTATCCCTAAGGTTTGTCGATGAGATCAAACAATACGGTACAATTGATGAATACAGAGTCTACACATTCAGGAACTTGGATAACATCTTTGTGGCCGTCCTGATGCCTGAGACTTGGAAGTTTGAGTGGATAGAGGCATGGTTTCCAGGGACAACGTGGAACCCTGGCGAGAGTTCGGGCTCAGCTGTTCTCATGGGTGACTCTGAAGACTACTGGGGTAGAAGAACCTATGCTAGCGTTGGGGGTTGCTACTATTCCTGCAGGCTCGCAGTATCTGAAGCTCTAAGGAAAGAGAGAAGGCAAGCCTCAGCCCTCGTCCTCAGAGAGATCCATCCCGGATACATAGTTCCTGTCGGCGTTTGGAACGTGAGGGAAAGCATCAGATCGGCCTTGAAGACGCCTCCCAGAAGGTTCGACAGCTTCCAACATGCCCTTCAATACGCCATGTCACAACTGACGATTCCGCTCAGGAGATGGATCGAAGGGAGCACACTTCTGAAGCACGCTCTCTTTCAACGAAGAATAACAGACTATTCCCCAAAATGAGGGCAGCCCCATGGAATATGGAACCATCCGCTGCAGAACTGCACTATCGCCCAGCAGGCTGCCTGGCCTAACATATTCCCTGAACCCGTACTTCGGTTGCGAACATGGCTGCCTATACTGCTACTCCAGATCTGTCTTCCGCAACGAGAAGATAGCTCGGAACTGGGGAACCTTTGTCAATGCCAAGAGCAACATCGTCGAGGTGTTAGCGAGGGAGCTACCGGGCAAGAGAAAAGGAGTGGTCGGCCTGAGCACTGTCACAGATCCCTACCAACCCGTCGAGTCTAAGCTTGAGCTGACGCGAAGCTGTCTAGAAGTTCTCGCAAAGCATGACTTCAAGATATCTATACAGACGAAATCATCGCTTGTTCTCAGAGACTCTGACCTTATCTCGGGGCCGAAGTTCGAGGTCGGAGTCACTATCACGACATTGGACCCAGAACTTGCCAGGAAACTTGAACCCAGAGCCTGTTTGCCTGACGAGAGGCAACGAACCCTTGAGGGCTACTCAGAGCGGAAAGTTGAGACATGGATCTTCCTAGGGCCAATCATTCCATATGTGAATGATCAACCGGAAAATCTCGAACGGATCATTCGCGTTGCCAAAGCAACAAAGAGCCGACTTCTATTCGATAAGTTGAACCTTAGACCATGGGTATTTGAGAACTTGACTCCCTTCTTGGCGAAGGAAGCGCCTCAAGCCTTGGACAACATTCCATCATTACTTGGACAGAAATCAGAATACTGGCAGATGTTTTCAGCAAGAATACAGTCCATGTGCCAAGACCTTGGCGTCAGATGCGAACAAGCGTTTCCTATTACTGGACTTGACTGAATCCAACTGCGTCGCAATGAAACAGGATGAGGTTTGCCTTCTAGAGTTCAAGGGTCTTATCTAGTCTTGAGAGGTTCTCCACTCCAGTCTTTCTTATGACGACGATGTCCTCGATTCTGACTCCGCCCAAGCCTGGCTTATAGAGCCCTGGCTCCACGGATGTAACGTGGCCTTCCTTGAGTGTCTCATCAATAAGAACTGAAAGGTTGGGCCTTTCTCCTATCGTAAGGCCGATGCCATGTCCCAGAGAATGTATGAATCCAGTAGTCCTAGCAATCTCATCCCCCTTGGCCAGGTCCCGTTGCGTCTTGTAGCCTTTCCTCTCGAATACGTCACAGACCTTCTCTGTCACATCCTTCGCGTTTACTCCCTCCCGTAGATTGTCAAGTGCTGTCAATTGTGCCTCCAGTACAACTTCGTGCATTGATCTCACTTCCTGTGACGGTTTTCCCACCACGTATGTCCTAGTGGTGTCAAAGCAGTAGCCGCCGGGCTCTTGTGGAAAGATATCGAAGACGATCGGTTCTCCTGCTCGAATCGGGTCAGATTCTTCTCCTCTATAGTGAGGGTCTGACGATCCCGAGCCGCTTGCGAAAATCACCTCTTCTATGTTGACAAGATTTTCCTCTGCGAGGAAGTTGCGAATGTGTGCCTTGACCATGCCAACCGTCAGTGGCCTTTCTTGATAGGTGACACTATTGCCGTCGACTGAACTGTTTCTCAGAATCTCCAGTGTCTTCTCGACGACTTTCTCCGTCTTAGATCCAACCTTGCCTATCTTCTCGACTTCGATTTTGTCCTTTGTTTCTCGAAGGGAGTCGAGTAGGGTCGGACGCTTCTCTCCAACTATCCTGTGCCCCTTCTTTCGGAGAGACTCTATAAGCGAGATGAAGCTGCTGACTTCGACCTTGCCGTAGAAACCGATCTTTCCCTTTACGTTGTGTTTTCTAAGGATCTTGTCAAATAGAATTGTTTGAGCTCTGTCCCTGCCATATTGCTTGAGGGTCTTCTCATGTCCGTATTCAGAGTACGTTTCGACCTTGTCAACCCGGCCTTTTCTCGCGCTACCCACATCGATGTTGCTGACAACTAGAACAGGGTCATGGGATCTTGCCTTAAGGTAGATGCCTCCTCTAGGTATTCCAGCCCCAATGACATAGTAGAGTTCAGGATTTCCGAACGTTGAGTCTCCAGTTACAATGATTGCGGCCAGACCATGTTTCTTCATCTCTTGATCCATGTCTGAAATCATTCACGCACCACGTCCCTTGCTTACGAGAGATGCGGCATTTGATTGCTATAAGATTTCCAGTTGATGAAGGTCACGTGTTATTGTCGAGAAACTCTCGCATTCGACATTTGTCATGCCAAAGCGTCTGTGAAGAATCTTACTCAACTTTCCTAGAGTAACATGACTCTATGATGGTGAAATCTGTGGAAAGATACGTAAGGCCTCGCAAAGTTTAAGAGGACCTCTTCGGATTGTCGGATTTCATTTAGGAGTGAAGATGCGAGCTTGAAGAGGCTCGGCAAAATTACGCACCTCTCGAAAAGCCGTAGCCTCATCGTGAAGCTGACGTCGGAGCCATCGATTGATGTTGGCTCCAAGGTTTTAGACAGCAAATTGAGAGAGGTGGGTGTCGTTCAGGATATCTTCGGGCCGGTCACCTCTCCTTATGTCGCGATAAAGCCCGTGGTTTCCGATCCTGATCATCTTGTTGGAAAGATTGCTTACGTCGCGAGTTAGGAGAAATGGTGAAGTAGTTTGCCGGATGATTCAGAAACGAGTTCGGAAACTTCGGTTCAGCCACGGGTCCGGGTTTGTCCGGAATGTGGCGGCTCGAAGCTCATGAGAGACTATGACGCCGCTGAAATCGTGTGTGTGGCGTGCGGGTGCGTCATAGCCGAGAAGCTTGCTGACTCAAGGCCCGAGTGGAGAGCGTTCGACGACGAGCAGAAAGCGAAGAGAGCACGAGTCGGAGCCCCACTAACCTATACTATTCACGACAAAGGTCTCTCGACGGTCATTGACTGGCGAGATAAACGTGCAACCGGCAAAAGCCTGACTCCTGCTCAGAGACTGGATCTCTACAAGCTCAGGAAATGGCAGCGACGTGTACGGGTCTCAGACGCCACTGAGAGGAACTTGGCGGTTGCGCTTTCCGAGCTAAGCAAACTATCTTCTGGTTTGAACCTTCCTAAGAACATTCTTGAAACGGCCTCCGTTATCTACAGGAAAGCGATCAAGAGGAAGTTGATTCGAGGCAGATCGATCCACAATGTGACTGCAGCTGCGATATACATGTCGTGTAGGCAATGCGGCGTGGCAAGAACACTTGACGAGATTGCTTCATCCTCGAACCTGAACAAGAAGGACATTGGAAGAAGCTACAGGTTCATGGTTCGCGAGTTGGAAACTTTTGTTCCGCCATCGACCTCGATGCATTACGCAGCGCGGTTCAGCAACAAGCTTACGATAAGCGGGAAGGCTGAGGCTATCGCTCTCAAGATCTTGAATATCGCTAAAGGCATGAAGTTGACGAGCG
Organism: uncultured Candidatus Bathyarchaeia archaeon; assembly: GCA_964631575.1. Lineage (GTDB taxonomy): Archaea > Thermoproteota > Bathyarchaeia > 40CM-2-53-6 > JALHTG01 > JALHTG01. The sequence goes on from CAZVYD010000029.1 coordinate 9,325, forward strand.
GACGTGGCCCGACTGGAATAGCCGCAGCCGCAACATACATCGCAACGGTGCTGACCAATGAGAGGAGAACTCAGAGAGAGATCGCCGAGATAGCGAACGTCACCGAAGTGACGATAAGGAATCGATACAAGGAACTTCTTGAACGACTCTTTATCGAGGTTCCAATGTAGGAACCCAATCTTCACCTAAGATCCCTGAATCCGAGAACATTTTCAGCTCCGTTACCTCTGTAGCAAGGCTTTTCTTGGTTCAAACCGTTCTCTGCGGGAGCAAGGTGTATCGTAGACGAGAGCAAGAGAGCTGACTGGGCTAGGAACATTCCAGTTTCTAGCTATGAACAGGCGAGGGGTATTCTATCCGTTTCTTGCAGTCTACGCCTATCAGCAGTTGGGAGCAAATCTCGTTCAGGTTGGGCTTCTGAGCGCTCTCCCTATGGTTGCCAGCTCGGCTACTCAGCCATATTGGGGAAGGCTTTCTGATAGAATTGGAAAGAGAAAGCTGTTCATCGTCTTGGGAGAAACAATTGCAGGGATCGCGTATCTGCTGATGATGGGGCTCACCGAAGTCTGGTTCCTGATATTGGGGCTGACGATTCTGGAAGGGTTCTGGTCAATGAGCAATGTTGCATGGTCGACGCTCATCATTGATGTTACGAGACCTTCGGAACGTGGGCGCGTTATGGGCTACCTGAACACCATTGGTGTTGGAGGGATGGCTCTTGGAGTTTTCGCGGCTGGTATCATGTATGACACGATAGGCTTCACACTGAACTTCGTTATTTCCGCTGCAATGATGTTCATAAGCGCAGCAATAGTATGGGTCTGGGTAGATGACCACAGGACAATTGTCAAGACATCTATTGAGTCGGCGGTTGAGCTGAAGGAGGGCACAGGCAACCTGCCGATGCTGAAGATGCTTGTATTGACGAACTCTCTTAGCATGTTTGGGATAAACGGCCTAAGACAACTGATGATGATCTACATGGGTAGCGGGCTCGGTTTTTCTGGAACCTTGATCGGCACTGTCTCCGCCTTGGGGAACCTGACCAATCTCATCTTAGGGATCCCAATGGGGCACCTCTCAGACAAAGTAGACAAGAAGAAGCTGTATGTGGCCGCATTGGCCGTCAACAGTTCCGCGCCAGCAGTGCTGCTCTACTCGGAGACTCCTATTCACTTCACTCTTGTTTCAGCTCTGGTGGGTATGTCTTGGCCATTATCCGAGACTACAGCATTTCCTATGGCTGGAGAGTTTGCACCGGCTAATGACAGAGGGAAATTCCTAGGATACTTCAATGCTGTCAGATTCCTATTCGGATTTGGCTTACCTCCCTTCCTGTTGGGAGGCTACTTGGCAGACTACTTCAGGAATATGAATCTGGTGCACGGTTTGTCGGAGACGGAAGCTCTGATACTGTCTTCAAAAGAAACGTTCATCGTAGCCATGGCTATGACGCTGGTAAGTTTACTTCTCTGGATTGCTGTTCTCAAGAAGCGAGAGGGAAAGCTCACAGAGAGCTAGGCTTGTTGCCGAGGGTCATGGTCATTCGTGCCTTGAACTCCATGAATGTGCTTGGCACGAATGGGCTCCTATTTCATGTATGCTATATCGTCCCATGGATGGCGGTAAAGGCCCTGCTTCAGTCTCTTCTGATCCATATGGTGACCTATCATGCCGATGCTTCGGCCTAGGACGAAAAGCCCGTTCAGTGCGCCCATGTTTATGTATTCATCGGCTTCGGACTTGGGCATCTCGTTTCTCAGGAGGTCTGCGAAGCAGACACCTATGCATCCATCTACGTTGAGGATGAGATTATCTCTCTTGGCTGTGGTGATCTTCTCAACCTCCAGTGCGTAGTCTAGTATGGGTGTCTTCTTGAAATGCTTCTTGGCGTAGTCCTTTATGATGGTCACTCTCATGTCAGGATTGTGTATGGACTTCACAAGGTGGCCGATTCCTTGGATGTTCTCGCCCTTTTCCTTCATCGCGTCAACGAACTCTCTCGGGGTTACTCCCTCATCTACGGCCTGTGAAAACATCTCGGCGGCTCCGTCTATGGCGCCGCCGAACCTCGGGCCGATTGTCAACATCCCTGACACGAGTGAGGATATGAGGTCCTTTCCAGCCCTAGTGGCCACTATAGTGTTGTGTGCTCCTGAGACAGCTGGGCCATGATCCGCTGTGATCGTAATCACCATCTCGATGAACTTGGTGGCGTATTTCGGCAGTAGCTTCTTGAACCATAGGATGCTAAGAACGCCCCCTATCCCGATGTCGGACTTGAAAACCTCGGATATTGCCATGTTGCCGTACGTGAGTTCCTCACCTCGATCGTCGGATATGGAGGAAACGAAGCTCGTCGGTTTGCGGATCAGTCCTGCCTTGACTGCGTAGCTATAGTCCATCGGCAATCTTGGAGCTGGCGGCTCTGGCTGAGGGACTATGACACCTTCTTTCACAAGCTTACTGTACACCTGACAAACCTTCTCTCCATAGTCGTCAAAGGAGTCCGGTACAATTGCGCCAGCAGCTCTAAGGGCCGTGTTCTTCGCGTCAGCTGTTTCCAGTTCGGCGTCTGCTTTGGCGCCTGCATGTCCGAACTGGACCTCGGTCTTGAAAGCCTTCACGCATGTCCCAGTGACCCAAATCACCAAGGGCTTAGTGATCTGCTTCTTCTCAAGCGCCTCCGCTATGGTGTACTCGTCTGTACCACCCACTTCACCCAGAGACACAAGCATCTTGATTTCCGGGTTCTTCTCGAACCTCAGGAGATGATCCAGCAAGGTAGTCCCCGGATACCTGTCACCTCCTATCGCAATTCCCTCGTAGAGCCCATTCGTATTGCGCGCTATGATGTTGAAGGCCTCGTTGCTCATGCCTCCGGACTTGGAAACGAAACCAACGGAGCCAGGCCTATGCAGTTTCGATTCAATGATGTTCTCTATGGTGCCACCTGTGTTTCCAATCTTGAATGCGCCAGCCATGACGCCGCCGACAGTCGATGGGCCGATAATCACCTTGCCCAGCTTCCTTGTCTTCGCGACGAGTTCCTTCATTTTGCGCTCTGGAACCCCTTCTGCAATTATCACAACTGTCCTGATCTGCGGTATCGCAAGGGCCTCCTCTGTGGAAGGGGCGGCGGATCTGAAGGAGGCAAAGTTGACCATTACATCTACATTCGGATGTTTTTCAGCTGCAGTCTTGAGCGACCTGTAGACAGGGACCAAGATCTCCTTGGGCCCGAAGAATAGTTTCTGGAAACCATCAGAGCCTGTGGGGTTTATGATGGCAGCGACTGAGGGTGTATCTCGTCTCGCGATGTAGTCGAAGTCCAGCATCCTTTGGGCTGCGTTCACCTGCATGTTGTATATGAACGCCTGCGTGTCCCTAGAAAACAAGAGGTAGTCTTTCTTAGCTGTCTTTGCGCTTGCACTTTCTTTTGTGCTCTCTTCTTTCTTGATTGCCTATTTCCCTCCCTTGAGGGCCATGGAGACGATTCTTGTCATATGTGTCTCTGGACCGTAGACCTCAATGGGTACCCCCAGTTCGTTTCCAAGTTCTCTCATTATTCTCAGCCCCTCCTGATAGTTGGGGCCTCCTCTGCGAACGTAAATCTTCACCTTATTCTCCACGAGTTTCCGCTGGTACTCCCTCAGCGCGCGCACAATTCCTTTGAACGTGCTGGCGACATCTGTGAAGTTTGCAATGCCGCCGCCTATAAAGAGGATTTTTCCTCGGGGGTCCATCTTCCTAGTCATGAGGTCTAGGATGGTTTTCGCATAGAGATATGTGAATTCCTCGCTCGGATCTCCCGAATATTCCCCGTAGTTGGCCATCTCGTTCATGAAACCAAGATCGGTGATTGTGTCAGCGAAAATGACTGAGGCGCCGCCTCCTGCGACCATCGTCCAGACTCTGCCCTCAGGGTTGATGACGGTCAGCTTTAGAGATGCACCGGTCTTAGAATCTAGATCTTCGATGTATGCCTCTTCCTTGGTAAGGGTTCTACCGAACGGTGAGGGGAACTCTATGCTGCCCCATTTTTGGTCACTTTCGAATTCAGCGGTGTCATCGAGTTTGGCAGCGAGGTCAAGGGGATATATTCTGTCTTCAACCACTACGAGAGGATTGATCTCAAGGTAAGCGTAGTTCAGATCTGCGTAGAACTTGAACATTCCTTCAATGAGTCCTGCAATGAGTTTCCTTCGCTTCTCCGGGACATTTCCCAACAAAGTCCTTTCAATTTCAGCTGCTCTTGGGTATTCACCGATTGGCACCGTCATTTTGACGGCCTTTGCGTCCACATCTCCCACGTCTATGCCGCCTTGATGGTGGAATAGTATCATGTCGCCTTCTCGGACCGAGGTTATTGCAAAGTAGTACTCATCGTTCTTTCCGTGCGGCACGAATGGCTCCACGATGAAATGGTCCAGTGTTCCAGTCACGTTGCCTACCGTCATCGGTTTGCTCATTCGTTCTTTGATCCACTTTGCAGCTTCGTTCCAGTTCGCGTTCAACAATAGAAGTTTGCTTTTACCGCGTCTTTTTATGAGCTGGTCAGGTTTCACAACAAGCTTTTCCTTCTCGACCCAATCATATGTCTTCGGCAGTCTCTCTAGGTCTGTGTCAGGTCCGACTGTGATGAACTTGTCATCTACAGAGTACTTTCCGTTGGTGTATTCCTTCAGCAGACGGGCAATCATCCGTTTCCCGTCTGCTTCTCTGATTGCCTTCTGCGCCATACCTGGATCCTTCTAGAGTTTCTCTCTCAGTCTTTCCGCGATCGCGTCCATGAACTCTTCTGTGTATACCTGCTTGTTTCTGGGATCTGGCTCGGCCACTCTCATGATGTCTCCGGTCAGGACGCCGTTCTCCACCGTCTCGATGGCAGCCGCTTCCAGTTTCTTGCCGAATTCAACGACATCGGGCGTCTTATCCAAGTCGCCCCGCTTCTTTAGACAGCCAGTCCACGCAAAGATGATAGCCATCGGGTTCGAAGAAGTTTTCTCACCTTTGAGATATCTTTGGTAGTGTCTCGCAACGGTGCCGTGAGCAGCCTCGTACTCGAAGTATCCCTCTGGTGAAACCAAGGTCGAAGTCATCATCGCAAGGCTGCCATACGCTGATGCGAGCATGTCCGACATGACATCTCCATCGTAGTTCTTGCAGGCCCAGAGCATTCCGCCTTCAGACTTGATGATCCGTGCCACTGCGTCGTCGATCAAGGTGAAGAAGTAGTTTATGCCCTCTTCATTGAATCTCTTCTTCCAGCTTCTTTCGTATTCTTCTTCGAAGATCTGCCTGAATCTCGCATCATATGTCTTGGAGATGGTGTCCTTGACAGAGAACCAGAGATCGATCTTCTGATCCAGTGCATAAGTGAAGCAGGACTTTGCGAAGCTCCTTATGGACTGGTCGGTGTTATGTATTCCTTGGAGGATGCCTGCTCCTTCAAAGTCTTGAATGGTGAGCCTTACGGGCGTCCCTCCGCCTGCCGGCGTGAAGACGAGCTCTCCTCTGCCGGGACCCGGCACAAGTATCTCCTGATTCTTGTAAACATCACCGTATGCGTGCCTGCCAATATGGATAGGCTTCTTCCAATTCTTCACGCTGGGGAGTATGTTCTTCACGAGGATCGGAGACCTGAAGACGGTGCCATCTAGGATAGCCCTTATAGTGCCGTTAGGGCTCTTCCACTCCTGCTTAAGTCCGTGTTCGCGAACTTGTGCCTTGTTAGGCGTGATTGTGGCGCACTTCGTGCCGACTCCGTATTTTTTTATCGCGTTGGCGGCCTCTACGGTTATCTTGTCGTCTGTCTCGTCTCTCTTCTTCAGTGCAAGGTCATAATATTCCAGTTTCATGTCGAGATATGGCATAAGGAGTCTTTCCTTCACCATATGCCACATGACTCTCGCCATTTCGTCTCCATCAATCTCTACTATCGGGCTCTTGACGTGAATCTTGCTTTGCATTTCTCTCATTCTCCTGGGCGAATTTCACGTGCTCTTAGAATACAAGAGAGTTCCGCCAGCAAGAATGATGTCTCTTTGCCTGTCGGAGAGTTCGTATCTTACCTCGAAATCAAAGCCTTTTGTCTTGTCTTTCACGGTCATGGGGGTCTTCTTGTTGAGAGCGTCCCTGACGTTCGGGATCTCCAGATCGTCCCCTTGTTCCACCTTATCATAATCGTTCTCAGAGGCAAAGGTGAGTGGCAATATGCCAAAGTTGACCAGATTGGCGCTATGTATTCGCTCGAACGATTTGGTTATGACAGCCTTTACGCCCATGAACATCGGGCAAATTGCAGCGTGCTCTCGCGAAGAGCCCTGGCCATAACTCAAACCGCCGACTATGATGTTGTGCTTGTTCCGGCTTCTTATTGCCTTGGCTCTCTCGTAGAACTTCGGGTCCACTGTTTCGAACAGGAATTCTGAGTACTTCGGGATGTTGGAACGGTATTTCATTCGTGCACCTGCCGGAATGATGTGGTCCGTCGTGATCTTGTCGCCGACCTTTATCGTGACGACGCCCGTGATGTTCTCCGGAAGCTTCTCGCTCTTAGGTGGCTCACCGATGTTCGGGCCTCTGTAGATCTTTACATCCTCTGGGTGCGTAGACGGTGGGAGTATCATTGAGTCGTCTGTGACGAACTCGTTCGGCATCTCGACAGTTGGGTATTGCATTCCCAGGTCACGTGGATCGGTGATCTTGCCTGCTATGACAGCTGCAGCGGCGGTCTCTGGGCTCACAAGGTATACTTGAGCGTCTTTGGTGCCAGATCTACCTTCGAAGTTCCTGTTGCTTGTCCTCAGGGATACTCCTTCGGACTGTGGGGACTGACTGTTACCTATGCAGAATCCGCAGGCGTTTTCTGCTACTCTCACTCCGGATTCGACCAGATCCGCCAATGCACCGTTCCTTGCGATCATGTTCAGAACCTGTCTGGATCCAGGGGCAAGAACAGCGCTCACATTCGGGTGGGCCTTCTTCCCCTTGAGTATCCTTGCCATGAGCATCAGGTCCCGGTATGAGGAATTGGTGCAAGATCCAATGCATACTTGGTCTACGTCTTTGCCTTCTAGCGCCTTTACCGTTGAGA